>NZ_JBQQBV010000009.1:0-299230 GCF_052246355.1 Streptomyces sp. 3N207 | reverse complement strand
CCGTCGGCCGGTGTCGGCCGACGGCGCCCCAGGGACTGTAGAAAGGAATCCCCATGACTGTGCGTGTCGGGGTCATCGGCGCCGGAATGATCGGCCAGGACCACATTCGCCGGCTCACCGATGTCGTGGTGGGCGCCGAAGTCACGGCGGTCACCGACATCGACAGCGCCAGGGCCGACGAGACGGCGGCCCCGGTCGGTGCCCGCGCTCTTCCCGACGGTCCGGCAGTGATCGCGGCGGACGACGTCGATGCCGTACTCGTCACCTCCTGGGGCCCCACCCATGCCGAGCACGTGCTGAACGCCGTCGCGGCCGGCAAGCCCGTCTTCTGCGAGAAGCCGCTGGCCACCACCGTCGAGGACTGTCTGCGCATCGTCGAGGCGGAGCGCGCGCACGGCCGCCGCCTCGTCCAGGTGGGCTTCATGCGCCGCTACGACGCCGGGTACCGGCAGCTGAAGGGGGCGCTGGACGGCGGCTCCATCGGGACACCGCTGATGGTGCACTGCGCCCACCGGAACCCCACCGTGCCGGACTCCTACCACTCCGCCATGGCAGCGCAGGACACGGCTGTGCACGAGATCGACGTACTGCGCTGGCTGCTCGACGACGAGATCGTCTCAGCCCAGGTGCTCACCCCGCGGCCGACCAGCAAGCGGTTCGAGCACCTCAAGGACCCGCAGATCATGCTGTTCGAAACAGCGCAGGGCGTGCGTATCGATCTGGAGGTCTTCGTCAACTGCCAGTACGGATACGACATCCAGTGCGAAACCGTCGGCGAGAACGGGCTGGTCCGGCTGCCGGACCCGGCGGCCGTCGGCATCCGGACCGCCGGGCAGCACGGTAGGGCCGTACTCCAGGACTGGAAGGGCCGGTTCGCCGACGCCTTCGACACCGAGTTCCGCGAGTGGGTCGCCTCGGTGGAGGCGGGCGAGGAGCCCACCGGCCCGTCCGCCTGGGACGGCTACGCCGCCACCGTCATCACGGACGCCACGGTCCGGTCCCTCGAATCGGGCCAGCAGCCCGTCGCCGTCGATATGAAGCCCCGGCCCGCCATCTACGGAGGCCCCGCATGAAGATCGCCCTCGACCCCTACATGCTCCGCACGCTGCCGCTGGACGAGATGGTGCGCACGGTCGCGGAACTCGGGTACGAGTACATCGAGTTGTCGCCCCGTGACGACTTCATGCCGTTCTTCCTGCACCCGCGTGCGGACGACGAACGTGTCACCCAGCTGAAGGGCGCGCTGCGCCGGTACGGCGTCCAACTCTCCTCGGTGCTGCCGCTGTACAAGTGGTCCTCACCGGACGAGACCGAGCGGCAGGCCGCCGTGCGCTACTGGAAGCGGATGATCGAGGTCACGGCCGAGCTCGAATGCCCGCTGATGAACTCGGAGTTCAACGGCCGCCCGGAGCGGGCCGCGGAGAGCGAGGCCGCTTTCTGGCGTTCGATGGAGGAGCTGCTGCCCGTCTTCGAACGTGAGGGCATCGCCCTCAACCTGGAGGCTCACCCCGACGACTTCTGCGAGGAGAACGCCCCCGCGGTCGAACTCGTCCGGGCCGTCAACAAGCCCTGGGTGGGCTACCTCTACTGCGCCCCGCACTCCTTCCACCTCTCCGGGCCCGCGCAGCCAGGTGCCGACATCGCGGCGATGCTGCGCTATGCGGGCGACAAGCTCCGGCATGTGCACATCGCGGACACCTTCAACCACAAGGGCTCGTCCGGACTGCGCTACATCCTCAACCCGCCGGGCACTCCAGCCCGCATCCATCAGCACCTGGACATCGGCCAGGGCGAGGTGGACTGGGACACCTTCTTCGGCACCCTGCGCGAGCTCGGCTTCGACGGCGTCGCCACCGCCTGCGTCTTCGCCTGGGAGGAGCGGGCCCGCGAGTCGTCGGCACTGATGCTGGAGCGCATCACCAAGGAACTGGTCGGCTGACCGCGGACTCGCCCGGGGGCCCAGGGACCCGGGAGGAGGGAGCGGCCCGTCCCTCCCCCCGGGAGCGGATGCTCAGGCGGAGTAGAAGTGCCAGCCCTGGCGCTGCGAGGGGTGGTCACCCCACATCCGCTTGAGGTCGATGTAGGTGTCGCCTTCGCCGCGGGCGGTCAGCGCCAGGTCCTCGTCGCGGTAGGAGACGATGCCGTAGTCGGGGTCCTGGGGATCGGTGCCGGGGACGTGCTCCAGGAGCCACCACTGGTCCTTGTTCCGAGTGGAGCCGGAACAGTCGCGGAGATGGACGATGCTGTTCTCACCGTTCTCGTTGGTGGCGCACGCCCCGGCGGAGCTTTGCAGCTGATAGACCGGCCGCCCGTCGGAGGTGGCGACCCGGACGAAGCGCCAGGTGGTCTTCCAGTCCTTGGGGGCAGTGCGGGGATAGACCTGAAGATAGGTGCCCGGATTTCCCTTGGTGTCGTCGGGGATCATGTAGTTGCCGGTCACTTGACTGACGGCGGTGAACTCGCCCGCGGGTACGGCCCGTGTCGAGGAGTCGGCGGCGGCGGGCGCGACGGCCAGAGCGGTGCCGGTGAGTGCCGTGACGGCGATGGTGGTCAGGATCCTGCGGGCGGCGCGAGCGAACATGTCGACTCCAGACAGTAGTAAAAGCAGCACTGTGTGTTGAGGACACTAGAGCCGGTACACCGCACGAGGGAGAGGGCCTGGGCCCTGCTCCCGGGCGTTCGAAGTGATCAGGCCACCGCTCTTGCCGCCACCTGCGCGCCAGGACCGCCCGGGAGGCTTCAGGGAGCCGCCGAAAGTCGGCAGATTCCGTTCGCTCGGCTCCGGCGTCCCCGTGGTGAACGCCGTCGGCACCCGTCCGTGCCGTGGTGGGAGGGCCGCCCAGTAGGGTGCCGCAACATGGTCCAGATGTTCGAGCCGTTCCGCCGCCGGCGCAGCCCCCAACCGCCGTACGAACCGCCCCTGTCCGCCCACCAGCTGTGGCAGGTCTCCCTGTCCGCTCCGGTCAACCGAGGGCGGGACGCCTCGCGCACCACCCTGTACCCCTTCCGGCACCGCGATGACGCCGAGGCAGAGCGCTGGCTGCGGGAAGAGTGGGAGATCCCGGACCGCGGGGAACTGCTGTACAGGCTGGACGACTTGCTCAGCGAGGGCTACCGGGCGCCGCTGCGCGCACAGACGGGAGCCGACCCGGTGGCCTGGGACGTGGCCCTCTACGTCGACGTCGTCCGCAAGGGTTACGCCGCCGGACACCTGGACGCACCGACCGCCTGGCAACTGCTGCGCGCCACCGTCATGCCCACGGTCGCCGCATACGACTCGTGGCGGGCGTTCGCGACGGACTATCTGCTGGTGCGCAAAGTGTGGATGGAGGGGCTGCGCGCCACCGCGGACGAGGGCTTCCCCGCCCCGCAGGCCGTCTCCGACGCCCACCTCCGCACCCTGCTGGACCCCGCCAATCCCGCCAGCCCCTGGAACCGGGCACCCTGGCACGTGATCAGCCTGCCCGACCGGCCACTGTGACCGACCGGGAGAGACGGTGCCGAGGCCGGGCGGCCCCGGCACCGTGTCCGGTCAGTGCGCGAGCAGTTGGGCGCAGCGGACCAGGCCCAGGTGGGAGTAAGCCTGGGGATGGTTCCCCAGGGAGCGTTCGGCGATCGGGTCGTACTCCTCGGAGAGGAGCCCGGTGGGGCCGGCCGTGTCGACGATCTGCTGGAAGAGCTCCCCTGCTTCGGTGCGGCGCCCGGTGAGCAGATACGCCTCGATCAGCCAGGCCGCGCACAGGTGGAAGCCGCCCTCGTCGCCGGGCAGGCCGTCGTCGCGTCGGTAACGGTAGACGGTGGAGCCGCTGCGCAGTTCGGACTCGATGGCGGTGACGGTGGCGGCGAACCGCTCGTCGTCGGGGTCGATCAGGCCGGAGAGCCCGACGTGCAGGGATGCCGCGTCGAGGTCGAGGCCGTCGTAGGCCGTGGTGAACGACTGGGCGTCCGGGCTCCAGCCGTTGTCGAGGACGTCCTTGGCGATCCGGTCCCGCAGCGGTGCCCAGGACGGGTCGGCGCTGCGGTCGTAGATCCCGGCAAGCTTCACCGCGCGGTCCAGGGTCACCCAGCACATGACCTTGGAGTAGACGTGGTGCCGGGGCTTGTCACGCTCCTCCCAGATGCCGTGGTCGGGCTCGCTCCAGCGTCGGGAGACGGCAGCTGCCATGCCCTCGACCAGCTCCCAGTCGCGGTCGCGGATCCGGCCTGTGGCCTCGGCCAGGTGGGCGACGAGTTCCACGACCGGGCCGAACACATCCAGCTGGACCTGCTGATCGGCGAGGTTGCCGACCCGGACGGGCCGGGAGCCGGCGTACCCGGGAAGGCCGTCGATCACGGCCTCCGGGCCCAGGCCGGTGCCCTGGAGGGTGTAGAGGGGGTGCAGCCGCTCGGGGCCGGGCAGCGTGTCCAGTACCCGGTGCAGCCAGTCGAGGAACGCCTCGGCCTCGGCGGTCGAGCCGAGGGTGACCAGCGCCTGCGCGGTCATCGAGCCGTCACGCACCCAGCAGTAGCGGTAGTCCCAGTTGCGGACGCCACCGATCTCCTCGGGCAGCGAGGTGGTGGCCGCAGCCATGATGCCGCCGCTGTCGGCGTCGCACAGGCCGCGCAGGGTGAGCGCCGAGCGGGCCACCAGGTCGCGCTCGCAGTCAGGGAGGTTGAGCTTGCTCAGCCAGTCCGACCAGTACCGGTCGGCGACCTCGCGGCGGTCCGCCTCCGCGGTCGGGGCCGCCGTCAGATCGTCGGTGCCGCACCGCAGCTCCAGCACGACCGGGTGCCCCTCGGTGAGTTCCACGACGGCGTGCGCGGTCTCGTTCACGCCGTCGGAGGTGACCTCCCAGCGCACCCCCGGCGAACGCAGCACCATCGGCTCGGCGGTGCCGAGGATGCGCAGTCCCTCCGCCTCCGCCACCAGCCGTACCGGTACCTGGCCGAACTCCGGGCGGGGGGCGAACTCGACCGCGACCGCGGTGCTGCCTGTGAGCACACGGACCAGCTGCGTGCGGTGGCCGGGCAGCCCGTGTTCGAGGTAGTCGGTCACCAGCAGACGGGACCAGCGCGTCTCGACGGTCATGGTCCCGGGTACATAGCGCTGCCCCAGCGGCAGCGGGCTGCGTGGTGCGCCGCCCGCCGGGTTCGCAGCGCCTGCCGCGCGGCGCCCGGGGAGCGAGCGGGGCCGGACGGAGAAGTGTCCGGCACCGGGGCCGCCCAGCAGATCCGCGAACACCGCGGCGGAGTCGGGGCCGGGGTGGCACATCCAGGTCAGCCGGGCGTCCGGGGTCAGCAGGGCGACGGTGCGCTCGTTGGCCAGCATCGTCAACCGCTCGATCGGCGGGCTCTGTTGGCCGTAGAGCCAGGCGCGCCGCTCCTCCAGCAGGAACGCCAGCGCGGTGGCGACCTCGGTGGCGTCGGCGATGCGGTACTGGGCCCCGGTGTCGCCCTCGCCGACCTTGATCCCGACGTCCGGACCTTGCAGCCGGGCGAAGGCACGCTCGTCGGTGGTGTCGTCACCGAAGTAGACCGCGGCGCTGGCGCCCACCTGGTGGCGCAGCGTGTCCAGGGCATTCCCCTTGTCGGTCGCTATCACCGACAGCTCGATGACGGCCTTGCCCTCGGTGACGTGTATGCCCTGCCACGTGGCGGGGCCGGAGCGGACCGCTTCCAGTGCCCGCTGTGCCGTCCCGGCCTCGGCACGCCGCAGATGCACCGCGACGCCGGCCGGCTTGGGTTCCAGCGTCACGCCGGACGCCTGCGCCGCGACCTCCTCCAGCGCACGCTGCAGCTCGGCCCGCAGCCGGGCCGCTTCGGGGTCGAGCTGGTGGACGAAGCCGATGTCGAACTCCGAGCCGTGGCTGCCCACCAGATGCACTTCGGCGGGCAGCCGGGAGAGGGTGGCCAAGTCGCGCAGGGCGCGTCCGGAGATCAGCGCGGCGGTGGTGGCGGGCAGGGCCGCGAGCGAACGCAGCGCATGCACCGACTCGGGCACCGGCCTGGCCTCCGCCGGGTCGGGGACGATCGGCGCGAAGGTTCCGTCGTAGTCGCTGGCGACCAGCAGACGGGGCGTCCGGGCAAGCTGCACGAGGGCGCGCCGGAGCTCGGCGGGCAGGGCTTCGGCGGTCAAGCCTCACTCTCCAAGGTGTGTGATGGTGAAAAGGGCAGAAGGGAAAAGCGCACAAGCAGGTGCGATCGTGGCATGGCCAGGCGTGGACGGTCCCGCCGGGGTCCGGGCATTCAGCGCCCGGCACCCGCGGCGGAGCACTCGGTCACCAGGACTTCACCGAGCGCACGGTGTCCGCCCCGGTCGAGAGGGAAACCGTCGGTCTTGCCGGCCCCGGTGACCAGGACGACGTCGAAGAAGCCGCAGCCGCGCTTCTCGTATTTCGGAGTCGCCGGAACACCGGACCGTCTTCGGGTCCCTGAGCCCGTCGGTGCCGGAACGGCCATGGGGCCGGGCCCGATTGGGCCTCCCGGTCGTTGGCTGCGATGTCACGGGTCGAAAGGCTAGGCAGGCGCCGCACCGCCCGTCAACATTTTGATCGAAGCACTTCGAAAGGTCCTTCGAGACATGCGGAAGCCGCTCGGCCGTCGGGTGGCGGTCGGTGCCGGAGGGCGCGCCGGTCCGGACCTTTGCCGGGCGCCGGGAGAGGGCGTACGGCGCTGGTCAGGCCGTACGGTAGCGGGTCAGGCCGTGCCGCGCCGAACGTAGGAGAGTTCGAGACGGGTGCGCTGGATCGGCCGGTCGGGTTCGCGTACGCGGTCGAGCAGTATCTGTGTGGCGACGCGGCCCGACTCCCGGAACGGCTGCCGCACCGTCGTCAGCTCCAGTGCCTCCGCGAAGTCCCCGTCGTCGAAGCCGACCACCGCGAGATCGTCGGGGACGCGGAGCCCGCAGGCGCGCGCTGCCCGCAGCACACCGGCCGCCAGATAGTCGTCGTGGGCGAAGACGGCCGTCGGCGGCTCCTCCGCTTCCAGCAGCTCCGCGGCGGCCTGCGCTGCGGCGTCCACGCTGTTCTCGACGAGCCGCACCCGGGAGTCCGGAAGGTCGAGCTCCGCGTCGCGCAGCCCGGCACGGAAGCCCGCGAGCCGCTCCCGGCACTGTGAGGCGAAGTCCGGGGCCGCCTGGGTCTCGCCGACGAAGCCGAACCGGGTGTGGCCCGCGGCGATCAGCTCTTCGGCGACCAGCCGCCCGCCGGCCGCGTCGTCGATGCTCACGCTGCTGAAGTCCGGGCGGGCGAGCTCGACCAGTACCGTCGGCAGCGTCTTGGCCCGCAGCCGCTCGGCCACGTCAGGCGTCAGCGGCAGGGACATGACCAGCAGGCCGTCCAGCCGGTGGGTGACGGGAAGGCCGGCCAGCACGGGCGCGGCCGCTGCGGCGGAGATCTCGTCGTAGACGACGACCTCGTACTCCAGGCCGTTGACGGCCTCAAACACGCCTTCGAGCCGCCGGGCAAACGTCGGATACGTCGTGAACGGCGCCATGACACCGATCCGGCCCGCCCGTTTTCGGGCCCGGGACGCCGCATCGGCGCGCGGGGTGAAGCCGAGCTCGTCGATCGCGGTCATGATGCGGCTCAGCGTGGTGGCTCGCACCTTCGTCGGCGCGTTGAGTGCCAACGAGACTGTGGAGATGCTGACTTGGGCACGCTCGGCGACGTCGTAGATGGTGGCCCGGCTCATCCCTGAATCCTCCCTCACTCCCGGAGCACGGCGCGGGGGCACCCCTACCTGGGCAGCGGCCGACGACGACTCGGCGTCCCTGCGGAGCGGCATTCCCACCCGGGCCGACGAACGGTCCGCGCTGCCGGGACCGACGACTCGGCCGCAGCTCCTGGCCTCTCGACACGCCGGCGTCACGATATCAACTCCCGTCGAAGCGCTTCGAACGCGCTTCGATTCCCTCGGTCGCCAGTCGCCGCTCAAGGCGGTGTCACATCCGTTCCGGCCGCGTCGTCCCGACCGCCGCGGTGGTTGGTCCGGTCCCGGAACGGTTGGCCGCGCCGGGTGCGGCAAACAAGCCTGCCCGTAATTCGGTATGGCGTCGTGAGCGGTGCTCCTATCGTGGCGCGGTGACAACTCAGGTGATCGTGTTGAACGGCGGATCCAGCTCGGGCAAGTCCGGGATCACCCGGTGTCTGCAGGCGGTCCTGCCGGAGCCATGGCTTGCCGTCGGAGTCGACACGCTGGTCGAGGCGATGCCCGCGGCCATGCAGACATCGGACGTGGGCATCACGTTCGCTGCGGACGGCGGAGTGAGTGTCGGGCCCGTGTTCCGCGACCTGGAGGCGGCGTGGCGGGAAGGAACCGCCGCGATGGCCCGCGCGGGCGCCCGGATCATCATCGATGACGTCTTCCTCGGCGGTGCGGCATCCCAGCAGCGGTGGCAGCAGGCTCTTGACGGACTCGACGTGCTCTGGGTCGGCGTCAGATGTGCGAGCACGGTCGCTGCGGGCCGCGAGATCGCCCGCGGCGACCGGGCACGGGGGATGGCCGCGTCACAGGCGGAGACGGTCCACCGGGGCGTCGTCTACGACGTGGAGGTGGACACCACGGATGCCGAGTCCCTGGAATGTGCGCGAATCGTCGCCGCTCGGGTCGGGTGATCGGCGAGGCGGATGCCCGCCGTCCCGCCCCAGAGGCTGAAGACCCCGTCGGCGGGGACCGGAACCAGGTCGTGCCGGGTGGCACTTGCGGTCACCCGGCACGACCCTGTGGACGGCCGCGTACGACAGCGCGTCAGCGCTGTTGGTAGACGAGCCAGACCTGGCCCTTGTCGAAGGGCATCCGCTTGCCGTTCGACAGGGTGAAGGTGGTGTCGCCGGCCGCGCTCTTGCGCTGCCACTTCGTCTTGAACGCCTTGCCGTCGCGCAGCACGGTCGCCTCACCGCTGCCGACGGTCTCGATGTACGGCGTCTCGCCGCTGGAGTCCGGCGGCATATCGGTCTTCTGGACGATCACGGTCTTGCCGCCGAGCCGCTTCCCGGACGTGCCCTTCGCAGGCTCGCCGTCGAAGGAGGCCAGCCAACGCCCCTCCTTCGCCGACCAGTTGAAGGTGGTCTTGGACGAGCCGTAGTCGACCGTCTGCTCGTCGGTCGGCGTCCCACCGCTCGGTTCGGCACCGAAACGGAAGCCGATGTCGCCGGCCTTGCTCGCCTTCGGCGCCTTGTCGAGGATCTTCTCGGGGAGGCCGTAGAGGTTGTGCGGGGGCTCGTTGCTGCCGCCGCGCTCGTACACGTCCGGGTAGTCGTCGTGCGAGACCCCGTACAGCGGCGACTTCTTGATCTTGTCGACGACGGCCTTGCGTGCACCCGAGTAGGCAAGCGCGGGGCGCTGGAACATCTGCATCTGCTCGACGTTGTACTCGCGGGCGCTGCGCACCGGGCCCATCGTCTTGGGGTAGTGGCTGGAATAGATGGCGAACAGCCGGCCCAGTCCGCCCTCCACCTTCTCCACGCCGACGATGTCGGCGTCCTCGAGCGCGGTTTGCGGGCGGGCGTCCTTATGGTTGTCGATCTTGACAGCGAGTACGGGATTCTCCTTCGCCGGAAGCCCGGTGAACGGAGAGGTGAACGCGGCCTGCCGCGCCTTGTGGGCGCCCTTGGCGTCGTCCTCGTACGCGGCGAACGACGGCGTCGCCACGGCTGCACACGTCAGCCCGCCGACAACGGCCAGCGTGGTCACCACCACGCGGATGCGGCGCGGGCGCTTGTGTATCGGACCCTTCGCACCACCGGCGTCGGAGGGTGGGGTGGAGCTGCCTTCCATGAACTGGCCTCCTGTGGGGGGAACTTCTGTGGGGGAGAGAACTTCTGTGGAGCGAGCCCACCCCACCTCCACCCGCCCCGCGACGTCAATACCCGGTGCGACGGCGGAACATCCGCCCACCGTCCCGCCAACTCCCTTACATCCAGGTCTGATTGGCCTTCACCCCCCTCCGGCCTACCGCCCTTCCGGTCTTCCGGCCGGAGCACTGACGCCGGAGCGGGCCGCCCCGCGGAGGATCTCGGAGGACCGTCACATGCCGGGCGGAGCGCCGGTACGGGAGTGGATGCGCCGGCAGTGAGTGGTCACGGGCGCCGCGTCGGAGCGTGCCGCACCGGGCAGCCCGCGCTCATCTGCACCCCTTGTGTGCGCTGTCCGGCTGGTGTGACCGCGCTGGGCTGCGGCGCTGCGCATGTCACCGGCATCCGCACGGCACGCTGTGCGCGGCAGGCCGAGCTGCGCCTGCGCCGGAAGGTCTTCCGGTGGTTCCTTGCACAGCACGCGCTTCGGGAGGTACTGCGTGGACAGGTTGCCGATCATCTATGTGCGGGGGTACGCCGGGCCGACGGCGGGCATCGACACCGCCGTGGACGACCCCTTCTACGGGTTCAACCACGGTGCCACGCACGTACGCGTCGGCGGGGACGGCGACCCCCACTTCTACCAGTTCGAGGGCCCACTGCTGCGCTTGATGGGCGACGAGGGCTACCAGCTGCTCGTGCAGGGGGACCAGCACCGGTACCTGCTCGGCGCCGCCGACGCGGCACTTCCGCCGGCCTCGCTGTGGGTGTACCGGTTCTACGACCAGGCAGCGACCACCTTTCTTCCGCCTCCGCACGAGAACCTGTTCGAACGTGTCTTCAGCAAGATCCACCACCGGGTGACCGCCGACGGTTTCAACATCGAAGCCGCAGCCGCCGGGCTGTACGACCTGATCACGCTGATCCGGCAGAAGACCGGCGCCCCCAAGGTCTGTCTGGTGGCCCACTCGATGGGTGGCCTCGTCGTGCGCTGCATGATGCAGAAGATCTGCTTCCAGCCCCAGGACGACGGTCGGTCCCGCCTGCCGGCGAAGGACCTGGTGGCGAAGTTCTTCACCTATGGCACCCCGCACGGCGGCATCGACTACCAGCTCGATGCCCTCGACTGGGTACAGCAGACGTTCGGGCCGGCGGGTTCGGACATCTTCGCCCCGGAGAAGATGTACGGCTACCTTCAGCCCGGGGCGACTTTCGGGGACGTTCCCCCGCGCTCGTCCCGCTTCGATCCGCAGACCGTCCCGGAAGAGGCGTTCGCCGCCGAGGACATCTTCTGTCTCGTGGGCACCAACCCCAAGGACTACGGGCTCGCCCGGCTGACCGTCGGCCCGAAGAGCGACGGCCTGGTGCGCATCGACCGCGCCTATGTGCGCCGTGCACACCGTGCCCATGTCTACCGTTCTCACTCCGGCCCCTATGGAGAGGTGAATTCGGAGGAGGGCTACCAGAACCTGCGACGCTTTCTCTTCGGCCCCTGGCAGGTGATCGTCGGCCTCGCCGGCCTACCTGCCGCCGGGGACGACGACCAGTGGCAGGCAGATATGCGGCTCGCAATCCGCGGCCTGCCGGTCATCATCAGCGAACAGCAGGCTTCCCATTGGTGCCCCATCCAACTCGGTCGAGAAATCCGGCGTCTGAGCGGAAAGACCGAAGGCATCGTTCCGCTGGTCAGCACATTTCTCCTCGAACCGGCCCACGCCGAACCGGGCATCCCCTCCGACAAGAGCGCTGCGCCACGAATGCGCTACAGCATCACCCTGCGCGTGTTCAAACTCGACGGAGAGAACGGCCATTTCCGCTTCGCCGATCACCTCGAACAGGTCCCCGCCTGGAGTGACTCCCTCATTGTCGATATCGAGCCTGACACGAAGGAAAACGACCTCCAGGCATGGGCGGCGTGGAATTCCATGGTCGAGGGCTCCAGCGACAGCTTCGACCCCATCACCGAGGGCCTCCCCGCAGCGCAGCGTCGGCCGGTGGCAATGGAGGCGGAGGGCGGGGACTACTTCTGCCATATCGACTTGCCCCACACGGCTCGAACGCTCCCCGTGCTCGGTGTAGACGCCAGAGTGAAGATTCACGTACGCGACCGCCGAGCCAGTCGTTGAGCGCCGTGGTCGGCGGTGCGGTGAGCGCGGCACGCCACCGGTGGCGGTTGCCCATGGGGCGCGTCAACCCTCATCTGCCCAGCGCAACAGTTCGCCGACCGGCAGTGTGTTGACGACACGCTCGGCAGGCACGCCGCACGCGGCCGCCCGGGCACAGCCGCCCGCCTGCCAGTCGAGCTGACCGGGGGCGTGTGCGTCGGTGTTGATGGCGAAGTGCGCTTGGGCGTCGAGGGCCTGCCGCAGCAGTCGGCGCGGCGGATCGCTGCGCTCCGGACGGCAGTTGATCTCCACTGCCGTGCCGGATTCCGCGCAGGCGGCGAAGACCTCCTCCGCGTCGAACTCCGACTCCGGTCGCTGCCTTCCCGACAGCAGCCGCCCGGTGCAGTGCCCAAGAACGTCCACCAAAGGATTACGGACAGCGCGGACCATGCGCCGCGTCATCTGCTCCCTGGGCATCCGCAGTACGGAGTGCACCGAAGCCACCACCACATCGAGCCTGGCCAGCAGCTCTTCCTCCTGATCGAGGGTGCCGTCCTCCAGAATGTCGCACTCGATGCCGGTCAGCAGCCGGAAGGGCGACAGCTGCTCGCTCACCTGCGCGACCACCTCCAGCTGCGCGCGCAGCCGGTCCGCGGTCAGGCCGCCTGCGATCGTCAGCCGCGGCGAGTGGTCCGTGAGAACCGCCCACTCGTGCCCCAGCGCCTTTGCCGTCGCGGCCATCTCCTCGATGGAGCTGCCGCCGTCGGACCAGTCCGAGTGCAGATGACAATCGCCGCGCAGCGCCGCCCGCAACTCCCTTGCCGCCTCGGGCAGCGGGGCCTCCTGCGCCGACTCGGCCTCCAGCTTCGCCAGGTAGCGCGGTACGTCGCCCTCCAGCGCCTCCTGCACGACCTGCGCGGTCCGCGGCCCTACGCCCTTCAGTGATTCCAGCGAGCCGGCCGCCGCGCGCTCCTCGGCCTCGCCCGGCGGGAGCCCGGCCAGCACCTGCGCGGCCGTACGGAAGGCGCGCACGCGGTACGTCGGTGCCTGAGCGCGCTCCAACAGGAACGCGATCCGCTCCAAGGCTGCCTGCGGCTCCACGCCTGCCTGTGGCTCCACAATCTGTGCCTTCCCGGTCCGCCAAGCTTGCTTTCCGGTCACAACCGAGATTACGGCGGCGATCTGGTGATCGCCGGGCGCGCAGGTGCCCATGCCGGGCGCTTGCGGACTGCGAGTGCTTTGTGGCTGGTCGCGCAGTTCCCCGCGCCCCTGCGGGGCGCAAGACTGTCGCCCTGCGTAAGCAGCTGGGCACAAAGGGTCGGGCTCGCATGCGTGGGTTGGGCGGATCTACGCTGGTATTACCTGCTCGGGAGCACGGGATGGTAGGTGCCGAGATGCTCCAAGTACTGATAGCTGTCATCGTCGTCGTGGGCGCGCTGGCGGCCCTGGGTCTTCTGTCAGCGGTCCGCATCATCAAGCAGTACGAGCGTGGTGTCGTGCTGCGCTTCGGGCGCCTGCTCCGGGACGTCCGGGGGCCCGGACTGACGCTGATCGTTCCTGGCGTCGACCGGCTGCGCAAAGTGAACATGCAGATCGTCACCATGCCCGTGCCGGCCCAGGAGGGCATCACCCGGGACAACGTGACGGTGCGCGTGGACGCGGTCGTCTACTTCAAGGTGGTCGAACCGGCCTACGCGGTCATCCGGGTCGAGAACTACCAGTTCGCCGTCTCGCAGATGGCCCAGACCTCTCTGCGGTCGATCATCGGAAAGAGCGACCTGGACGATCTGCTCTCCAACCGGGAGAAGCTCAACCAGGGGCTGGAGCTGATGATCGACAGCCCCGCCGTCGACTGGGGCGTGCAGATCGACCGGGTCGAGATCAAGGACGTGTCGCTGCCGGACACCATGAAACGGTCCATGGCCCGCCAGGCCGAGGCCCACCGTGAACGCCGGGCGCGCGTCATCAACGCGGACGCGGAGCTCCAGGCGTCGAAGCGGCTGGCGGAAGCGGCCCAGCAGATGTCCGTGCAGCCCGCGGCTCTGCAACTCCGGCTGCTCCAGACCATCACGGCTGTCGCGGCCGAGAAGAACTCCACCCTTGTGCTTCCCTTCCCCGTCGAGCTCCTGCGCTTCCTGGAACGTGCACAGCAGCCCGAGGACACCGAGGGCATCGACGCCTCCGAAACCCGCGCGGGCCCCTCCAGTGCCGAGGCGGCACTGGCTGCCGCCGCCGGAGAGTCGGAGGCAGCCGCGCACGGCCAGGGCGCACGTCGTGGGGCGGAGCAAGAGGTCGCCCCCACGTTCCGGCCCGCCGCCCGGCGATCCCGTAGCGGGACGGCAGCGGACCCCGCCGGCGCCTTCGGCGTGCTGCCGCCGGACCCGGCCACTCCGCTCCGCGACCCGGCCATGGTGCTGCCGGAGCTTCAGGTGACGGGTCTTCCCACGGCGGAGGACGTCGCCGCCCGGCACGCCCGCGATCATGGCGAGCGCCGACAGGACGAGGACCTGCAGAGGGAGAGCCGGCAGAAGGAGTCCTCACACTCCGGCCGCAGCAGGCGCCGCCACCCCGGTAAGGGGGCCTGAGGGCCCCCTCTCGGAGGGAGCGGGCTCTCCGAGCTGTCCTCGGCTCTCTCCTCGTCTCTCACTCGTCTCTCTCCCCTCGTCTCTCTCCTCTCGTCCAGTTGGCGGCGGCCGCGGTTTGTGCCGGGCTGAGTGGAGTGATTCATGGAGTCGGACCTGGCCACCTGTGCTCCGGCGGCACGGGAGCACGGAGGGCCGTGCGGATTCGGCGGGTCCGTCCGGACGCGAGGAGGCGCTGAGTGATGCCGGAGTTCGACCGCGGGCCGACGGCCCAGTTCGCCGAGCTGTTCGCGCAGGTGCCCGACCCGCCCGTCCGATCGGCGTTCTGGTACGACTGGGGGCCGGTCTTCTACCGTGGCCGGCTCGACGGTTCGGCCCGCGTGCTGATCGTGGCTTCGGACCCGGGACCGACCGAGCGGATCGCCGGGCGCAGCCTGGTCGGCAACGCCGGTCAGCGGGTACAGGGCTTCCTCAGCAAGCTGGGACTGACCCGCTCCTACGTCTGCCTGAACGCGTGGGCGTATGCGGTGCATCCGAGCCAGGCGTTCGCGATGAAGGACCGTCTGGACGATCCGGCACAGACACAGTGGCGCAACGCGGTCTTCGACCGGGCGACGGACCCGACGCTGGAGGCCGTCGTCGCGATGGGGTTCATGGCCCAGGAGGCAGTGCGGCTGTGGACGACCCGCCCGCAGGTCACGCTCGTCGAGGTCCCCCACCCGTCCAGCCATGACGCGGAGGCACTGCTCGACACATGGCGGGACGCCGTCACACAGCTGCGTCCGATCGTGACGCCGGACGACGACGGCGACAACACCGGACCCAACTACGGAGCCGACTTCGAAGAGTCCGACCACAGCGCCGTCCCCCGGCACGATCTGCCCTTCGGTGCGCCCGCGTTCCTGGGCGACGACGCCTGGGTACGCGCCAAGCCGAGCGGAGCGCACAACTCCGTCAGCCGCCCGACGCCGGACGACGGTCACACGCTGGTCTGGAAGGCACCGGGCTGATGGCGCTCGTACTCCGCGGCACGGTCGTCACCTTCGACGACGACCACCGGATTCTCGACCCCGGCGCCGTGTACGTCGGCGACGACGGCCGGCTGGCCGCGGTGCGTTCGGCCGGGCAGGACCCGCCCGCGGGGTTCTCCGGCGCGCCGCGGATCGACACGGACGGGCTGATCCTCCCGGGCCTGATCGACCTCCACAACCACCTCGGCTACAACACGCTTCCGCTGTGGGAGGCGGTCGGCGTCCCGTATCTGCACCACGACCGCTGGGTCAAGGAGGACGAGCCGCCCGACTACTCCACGTCGATCACCTGGCCCGCCAAGGTGCTCCAACAGGCCGCGCCCGAGGCGCTGGTCAAATACGTCGAGGTCAAAGCGCTGATCGGCGGAACAACGGCCATCCAGGGAGCCCCACACTCCACGCGCCCGGTCGACGGCTGGCTGCTGCGGATCGTCGACAACGAGAAGCTGCCGTCGGGCACCGACATGGTGATGACCGCGGCGCTCCAGCTCGATGCCGACGAGCTGCGCGACAAGCGGGCGGACAAGCTCGACGGCACCCGCGTGCTGATCTACCACGTCGCGGAGGGCCGGCGTGGCTCGACCGTCCACGACGAGTTCGAGGATCTCGAGCCGTGTCTGAAGCCGGGCTTGATCGGCGTGCACAGCACCGCGCTGACCGCCGCCGACTTCGCGATGTGGCAGGACGCGGTGGCGACGGTCAACAGGGCGGAGCAGGGGACGGTCGTATGGTCGCCGTTCTCCAACTACTGGCTCTACCACGAGACGACGAACGTGGTGGAGGCGGACAAGAAGGGGCTGCGGATCGCGCTCGGCTCCGACTGGTCGCCGTCGGGGACCAAACATGTGCTCGGCGAGCTCAAGGTCGCCGACGCCGTCAACCGTCGGGAGCTCGGCGGGCACTTCAGCGACCGGGAGCTGTGCGACATGGTGACCGCGAACCCCGGCGATGCGCTGGCGACCGCCTGGGGGCCGCACGTGGGGCGGCTGCGCCGGGGCAGCGCCGCGGATCTGCTCGTACTCGAACGCCACGACCCGGCACAGGACGTGTACCGCAACCTGATCGACGCGACCGAGCGCCACGTACGGCTGGTGCTGGTGCGCGGTCGGCCGTTCTACGGGACACCGGGGCTGATGACCGCCGCCGGGGCGACACACACCGACACCCTCACGGTGGCCGGGCTCAAGCGCCGGGTGGCGGTGCGTCAGCCGGACCGGAGCGACGCCGAGCTCGACTGGCCCGGCGTCAAACGCGCGCTGGAGAAGGTGCGGACCGACCCGGTGGCCGCCTGGCGCGCCGCGCAGGACGCCCTCGCGGACTGGGGCGGTCCGCTGGACGATCCCGAAGCGCCGCTCGTCCTGTTCGGCGACATGCCGGAAGGCGATACGGGAGCGATGGCCGCCGCGGGCGAGGTCCCGCCGGACCTGGTCGTCCCGCGGCTGGACCCGCTGACCCACGACGCGGCCTACTTCGCCGCCGTGGCCCGCAGCGGTGTGCCCGAGCTCCAGCACCTCGCCGGGTACTACGCATGAGCGCGACAGTGGCGCAGCCCGCCCGGACGCTGCCGGAGTCGATCGCGCTCGACGCGTTCATGGACCGGGCCGCCGCCGACCCGCTGCCGCTCGCGGACCGCTATCAGCTGGTGGCCGCCGCCCGGACACTGCTGGAGGAGCTGTACGTCCACCTTCCGCTCAAGCGGGCAATGCACGCCATCGATCCGGTCCAGCGCCTGCGGCTGCTCGAACGCCGCCTCCGGCAGCTCAGCGAACCGCAGTTCCACGCCGAGCTCGCTGGTGTCTTCCGCGAACTGCGCGACCTGCACACCGTCTACCAGCTGCCCGACCCGTACCGCGGTCATGTGGCGACGCTGGGCTTCCTCGTCGAGCGCTGTACCGACCCCGACGGGAGGCCGCACCACATCGTCTCCAAGATCGACCGTTCACTGGCGCATGCGGGATTCGACGTCGGCGCCGAGCTGGAGACCTGGAACGGCGTTCCGATCGAGCGCGCCATCGAACGGAACGCAGCCGCCCAGGGAGGCTCCAACCCGGACGCACGGCTGGCACGCGGGCTGGAGTCGCTGACGCTGCGCTCGTTGCGCACCGGTCCCCCACCCGACGAGCACTGGGTGCTGCTGTCCTATCGCACCCGGGCCGGGCGCCGCCGCGAGACGCGTATCCCGTGGCGGGTGCGTGCCGCCGAGTGGCGCGCGGGGCGGGCGCAGGACCCGGTGCCCACGCTGGCGACGAGCCTCGGCATCGACGCAGGCAACGAAGCCACGCGCCAGATCAAGCGCGCGCTGTTCGCGCCGTCCCAGGCGCGGCGTCCGTCCCCGCGGGCACTCCGCGGTGTCGTCGCCTACCGGACGCTGCGGATCCGCAGCCGTTCGTACGGGTATCTGCGGATCTACTCCTTCAACGTCTCAGGCGCGCGGCTGTTCGCCGAGCGGGTGGCGCGGATGGTGGCGCGGGCTCCGGCGGGAGGGCTGATCGTGGACATCCGCGGCAATCCGGGGGGCCATGTCCCGGCGGCGGAGTCCGTGTTGCAGGTCCTGAGCGAGCATTCCGTCGCGCCCGTGAGCTTCTCCCTGCCGACCACGGAAGCCGCGCTCGCGCTGGCGCGGTCCAACCCCGGCTTCCGCACCTGGACGAGCTCGATCCGCGCCGCCGTGGAGACCGGAGAAGCGCACTCGCAGGGCTTCCCGCTCACCGACCCCGAGGCGATCACCGCCGGTCTGCCGCGCTGCACCGGTCCGAAAGTCCTGATCACCGACGCACTGTCCTACTCGGCCGCCGATATCTTCGCCGCCGGTTTCCAGGACAACGGCCTCGGCCCCGTCCTCGGGACCGCCCGGCAGACCGGCGCAGGCGGCGCCAATGTGTGGACACACGAACTGCTGCGCGTCTGGCTGCCCGAGCTCCTCGGCGAGCTGCCCCGCGGCGCCGGGTTCCGCGTCGCGCTCCGGCGCGCCACCCGGGCACGCGGCAACATCGACATGCCGCTGGAGGACCTCGGCGTACAGGCCGACGAACTGCACCAGTTGACCGAGCGCGACGTCACCGGGCGCAACCAGGATCTGCTGGCGGCAGCCGCCGCGCTGCTGGTCTGAACTGCTGGGCCGCCCGGTTCGGCGGAGCCCGAGTGAAGCACCAACTCGGACGAAGCAAAGAAAATTCGGCCTTGCTCGCCTTGCGCTGGATACGGTTCTCGGCCGCGTTCCGGACCGGCACCGGGTCGGTCCGCTTTCGTTCTTTCCGGTACTGCGGCACAACGGCCACAAAGGCGGACTCGGCGAGGTGGCACGTCTCCCCCAGGCTAGAGTCTCCGACCAGGCCAGACGTGCGAACCGACGCCGCCCGCGGCGGCTCGTACCGCGTCGGCATGGACCGCACGGAAAGTTCAGGAGCAGCGCGGACGATGGACTATCAGGCAGTGCTCGACGAGGTCGCGGACGCTGTGGCACCCCAGATCGGCCGCGGGCAGGCAGCGGGGTACATTCCGGCACTGGCCGAGGTGGACCTGGGCGGGTTCGGCTTGGCCCTCGCGGATGTGGACGGCTCGGTCACCGGCGTCGGCGACTGGCAGGTGCCCTTCTCCGTACAGAGCATCTCCAAGGCGTTCGGCCTGGCGCTGGTGCTGGCCCAGGACGGCGAAGGTCTGTGGGGGCGAGTGGGGCGGGAGCCGTCCGGCACTCCGTTCAACTCCCTGGTGCAGCTGGAGTACGAGAACGGCATCCCGCGCAATCCCTTCATCAATGCGGGCGCGCTGGTGGTCACCGACCGGCTGCAGTCGCTGACCGGTGACGCCAGCGCCGCCATGCTGGACTTCCTGCGCGCCGAGAGCGGCAATCCGGAGGTCGCCTTCGATCCGGGGGTGGCCTCTTCCGAGTCCGAGCACGGCGACCGCAATGCGGCGCTCGCGCACTTCATGGCCGGCTACGGCAACCTCGACAACCCCGTGCAGACGGTGCTGGACCACTACTTCCGGCAGTGCTCGATCGCCATGAGCTGCCGCGATCTGGCCCTGGCCGGCTCGTTCCTCGCCCGCCACGGGCTGGGCACGGACGGCTCCCGGCTGCTGGCGGCGCGCGAGGCCAAGCGGATCAACGCGGTGATGCTCACCTGTGGAACGTACGACGCGGCGGGCGACTTCGCGTACCGGGTGGGGCTCCCCGGCAAGAGCGGCGTCGGCGGTGGCATCCTCGCGGTGGTCCCGGGCCGGTGCACGCTGTGCGTGTGGAGTCCCGGCCTCGATGTGCGGGGCAACTCGGTGGCCGGTGTCGCGGCACTGGACGCCTTCACCTCGCTGACCGGCTGGTCGGTATTCTGAGCCCGCATTTCCGCCGTCCGTAGATCGATGACGACCGGCGGCGGTACCGGTGGGCTTCAGCTCCCGTACTGCTTGGTGTCCGGGTGCTCGATGAGCAGCACGTGGGCGGGCTTCTCGGCCACGGGACGGTGCCGCAGTCCCCTGGGGACGACGAAGAGTTCGCCCGCTTTCAGCACCACCGGGTCCCGCCCTTCCAGCTGGATCCGGAAGGTGCCGTCCCAGCACAGGAACAGTTCGTCCTCGTCGTGGTAGTGCCAGGGGAACTCCCCCTCCAGCCGTGCGAGACGGACGACGGTGGTGTCGTTCACCATGGCCAGGTTCCGCTGCTGGAAAGGCCCCGGGAGCGCGGCTACAGCCTCGGGCACCGATACGGCGGCGGAGTGGCACAGGTCCTCATGTCGTGTGGTCATGCTGTGATCCTCGCCGCCCTCGGGGCCGGACCACAGAGCCAATACGCCATGATTGGTCCACGGGGCGAACCAATCACCTCATCCACGCCCCACCTGGACCGAAAGAACGCGATCATGCCCATGGGACCAGCCGAGCTGGCCGACCGCCTGGGCCGGTGGTCGGCCGGCCGCGGACCGCTGTATCTCCTGCTCGCCGCACGGCTGCGGCGCCTGGTCGACGAAGGTGAACTGCCGGCCGGCACCGCGCTGCCACCCGACCGGACGCTGGCGTCCACGCTCGCGGTGGGACGCGGCACGGTCGTGGCCGCGTACGAACAGCTGAGTCTGGAGGGCCGGATCGTCCGGCGCCGGGGAAGCGGTACCCGGGTGGCCGGGCCGTCGCGTCCTGGGCCCCGGGAGACCACGAACGCGCCGGTCTTCCTGCACCTGCTGGAGCCCCAGGACGACGATGTGATCCTCCTGGCGTGCGCCGCACCAGCCTCGCCTCCGCCGACGCTGCTGACGGCCTACGAGCGGGCGCTGCCCCGGCTGGCCACCATGACGAGCGGCATCGGATACCACCCGTCGGGCCACTGGCAGCTGCGCGGCGCTGTCGCCGACCACTACACGCGCCGCGGCGTACGTACCGACCCGGAGCAGGTCCTGATCACCAACGGCGGTCAGCAGGCCCTCTCCCTGCTCGCCCGCGCCTTCGTCCAGCCCGGCGGCGCGGTGGTCGTCGAGGCCCCCACCTACCCCGGCGCGTTGGAGGCTTTCCGCGAGCATGCCGCGTCCTTGGAGACGCTTCCCGTCGGCCTGGACGGCTTCGAAGCGCGGGTCCGCAGCTGCGGTCGCCGCCCGGAACTCGCCTACCTCGTGTCCACCCACCACAATCCGACCGGGAGTGTGCTGCCGTCGCTGGCACGCCGACGGCTCGCCGCAGCGGCCGCCGCGGCGGACGTGCCGCTGGTCGACGACGAAGTCCTCGCCCACCTCGCCTTTCCCGGACAGGACGTACCCCCTCCGCTCGCGGCGTTCGGCGACGCGGTGATCTCGGTGGGCTCGCTCAGCAAGAGCGTCTGGGGTGGGCTGCGCGTGGGCTGGATACGGGCCGAGCGGTCCGTCATCAACCGGCTCGCCCGACTCCGAGCGGTACATGACCTCGGCGGGGACTTCTCCGCGCAACTCGCGGCCATCGAACTGCTGCCCCAGCTGGAGACCCTGTGCCAGGATTCGGCGGCAGACCGCCAGGCCCGCCATGACCACCTGCACGCGGAGCTGGCGCGGCGGCTGCCGCAGTGGCAGGTCCCGACCGTCACCGGCGGTCACACCCTGTGGGTGCGCCTCCCCCGCGGTGACGGCGACTCCTTCGCGCAGACGGCCCTCCGCCACGGCGTCGCGGTGCTGCCCGGCAGCGGACTGGACGCGGCAGGGGGCAGCGGGGAGTTCATCCGCATCCACTTCTGCGCCGCCCCCGACACGCTGACGGAAGCGGTGCACCGCTTGGCCACGGCCTGGCACACCTACGGAGGCGAACCCGGCCGGAACATCCCGGGCCCTCGTGCGATGGCAATCTGACGGACGGCCTCCGACATGGCGCGCCCGTCGGTCCGGGGAGCGTCCAGCACCTCGCCGGATTCCTGCTCACCCTCGAACCCCCCGTACCACCGAGCAGTGCTGTGCGGGCGGCTCCGCGCCGGTGCCGCTCCGGCAGGGCTCAGTCGTCGGTGGGCGCGGGGTTGGGAGCTCCCGCGCGCAGGCCGTCCAGCACCAGGTCCAGGAGCCGGCCGGCCCGCGTCTGCCAGTCGTCGTGCGGGTCGATCTGCCACAGTCCCGCGATGGCGAGGAGGAAGTCCTGCGGGGTCACTCCGGGACGGACGGTGCCGGCCCGCTCGTTCGCCTCCAGGAGGACGGTGACGGCCTGGGTCACCGGTCCGTGACCGAGTTCGGCCAGCGTTCCGCGTGGGTTGGTGGTGGCCGTACGCAGGGCGTCGGCCAGCCCCGCCTTGGCCAGGGCGTACTGGGCGAGCCGGTCCATCCACTCACGCAGTGCCTGGTCCGGCGGCCGGGTGCGGAGCAACTGCTCTGCCGCTTCGGCGACTTGCTGCACCTCGTAGCGGTAGACCTCCAGGACCAGGGCCTCGCGGCTGGGGAAGTTGCGGTAGAAGGTTCCCTGGCCGACGCCCGCCCTTTTCGCAATGGCGCTCAGCGGCGCGTCCGCAGCGTGCGTCAGCTCTGCGAGCGCCACCTCAAGAATGCGTTCGCGGTTGCGCTGGGCGTCCGAGCGCAGCCGCGTGCCGGGCTTCTTGTGCCGCACTCGTCCTCCTTCCGTCCTCTTCCGCCCCTGGCGCAGAACTGCGGTGTCGGACGGGGTGCAGCGGGTCTCCCTTGCGAAGCGGACAACTGTCCTCTACGTTCATGAAGGTAGAGCGGACTGTTGTCCGTTTCCTGACCTCTCACCATAGCGGCGGACGTCCGGGCGACGGGCCACTGTCCGTCCATGGCCTCGCCGCACCGCGCAGATTCTCCGCGTACCGCCCTCGCGAAAGAAGCCGCCCATGGCCCCAGCCACCGCAAGCGTGATCACTCTGACCATCAACGGAGCACCGCACACGCTGACCGTCGACCACCGCAGCACCCTGCTCGACGTCCTGCGCGAGCGCCTCGATCTCACCGGTACGAAGAAGGGCTGCGACCAAGGGCAGTGCGGTGCCTGCACGGTCCTGGTCGACGGCCGCCGTATCGTCTCCTGTCTGCAACTCGCGGTCGCCGCCGACGGCTGCGCCGTCACCACGATCGAAGGCGTCGCGGACGGCGAGCAGCTGCACCCGGTGCAGCAGGCGTTCCTCGACCTCGACGGATTCCAGTGCGGCTACTGCACCCCCGGGCAGATCTGTTCGGCGCTCGCCGTACTCGACGAGCACGCGGCGGGCTGGCCGAGCGCCGCCACCGACGATGTACGGCCCGAGGCAGGACCGCCCGCGCTGACGCCCGAGGAGATCCGGGAGCGCATGAGCGGCAACCTGTGCCGCTGCGGTGCCTACGTCTCCATCGTCCAGGCCGTCGCACAGGCCGCACAGCACACGACCGCCGGAGAGTCCGCCGAGAACCCCAAGGAGCCTGCCGCGTGAGGGAGTTCAGCTACGAGCGCGCCACCGAGGTCAGCGGCGCCGTCGCCCTGCTCGACGCGGACCCTGACGCGCGCTACCTGGGCGGCGGCACCAATCTCGTCGACCTGATGAAGGCCGGCGTGGAGCGCCCGGGGCGCCTCGTCGACGTACGCGAACTGCCGCTGGGCCACATCGAGTCCACCGACGACGGCGGGCTGCGCATCGGCGCCACGGTCACCAACAGCGAGCTGGCCGCCCATCCGGAGGTACGGCGCCGCTACCCGGCGCTGGCGCAGGCCGTACTGGCGGGAGCCTCCGGGCAGCTGCGCAACATGGCCACGGTCGGCGGCAATCTCCTCCAGCGCACCCGCTGCGCCTACTTCACCGACACCTCGCTCCCCTGCAACAAGCGTGTGCCCGGCTCCGGCTGCCCGGCCACCACCGGCGAGCACCGCAACCACGCGATCCTCGGCGCCTCCGCGCACTGCGTGGCCGTCCACCCGTCCGACATGGGCGTCGCGCTGGCCGCGTTCGACGCCGTCGTCTCGTACGAGAGCGCCGCAGGCGGCGGAGAGATACCCCTCGCCGACTTCTATCTGCCGGTGGGCGACACCCCGCACCGGGAGACCGCGCTGCCGCCCGGCGCGCTGATCACCGCCGTCACGCTGCCACCCGCTCCGGTCGCGGCACACTCGCGCTACCGCAAGGTCCGCGAGCGGGCCTCCTACGCCTTCGCCATCGGCTCGGCAGCCGCCGCGCTCGACGTCGCCGACGGCGTGGTCCGCGAGGTACGGCTGGCCTTCGGTGCCGTCGCGTCCCGGCCGTGGCGGGCCAGGACCGCCGAGCGGGTGCTGTGCGGGCAGCCCGCCGTCGGCGCGGCCTTCGCGGAGGCCGCAGACGCCGAGCTGGCCGCCGCCCAGGTGCTCGAGCAGAACGCCTACAAGGTGCCCCTGATCCGCAATCTCGTCGTCACCCTGCTCACCGAACTGGCCGAGGAGACCGCCCGATGACCACCACGGCACAGCCTCCGACCGTCGGCGCATCGCACACCCGCGTCGAGGGCCGGGAGAAGGTGACCGGCGCAGCCCGCTACGCGAGCGAGCAGCCCTTCGATCAGCTCGTGCACGGCTGGCTGGTCCTTTCGACCGTCGCGCGTGGGCGCGTCCGCAAGGTGGGCGAGGAGGCCGTACGTGCCATGCCCGGCGTGCTGGCCGTGCTCCACCACGGCAACGCACCCCGCTTGGCGACCGACTATGCCTCCATGCTCGGCGGGCCCGACCCCACCGTCGCGGTCTTCCAGCACGACCGGGTCCCGCATGCGGGCTGGCCCGTGGCGCTGGTGGTCGCCGAGACGCCGGAGCAGGCGCGGGAGGCGGCCGAATCGCTCGTGGTCGAGTACGACGAGGAGCCGCACGACGTCGCGTTCCACGCCGACCGGCCCGGCAGCTACGTCCCCGACGACGGCAACGCGGTGCTGACGAAGGGAGACCTGGAGGCGGAACTCGCCGCCTCCGCCGTGGTGGTGGACGCCTCCTACACCACTCCGGAGCAGCACCACAGCGCCATGGAGCCGCACGCAGCCACCGCCCGCTGGGAGGGGGGTCGGCTGGAGGTCTTCGACTCCAACCAGGGCTCCATGTGGGTGGCGGACGAGCTCGCCAAGCTGTTCTCGCTGGACCCGTCCTCGGTACGGGTGCGCTCCGAGCACATAGGTGGCGCGTTCGGCTCCAAAGGCGTACGGCCGCACCAGGTGGCAGCGGCGATGGCGGCGACGGTGCTGCAACGGCCCGTGCGGCTCGCGCTGACCCGGCGCCAGACGTTCGCCGTCACCGGCTACCGCAGCCCCACGGCGCAGCGCGTCCGGCTGGGCGCAGAACCGGACGGGCGGCTGCGCGCGTTCGGGCACGAGGCGCTCAACCTCACCTCGACGCTGCGGCCGTTCGTCGAGACGAGCGCTGCCCTGGGACGCGTTCTGTACGAAGCGCGGGCACACCACACCGCGCACCGGCTTGTCGATGTGGACATGCCCACGCCGACCTGGATGCGGGCGCCCGGCGAGGCGCCGGGCTCCTTCGCGGTGGAGTCGGCCCTCGACGAACTGGCCGAGCGGCTCGGCATGGACCCGATCGCCCTGCGCGCCCGCAACGAACCGACCGTCGGCCCGCTGTCCGGGCTGCCCTTCAGCAGCCGCAATCTGCTCGGATGCTTCGAGGAGGGGGCCCGCCGGTTCGGCTGGGCCGGGCGCGATCCGCGGCCCAGGATGCGCCGCGAGGGCCGCTGGCTGCTCGGCACCGGCACGGCTGCCGCCACCTATCCGTCGGGGGCCGCGCCCTCCACGGCCTCCGTGACGGCCGAGGCGGACGGCACCTTCACCGTACGGATCTCCGCGGCGGACGTGGGCACCGGTGCCCGCACCGCTCTCACCCTGATCGCCGCGGAAGCGCTCGATGTGGCACCCGAGCGCGTGGCCGTGCGGATCGGCGACAGCGACTTCGGGCCCGCCTGGGTCGCCGGTGGCTCGATGGGCACCCGCTCCTGGGCGCTGGCCGTCACCTCCGCCGTCGGTGAGCTGCGCGGACGGCTGGCTCTGACCGACGGCGACATCCCGCCCGAGGGCATCACCGCCCGTACGGACACCGCCGGGCTGCTCGCCGAGCTCGCCAAGAAGGAACGGCACTCCTTCGGGGCACAGTTCGCCGAGGTCGCCGTGGACGTCACCACCGGCGAGGTGCGGGTCCGGCGCATGCTGGGCATCTTCGCCGCGGGCCGCATCGTCAACCCGCTCACCGCGCGCAGCCAGCTCGTCGGCGGGATGACCTGGGGCATCTCCATGGCGCTGCACGAGGAAGCGGTGCGGGACGCGGCCTCGGGCAGCCAGCTCGGCCCGGACTTCGCGGGCTATCACGTCGCCGCCAACGCGGATGTCCCCGTGATCGAGGCGGACTGGCTGGAGGACCCGGTCCCCAACGACCCCGTGGGCATCAAGGGCATCGGGGAGATCGGGATCGTGGGCGTCGCCGCGGCGATCTCCAACGCGGTCTGGCATGCGACCGGCGTACGCCACCGGGATCTGCCGCTGCGGCCGGACCGCGTGATGGAGGTGGGGGACGGCGCGTAGGTCGTGACCGGCGGATCTTGCGCCGGCCCTCCCTTCCTCTGGTAGGGGGTGCCCCTGCCGGACGCTCGTCGACTGCGGGCGCGTCGTGGCTTGTCGCGCAGTTCCCCGCGCCCCTGCGGGGCGCGTCCCCCTGCGAACCCCCATGCCAAGTACGCAAGATCCGCCGGGCAGGCCCTGATTCACCCCCGAGCTCGCGGGTGCGACCTGCGCGAATTCGTAGGCTCCTCCTGGATGAGCCGTGGACAACCAGAGGTTGTTCGGACCAGGCCACCCGGACATTGCTCGGCGTCATCGAAGCGCGCGGCAGACCGTTGGATCAAACAACCGGGACGCCATCGACCCACAACCATTTGTGGTGCGACCATCGGCTAGGCTGCCGGCCGTGGATCTCAACGCTGTACGCACCTTCGTCGCGGTCGTGGACGCGGGCCGGTTCCAGGACGCCGCCGCCGACCTGTCGATCAGTCAGCAGGCCGTCTCGAAGCGCATCGCCGGGCTGGAGCGGGACCTCGGCGTGCGCCTCTTCTCCCGTACAGCGCGCGGAGCGCAGCTCACCATCGACGGGCAGGCGTTTGTGTCCCATGCCCGCGAGTTGCTACGGGCCGCCGAGCGGGCCGCAGCCTCCGTACGCGCCGGCCGCCGAGCGCTGCGCGTCGACGTGCTCCGCCGACGGACCGCGACGGCCGGCCTGCTGCGGGACTTCCACCGCACACATCCCGACATCGAGCTGGACGTCGTCGCGCTCTTCGACATCGACGAGGCAGTCGCCGCCGTCGAGTCCGGCACGATCGACGCGACTTTCCGCGCTGTCACCATGCCCGGCCGGCGGCTTCCCGACAGCGTCCGCGCCACTCCCGTCTTCGACGAGCCCCTCCATCTCTTCACCGGACCCTCCCACCCGTTCGCCGAGGCACCCGCTGTCACCCCGGCCCAGCTCGCCGGACACACGATCTGGATGCCCGGCAACACCCCCGGCACCGAGTGGGGCGCCTACTACGACGCGCTCGCCGAGGAGTTCGGACTGACCATCGATGTCGTCGGCCCCAACTTCGGCATCGATCCGCTGCTGGACACGATCGCGGACTCCTCGACGCTCGCGACCTTCGTCAGCGAGCAGACCCCCCTCGTCTGGCCGGCCGGCCTCCGCCTCCGCCTGATCCCCCTGCACGACCCCACCCCGGTCTACCCCCACTCGCTGCTCTGGCGCGCAGACAACCCGCACCCCGCGCTCACCGAGCTCCGCGACCACCTCACCTCCGCGCAGCTCCGCCGTCCCACCGCCGAGACCTGGCGACCGGGCTGGACCCGGCACGCCGAAGCGGTCGGCCGCTGAGCGGGACGAGGACCGCCATGCGGAGCATCGAGTTCGTGCCCGATTACGGGCAGGAATCTGGCGGTTTGCATTATCGAGGTTCTACAGTCCCTTGCCGTGATCGATTTCTCCGAACTGTGGGGCTTCACTGTGATCGTGGGGCTGCTCACCCTCACACCGGGCCTGGACACCGCACTCATACTGCGCACCGCCGCGCTCGGCCACCGCCGGCGTGCCTGGGGAGTTGTCCTCGGTATCCAGACCGGAACCCTGACCTGGGGGCTGTTCACCTCCCTGGGCATCACTGCCTTGTTGACCGCCTCCCATCTCGCCTACACGCTGCTGCGCTGGGCGGGCGCCGCCTATCTGGTGTGGATGGGCGCTCGCATGCTCTGGGCCGCGCGCCGTCCCGCCGCGGTGGGTTCGTCGGAACCGGGCGATGACGACGCCCCGATCCAGGCCGGTGCCGAGGTCGCTCCCCCAAGTTCTCGGCTCCGCTCGAAAAAGGGGCACCCCCATCGCGGCGGCTGGCGCCAGGGCGCTCTGACCAACCTCCTCAATCCCAAGGTGGGCGCCTTCTACGTCGCCGTCCTCCCCCAGTTCGTCCCGGCTGGCGCTTCCCATCTCGCCATGGGCGTACTGCTGTCGGTGATCCATGTCCTGCTAGGCGTGCTCTGGTCGTTCCTGCTGATCGGCTGCGCGCGCATGCTGCGCGACTACCTGCGACGCGATTCCGCCCGGCGCATGCTCGACCGGGTCGCCGGGACGGTGATCGGCGCGTTCGGTCTCCAGCTCGCGCTCGGCGACTGAGCTCCCCTCGCGTCGTGGCCGGCCGCACAGTTGGCCGCGCCGGCGGGGCGTGGAGCCGTTCCCGCGCCAGCGGGCGTGGAGCCGTTCCCGCGCCGGCGGGGCGTGGACCTGTTTCCGCGCCCCCCTGATCCCCCTGATCCGTTGATCAGCCGGACAGGCTCCGGTGCCTCCGCTCCGTTTCCCAGACGGTGCCGCGTGCCTCGTACTCCAGCATCATCTCCAGCCCGTTCGCGGCCTCGGAGCCCAGCTCGCGCTTGACCAGCCAGAGCCCGAGCTCCAGGCCGGAGGTGACGCCCTGGGCCGTCACGAGATCGCCGTCGTCCACGACCCGGGCCGGGGTGAGGATGCCCCCGTCCTTCTCCAGGTCCTTGAGGGCACCCCGGTGCGTGGTGCAACGGCGGCCCTCCACCAGCCCGGCCGCGGACAGCAGCAGCGCCCCCGTACACAGCGAACTGAGCGTCAGCCCCTTGCGCGGAGCCGCTGCAAGGGCGCGCGGCAGCGTGCCGCGTTTGATTTCGGCCCAGATGCCGGGCCCGTCCTTACGTGTGTAGCCCCCGCCCGGCACCACGATCAGCTCCGCCTCGCGCGGTGCCCAGCGCCGGGTGACCTGTACCTCGGTGCCGTACGCACAGCGCACGGTGCCGGTCTCACCGGCCGTGACGAGACCGACGTCCATCTTCCGCGTGCCGCCGAGCATCCTGGCGGCCGAGAACACCTCGTACGGACCGACGAAGTCCTGCTCCTCCACACCGTCGAACATCACGATGTGGACGCGGAACGGCCGCGTGCTCCTGCCGCCGTGCCCGCCGCCCCGCTCGCCGACGCTCTCCTGCGCGCCGGCGGAAGTGGTGCTCAGCACTCCCTGAGCCAGCGCTCCGGCTCCCACAGCCGTCGTCCGGCGCAGCATGTCTCGCCGTTCCATCATCCTGTACCTCCCTGGCAGTTCGCGATCGGGACGGCTTCACCCTGGCAAGCGGGGGACGGATCCGGCAGCAGCGATCGTGACCGGTCCCGATAGGTTCCTGCCATGCACACTGTGGCTGTCCTGGCACCGGGTGGCGTTGTCGGTTTCGATCTGACCGCCGCCTGCCAGGCGTTCGCCCTCGCGCGGCTGCCGGACGGCAGTCGGCCGTACCGGTTGCTGGTGTGCGGCAACTCCCCCGTCACCAGTACGGCGGCCGGGGAGCTCTGCTTCGAACTGCGGCCCGCGCACCCGTTGAAGGCCGCCCTTGCCGCGGACACGATCGTGGTCCCGGGTGTGGCGGACGATATGCGTCCGGACGGTGAGGTGCTGGAGCTGCTGCGGTCGGCCGCCCACCGGCGTATCCGGGTGGCGTCGATCTGCACGGGCGCTTTCCTGCTGGCCGAGGCGGGCCTGCTGGACGGTGCCGCGGCGACGACGCACTGGCTGGCGGTCGACCGGCTCGCCCGGGAACATCCGGCGGTCCGCGTGGACCCGGGCGTGCTGTTCGTGGACAACGGCCAGATCCTCAGCTCGGCGGGCGTCGCGGCGGGTCTCGATCTGTGCCTGCACCTCATCAGCCGCGACCACGGCGCGGCGGTCGCCGCGGAGGCGGCACGCTCCCTGGTCGTACCGCAGCGGCGCAACGGCACCATGGCCCAGCTCGTGCCTCGCCCCGGCCCCCGTACCGACCGTTGCGACGACGATCCGCTGCCCGCGACCCTGGACTGGCTCCACCGCAATCTGCACCGCCCTCTCACCCTCACCGACATCGCCCGTCAGTCAGGGATGAGCGTGCGTCATCTGCACCGCAGATTCCGTGCCTCGACCGGGACAACGCCGCTGAGCTGGCTGCTGTGGGCCCGCATGGAACGCGCCCGCGAACTGCTGGAGACCACCGATCTGCCGGTGGAGCGCCTCGCCGACATCACCGGCTTCGGCTCCGCGGTATCGCTGCGCGCCCACTTCCGCCGGCGCCTCGGCACCACCCCCACGGCCTACCGCCGCACCTTCCGGGAGGGCACGCATCAGCCTCATTCCGCCCGGAGCGCCTGAGCGTTGTGCGGGGGTGCTGCTCAGGACGGCTCGTCGCACCCCTACTGGTACGGCACTGCAGGGAACGTCGGGTCTTCCTCGGGGCGGATCTCCTTCGGGCCTCTGGCGTAGTGGAAGCAGAACTCGACCGGCTCCTCGAAGCTGATCGCCGGCAAGGGATCGGCGCCCGGCATGGGTTCGACGGGGGCGAGGACGTAGCGATGGCGCGTGACCTCGTCCAGCGGTTCTGCCGGTTCCGCCGAGGCGAACGACAGCGAGCCGGCGCTGCTATCGGGCGTGCCGTGTACGCTCCACCGCGCGCGCAGTTCCAGGACTCCTGGTTCCGGGCACCGCCAGCGCAGTCGTGTGACGGCCAGCTCGCCGACGTTGAACCATGCGCTCCAGCCCTGCCCATCGCCGAGAAGCCCGAGTTCGGAGGCTTCCATCACCCCGTAGGAGAACGGGACGCTGCTCCAGTGGCCTACCAGTTGGTCATCCAGATCCATTTCTGGATTCTCCATCCTCCGCGACGGCGTCAGGGGTGGGGGGCTCGGGCGCCGGCCGGGAGCTTCCACGTAACGTGACAAGAGCCGGGAAAGGAGCCGATCGGATGACCGAACTGCGGGCTGTGGACTTCTGGTTCGACCCCGTCTGCCCGTACACGTGGATCACCTCCCGGTGGCTGGTGGAGGTGACGAAGGTACGGCCGGTGACCGTCCGCTGGCGGGTGATGAGCCTCTCCGTACTCAACGAGCACCGGGACGACAACCCGGAGGGCGAGTGGGGGGACTACATGTGGGCACCGGTGCGAGTGTGCGCCGCGGTGGAAGAGCGGTTCGGCAACCGGGCGCTGGGTGACCTCTTCACCGCGCTGGGCACGCGCTTCCATCTCCACGGCGACTGGGAGCTCGCCGGAGCCCTCGCCGACGCCGGGCTGCCGCAGGAGATCGCGGAGGTCGCCGGGTCCACCGCCTACGACGGGGCGATCCGCTCGTCCCACGCTCAGGCCGTCGCCCTGGTCGGCACCGAGGTCGGCACCCCGGTGCTCTCGGTCGCCGGGGAGGACGGTGAACGGGTCGGCTTCTTCGGTCCGGTCGTCTCCCCCGCCCCTACCGGGGAGACGGCCGGACAGCTGTGGGACGGTTTCCTGCTGCTGGCCGGTGTGCCGGGCTTCTACGAGGTCAAACGCACCCGCACGGAAGAGCCCCGGTTCGGCAACCGGTGAACCTGGGCGGTCACAGCATCAGTTCAGCAGTTCCCGGGCCAGCGCTTCGCTCCACCACTGCTCGACCTGCCCGGGTGACCAGCCACGTTCGGCGATGAGCACGGTGTAGACATCGATGTTGCACAGAGCCGCGTAGATGTCCACGGCGGCCCGCACATCCAGGCCCTCCCGAAGAATGTCGCCCGGCCATGACGAGAACACCTGGACGCGGGTGTCGTCGGCGCGTGCGCGTCCATCGCGGTAGAGCGCCGCCAGCTCCGGTTCGGTGCGCCCCGCTTCCCGGATCAGCGTGATGATGTCGCCGGCCCGCTCGAACAGCCGCCGGTCGTAGGCGGCCATCGCGGTCAACTGGGCAGCGGGGCCCGCCTCCGGGACCTCCAACTCCGCGAGCAGTTGCGACACATCGGCCGACAGGTCCGCCGCGTCGGCCAGCGCACGGGTCAGCCCTGCCTTGTTGCCGTATGCCGCGTAGACGGTCGGCACGGAGACCCCCGCCTCGCGCGCCACGTCCCGCACGGTCGTCGCCGCCCAGCCCTGGGAGACGAACAGCCGGCGGGCGGCGCGGGCGATGTCCGCGCGGGTCTCCTGCGCCTGCGCCGTGCGGCGCAGCGAGTCGTAGCGGCGTCGGCCCGGCTCCGTACCCATGGGCTGTCCCCTATTCGCTTTACGGTGCTTATAGTGAATACATGATACGCCAACAAGCCCGGCCGGCCGCCGTGAACTTCTCCCGGCTCAGCGGCATCGCTGCCTTCGGTTTCGCCTTTCTGATCGTCATGAGCAACGTGATCGTCGCCCCCGCCGGTCTGCCGCGTACCGGCGCCGACATCGGCGAAGTCACCGCGTTCTTCAGCGCGGAGGGCGACCTGGTGGGCCTCGGCTCCGCCCTCACTCCCGCCGCCTGGGCGCTCGCCACGCTGTTCGGCGCGGGTGCGGTCGCAGCGCTGCGACGGTCCGAGCGGGAACGGGGCGAGGCGTGGTCGCTGCTCGGATTCGCCGGCATCCTCCTCCAGAACGCCGCCTTCGCCGCAGTCATCGCGATCCGCCTCGCCATCGCGTCGAGGACCTCGGACGACGCCGGTGCGACCTCGGGGCTCTGGGCGTTGCACGACGCGCTGTTCACCCTCAACGGCACGTTCCTGGCGCTCGCTCTCGTCGGCCTGTCCGTGGGCGGGCGGCGGGCCGGACTGATCCGGCCGTGGCACGGCACCCTGGGACTGCTGTCGGCCACGCTGCTGTTCACCTCCGCCACCCTCGCCCCCCTGGTCATCGACCGCACCGGCCCCCTCGGCCTCCTCGGTCTCGGCGGCTGGCTGTTGTGGGTGGTGTGGCTCGGCGCGTACGGCACCACTCTGATCCGCCTGAAGTCGACCCCGCACTCGCCGCAGATCGCCTGACGGGCCGACGCACCCCGCGCCGCGAAGGAAAGCGGACAACAGCCGCTCGGCGCCGGCATGTGCGGCCGGCCCGAGGGGCGCCTGCGTACGGTGCCGGCCTGCCCGCATACCCTTGCCCCAGACCACCGCACATCCGGAACGTCCAGGAGCGTTCATGAGCGCCACCGCGCAGGCCACTTCGTCCCGTACCGCTGTCGTCACCGGCGCGAGCAGCGGCATCGGCGCCGCCACCGCGCGCCGACTCGCGGCGTCCGGCTGTCGGGTCGTCCTCACGGCGCGCCGCGAGGAGCGCATCGCGGCCCTGGCGGCGGAGCTCTCCGAGGCGGGGCACCAGGCCGAGGCGTACGCGCTGGACGTGACGGACCGGGCGGCGGTCGACGAGTTCGCCGGGCGGTTCGACACGCTGGAGGTCCTGGTGAACAACGCCGGCGGTGCGCTGGGGGCCGACCCGGTGGCCTCCGGCGATCCGGAGGACTGGCGGCAGATGTACGAGACGAACGTCATCGGCACCCTGCATGTCACCCAGGCCCTGCTGCCCGCGCTCACCGCGAGCGGCGACGGCACCGTCGTGGTGCTCTCCTCCACCGCGGGGCATGCGACGTACGAGGGCGGGGCCGGCTATGTCGCGGCGAAGCACGCTCAGCACGTGCTGGCGGAGACGCTGCGGCTGGAGATCGTCGGCAGCCCGGTCCGCGTGATCGAGATCGCGCCCGGGATGGTGAAGACCGACGAGTTCGCACTGACCCGTTTCCGGGGGGACGAGGAGAAGGCGGCGAAGGTGTACGCGGGTGTGGCCGAGCCGCTGACCGCCGACGATGTCGCGGACACCATCGCCTGGTCCGTCACCCGCCCCAGCCATGTCAACATCGACCTGCTGGTGGTCCGCCCGCGCGCGCAGGCGTCCAACACGAAGGTTTTTCGGGAGGGGTGAAGGAGTCTCTTCAGCATTGGTGCATATCACCGCGATGCGATTCGGCATACGCGTACGTACGAACGGCCGTCAGACCTCGATGCGGCCGGCCCGCAGTGCGGGCAGCCGGGCGGCGACGGCGCCGGTGAGCGCGGTGTCGTCGGCGAGGTCGGGGGCGCCGAGCGTGGTGAGCAGGGCGCGGACGGTGCCGGTGGGCTCCGGGTGGGCGCGCCAGCAGGCGGCGAGGGCTTCGGCCGCGGGGTCGGCGGCCTGCCGGTCCGGGTGGGTGGCGTACACCCAGCCCGCGAGGGCGAGTTCGAGCAGCGGGGTGGGGGTGCCCGCGGCACGCAGCGTGCGCAGCGCAGGCAGCCAGCGTTCGGGCAGTTTCAGCGAGCCGTCGGCGGCGATCTGCCGGAGCCGGTGGTCCATGGCGGGGTTGCGGAAGCGGGGGACGAGTTCGGCCGCATAGGCCGCAGGGTCGGGCCCGCCGGGCGGCAGGGTGGGAGCCAGCTCGGCGCACAGGCCCCGCACCAGTGGGGCGCCCCAGTCGGTGTCCAGCGCTTCCGCGACGGTGTCACGCGCGGCGGCCAGTCCGAGGTAGGCCAGCGCTGAGTGGGAGCCGTTCAGCAGCCGCAGCTTGGTGAGCTGGTACGGCATGGTGTCGGGGACGAGCAGCGCGCCGTCCAGCTCCCACTGCGGCCGGGGGGCGGCGAAGGAGTCCTCCAGCACCCAGCTGCGGTACGGCTCACCGGTCACCGCCGCCGTGTCCCGCAGACCGAGCGCCGCAGCGGCGCGGGCCAGGTCGGCGTCGGTGGTGGCGGGGACTATCCGGTCGACGACCGTGCCGGGGAAGGCGATCGCTGTGGCCATCCGGTCGAGCACCGTCTCCCGGTCCGGCCATCCGGCGGCGGCGGTGAACTCGCGGACGGCGGCGCCCAGTGCGGCTCCGTTGTCGGCCATGTTGTCGCAGGAGACGACAGTGATGGGCGCCGCACCGGACCGCATCCGGGCGGCCAGCCCGGCGGCGAGGCGTCCGACGACGGTGGCGGGTCGCGCCGCGCCGGGTCCTGCCGCGGCTCGTTCGAGATCGGTGGCGACGGCCGGGGACGTCAGGTCCAGGACGGCACCGTCGCGTGGCGTGCGCCCCGGGATGCGGTGGTAGCCCTTCTCGGTGATGGTGAGGGTGACGACCGTGACCTCGGGGTCGGTCAGCAGCGCATCGACGCGCGCGGCATCCTCGGCCATCACCAGCGCGCCGGTGAGCGCGGCGACGACGCGGGTGGGGACCCGGGTGGCGGCGCCGTCGGGATGGCGCTCGGTGAGCGAGTAGAGGAAGTCCTGTTCGCGCAGCATCCGGGCCGTCGCGGCGGAGCGGGGCGCCACCGCGGTGATACCCCAGGGTTCACCGGAGCGGGCGGCGGCCTGCTCGGTCCAGACCGCCTGGTGAGCCCGGTGGAAGGCGCCGAGCCCGAAGTGGACGACGCGGGTGCGCAGTTCGCCCGGGTCGAACGCCGGGCGGCACTCGGGCGGGAGCCGGTGCAGGGCAGCACGCTCCAGACGGGGCGGGTCGGCGGCGGTCACCAGTCGTGGACCGATCCGTCGAGGCGGCGCGCCACAGGCAGATAGCGGCGCTCGTACGGGAAGCGGGCGGCGGCCTGCTCGTCGTACTCCACTCCGAGACCCGGCTCCTCCGGCGGGTTCAGCATGCCGTCGGCGAAAGTGACGCCCCCGCGGAAAACTTCGGCCGCCTCCTCGGGGTGGCCCATGTACTCCTGGATGCCGAAGTTGGGGACGGCCAGGTCGAGATGGACATTGGCGCTGAGACTGACCGGGGACAGATCGGTCGCACCGTGCGAGCCGGTACGCACCTGGTAGAGAGCGGCGAGGTCGAAGATCCGGCGCAGGTGGGTGATGCCCCCGGCGTGCACGACGCTGGTGCGGACGTAGTCGATGAGCTGCTCGGTGATCAGCTGCTGGACGTCCCAGATGGAGGTGAGCACCTCGCCGACCGCGACAGGCGTGGTGGTGTGCTGCCGGATGAGGCGGAACGCCTGCTGGTTCTCGGCCGGGGTCGGGTCCTCCATCCACAGCAGCCCGACGTCCTCTACACGCTTGCCGAAACGGGCCGCTTCCATGGGCGTGAGCCGGTGGTGGACGTCGTGCAGGAGGTGGAAGCCGAAGCCGAAGCGCTCGCGTACCGCCTCCAGATACGTGGGGGCGAAGCGCAGATACGCCTCGGTGTCCCAGGGCTGCTCCTCCGGGAGCGGGCCGGCGGCCGGCTCGTACAGCTTGCCCTTGCGCACCCCGTAGGTGCCGCCGATGTCGGGGACGGCGGCCTGGGCGCGGACCGCCTTGTAGCCCAGCTCCAGGAAGCGCTCGACGTCGTCGAGGAGGGCGGGGACGTCGGTGCCGCTGGCGTGCGAGTAGACGAGGACACCGTCGCGGGACCGGCCGCCGAGCAGCTGGTAAACGGGCAGCCCTGCGGTCTTGCCCTTGATGTCCCACAGGGCGGTGTCCACGGCGGAGACGGCGGTCATGGTGACCGGACCGCGCCGCCAGTAGGCGCCCTTGTACAGGTACTGCCACAGGTCCTCGATCCGGGCGGGGTCCTTGCCGATCAGCAGCGGGGCGACGTGGTCGCGCAGACAGGCGGCGACGGCCAGCTCCCGGCCGTTGAGGGTGGCGTCGCCGAGGCCGGTGACCCCGTCGGTGGTGGTGATACGCAGGGTGACGAACGTGCGCCCCGGGGAAGCGACGAACACCTCGACGTGCTCGATCTTGCTCACGGCGTCCCTTCTTCTTCGAACGGTCGGGTCCAGCGGCCCGGCGGCTCCTGGTCGGGCAGGACTTGTATACAAGCACTTGTCGCGGAGTCGGACAAGAGCTGAGCACCGCGTCACCTGCGACTTCTCGGCGAGACCCGTCGGGCCGCCATGCCGATACGATGGACCGCATGGCTGACTCGAACCGGCGGCCGACCAGCCGGCGCTCCCTCTACAACCAGCTGCGTCGAATGGTCCTGACCCTGGAGCTCGCACCGGGCGCCGCCATCTCCGAGAACGAGCTGGCCGCCGCTCTCGGGGTGAGCCGCACCCCGGTCCGGGAGAGCCTGATCATGCTGGCCCAGGACGGGCTGGTGCAGATCTTCCCCAAGATCGGCTCCTTCGTCTCCCGGGTGGACCCGGCACAGGTCGCCGACGCCCAGTTCCTGCGCGAGGCGGTCGAACTGGCCGCGCTGGAGGACCTGCCCGACGAGCTCGACACCGGCGTGGTCACCGAACTGCGGGAGAACCTGGAGCACCAACGCGGCCCCGGACTGGAACTGGAGGAGTTCTTCGCCCTGGACGAGGCTTTCCACCAGGGGCTGCTGCGGCTGAGCGGCCACGCCAACGCCTGGACCACGGTCGCCGCCGCCAAGGGCCACCTGGACCGGGCCCGCCGGCTCGGTCTCTACGAGCACGCCTCCTCGGCCGAGTTCGCCGCCCAGCACGCCGAGATCTTCGAGGCGGTGCTCAGCGGCGACGCGGACAGCGCCCGTACGGCCATGCGCACCCATCTGCGTGCGGTCTTCAGCGACATCGAGCGCATCCGCGCCCACTCTCCCCACCTGTTCGCCACCGACCCCACCGCCGTCCCGGTCCGGCGCAGCGTCGCGGTCTGGGAGTGAGCCGGCAGCCTCGCGGTGCCGCGTGCGGGGGTCGGAGGGCCCCGGCGGTCCGTTCACCGCGCCCCGGGTCGCGATTGTCGGTACCGACCGGCCGGCATGTACCGAGGACGGCCCCCGGTCCCCGGCCACAAGCCCCGATGTGGGCCCGCCTCACTCCGTCGGCGTACCGGACACGGCCCGCCGGCCAGCACACACGCGGCGGGCGGGGCCGGGCGGCGGCCGGCTGAAGCAGACTGGTGCCATGGGCAACCTCAGCTCGCCGGGAACACCTTCGCGGCGTTTCCCCCCGCGCCCGGAGAGCGTGACGGCGGCCCGGCGCTTCGTACGCACCGCCTTGGACGGGGTCGCACCCGATGTGGTGGCCACCGCCGAGCTGCTGCTCAGCGAGCTGGTGACGAACGCGGTGCTGCATGCCCGCACCGGATTCGAGGTGTGGGCCTCGGCCGTCGACGGCAGGGTTCGGGTGCAGGTCGTCGATCGTCGGCCGGCCCGGAGCCTGGTGTCCCAGGAGCGCCGCACGGACGCCAGTACGGGACTGGGGCTCTTCCTGGTCGAGAGACTCGCCTCGCGCTACGGGGTCGAGACCGACGACGAACGCAAGACAGTGTGGTTCGAGCTGGGATCCGCCGAAGCGCCGTCGCCGCCCTCCGGTTGGGAGACCGCGGCGCCCTCGTTCGGTCCCCACGACACCGTGACGTTGGTCGACCTGCCGGACGCGCTCTACACGGCGTCCCGTTACCGCAGGCACGCGCTGCTGCGCGAGCTGACCCTCGCCGCATCGGCCCGGGACCGGTTCGGTGTGCAGCCGCAGGATCTTGCCACCGCGCACGACATGAGCAACGTGCTCAGCGCTTGTGTGACTGAGGCTCTGGAGAACCAGCCTTCGGACGCGGACATCCGTTCCCTGCGGGTGTCGGTCCCGGCGGACACCACCCCGGCGCTGTTCACCTTGCGCAGGGTGCTCGACCTCGCCGAGGAAGCGGCCCGGGACGAGCACCTCCTCACCCGGCCTTCCCTCCCGCAGAACCGCATCTTCCACAAGTGGCTGTTCGACCAGATCACCAGCCAGCTCGCCGGCGGGAAGCCCACCGCGTGGACGGTCGTCCCCCGCGAACCGGGCGCCAATCCCTCCGAGCTGACGTCGTGGGACCCGGAGCAGGTGCGGGACAGCAGGGTTCCGACCGTCGCCGCCGACGAAGAGGACCGGATCATCGCGGCGAACGACCCGGCGGTTGACATGCTCGGCTGGCAGGCGGACGAGTTGCTCGGACAGCAGCTGACCGTACTCATTCCGGAGCACCTGCGGAAACGCCATGTCTCGGCGTTCACTTCCTTGCTGCTCACCGGCCGGCCCCGGATTCTGGGCCGCTCCGTGCCGTTGCCGGCGCTGCACCGCGACGGCAGCCTGGTGCCTGTCCGCCTGCTCATCCAGACCCAGGAGACGGCCGACGGCCGTACCGTGTTCGTCGCCCAGCTCGCCCCGCGGGCGACCGGTCCCACGGAACGCGCTCCGCGGAAGGAACGGACCGCACCACCACCGGAAACGAGCGCTCTGTACGGGCCGACCGCCCCGGAGCCGGTGCGGGAGCCCGTGCGTGGGCCTGCGCCACAGCCGACCGGCGGCAAGGCGGACGTGTCGGCGTTGGAACGGCTGTCCCTGCTGGCCGACACCCGGAGTGCACTGAGCGGCACCCCGGACCTGATCGAGGGGCTGCGGCAGGTGTGCGTGATCCTGACCGAGCGGCTGGCCGACTGGTGCGCGCTGGACCTGCTGGACGAACGCGGCCGCGTCGACCGGGCCTGTGTCGTACACCGTGCTGCGCGGAGGATGCCCCCCGGTGTGCGCGAGGGCCGGCTGCCTCCGGTGTCGGAGGCGGCGCGCGGGCCGCTGGCCCGGGTGCTGCGGGGTGCGGGCCCGCTGCTGTTCACCGAGATCCCGGCGGCGAACCAGGCCCAGAGTCCGCTGGACGCCCGACACCTGGAACTCTTCGAACAGCTGGGTGGAAACAGCGCCGTGGTCGCCCCGCTGCGGGCCCGCCGGGAAATCCTCGGCGCACTGACCGTGGCCCGTGACGAGGGAAGCAGGCCGTTCACCGAGGAAGACCTCTCCCTGGTCGACGACCTGGTCCGCAACCTCGCGCTCGGCGTGGACAACATCCGGCTCTACCAGGAGACACGGGACATCGCGGAACGCCTCCAGCACTCCCTGCTTCCCGTACTGCCGGAGGTCGAGCATCTGCAGATGGCCGCCCGCTACGTCCCCTCCTCCACCACCGCGCAGGTCGGCGGGGACTGGTACGACTGCTTCGTCGTCCCCAACGGCGAGACGGCGCTGGTCATCGGCGATGTGGCCGGGCACGACCTCGAAGCTGCCGTCACCATGAGCCAGCTGCGCAGCATGCTCCGCGGAATCGCCGTCGACCGCCAGGAGCCGCCCGAAGCCGTGCTGCGCCGGCTGGATCTGGCCAACCACAGCCTGTACCGGGAAGCCACCGCGACCTGCGTCTACGCTCTCGTCAAAGGCCCGGAGCAGGGGCCCTGGGAGCTGAAGCACTCCTCCGCCGGGCATCTGCCGCCGCTGCTGACCACCGCGGACGGGGAGACCCGCTACCTGGAGAACGGGGCGGGTCTGCTCCTCGGCATGGACCCCGAGCAGCGTCGGCCCACCGCCGTTGATCCGCTCCCCGCCCACTCGACGGTGCTGCTCTACACCGACGGCCTCATCGAACGCCGCGGCGAATCCCTGGACAACGCCCTGGCCGCGCTCAGGGAGCACGCGACCGCCCTGGCACGCGAACCTCTCGACGTCTTCTGCGACGAGCTCCTCATCGGGCTCGGCGCCGACAGCACCGACGACATCGCAGTCCTCGCCGTCCGCCCGACACCACCGTCCTGAGGGCTGCAGGGGCCGGGGCCTACGGCAGATAGCGCGGGGGCCGCCAGGCATCCAGCCGGTGCTCCACCGCGGCTACCAGCGACAGGAGTTCGGCGTCCTGGTGGTCACCGGCCGTGAGCAGCAGGCCGACGGGCAGCCTGTGTCCTTGAGCAGCACGGGTATGCCGTCGAGGGGCCACGGGTCTCGCCGTGCCGGTGCCGGGCGTCGCCGGCAGCCGCCTGGCGCAGGGCCGTCGGGCCCCCATGGGAGTCAGCGGACTACATACCGACGCCCAGCACAAGAACGCCGCAGCCACGGCCGACCGTTCCGGACGACTGTTACGGTCACCGCTTATGACTGAGCGGCTGCCTGAGTTCCCGTACCACCCCGACCCCGTCGCCACGGGCGCAGTTGTTCCGTCCGAGGCCGTCTGCGTCTGCTGCGGGCGGGCTCGCGGGTACAGCTACACGGGTCCGGTCTACGCGGCCGAGGACCTCAAGGGCCGGCTGTGCCCGTGGTGCATCGCCGGCGGCGAGGTCGCGGAACGGTTCGACGCGCACTTCACTGCCGGGACCTGCCTGGGCGAGGACGTACCCCTTGAGATCTTCTCCGCGGTCGACAGACGCACTCCGGGCTTCTCAGCGTGGCAGGAGCCGCAGTGGTTCTTCCACTGCGGCGACGGCACCGCGTTCCTCGGCCGGGCCGGGGCCGCCGAACTCGCGGGTCATCCCGAGGCGTTGGAGGCACTGCGGCAGGAGGCAAGCGGTTGGGGCCGCCCCTGGGACCAGGTCGAGGACCGCCTCGGCGCGCTGGGCGAGGGCGGCCGGCCCACGGCGTATCTCTTCCGGTGCCGGCACTGCGCGACCCACCTCGCGTACTCCGACTTCACATAGCCGCCCCGGATGCGCGGCAAGACGTACGGCAAGATGGTGGGCCGTGACCTATGACCAGCGCCGTCAGGCCGCCCACCAGCCGTACGCCCCTCCGTCCATGCACCCGCCGCCGCATCCGTACCCACAGCCGCCCCTGGTCCCGAACGAGGTGGGTGACGAGCGCCGAGTGCTCGCCGCCTTGATCGACGGCACGATCGCCTTCGTCGCCGGTCTCGGCCTCGCTCACCGTCTCACGGGCATCGAGAGCGTCGCTGTCTTCTGGTGCTACGCCGTCGCGTGTGCCTTGGGGGTGTCCTTCGTCCACCAGGTGCTGGGTGCCGTGGTGTTCCGGGCGACGGTGGGCAAGTTTCTGCTCCTGACACGCGTGGTGCGGGAGGCGGACGCGGGACGGCCGCGCTTCTGGCAGACCGTTCGCCGCTGGCTGCTCGGCCTGACCTGGCTGCCGATGCAGCCGCTGCGCTCGCTGATCGGCGCGGAGGGCGACCCTTACGAGGACGCCTGCGGGCTGCGGTACGTACGGAAGCGTGACCTGCGCCGCTGAGCGCCGCCGCGCCCTGCCGGGGACCGTAGCGTCAGCTTGCGTGCCAGCCGGACCAGCGGGCGACCGCGATCTCCACGACCGGCCCTGCGGGCGGGCGGGTGCCGTACTGCTGTTGGTACTTCTCCACCAGCAGGCGCACATGCTGTGCGGAGGTCGGCGATTCGTCGGCAGTCGGCAGCACGGCGGCCGTTCCGTCGGCGCGGGTCCACCACAGGAGGTCCCAGTCCTCGTCGTAGTTGTCGGCCAGGAGGCACACCCGGGCGTCGGCTTCGATGTTGGCGAGCCGCTTCAGCCGTCCCGCCCGCTTGGGCTTGTGATCGACGGCGAACACCACGGTGTCACCGGTCACGGCGAAGACCACGGGGACCAGATGCGGGCGGCCGGCGCCGTCGGTGGTCGCGAGGCGGGCCACCCGGGCCTCGGCGAAGCGCTCCCGCGCCTGGCCTCCCGTCATGTTCGGCACTGCTGCTCCCGGCGGCTCATCGGTAGCGCCCGGCGACGTCGGCGAGCTTGTCGAGGTAGGACAGCGTGTCGGATTCCGGCATGGTCGGCAGGTAGAACAACAGCCGCTCCACATCGAGCTGCGTGTACTGCTCGATGACCTCCGGCTTCTTCGACACCGCGTAGACGGTCACCGGGACGTCGCGGCCCGCGATGCTCCGCATCCGGTCGATCTGCGGCCCCAGTTCTCCGGGCGGCACGCTGTTGGCCAGCCAGGCGTCACCGAGGGCCGCCACCCGGGGGAAGGCGCCCTCACCGCCGCCCACGTAGAGGGGCGGGTGAGGACGCTGGACCGGCTTGGGCCAGGAGTAGACGGGGTCGAAGTCGACGAACTCCCCGTGGAACTCGGCCTTGTCCGCGGTCCACAGCTCGCGCATGGCCCGGAGCCTCTCGTCCACGAGACGCCCTCTGGTGCGCGGGTCCGTGCCGTGGTTCTCCATCTCCTCCCTGTTCCAGCCGACACCGACCCCGAAGACGGCCCGCCCGCCGGAGACCAGGTCCAGGGACGCCACCGCCTTGGCCGTGCTGATCGGGTCCCGCTGCGCCACCAGCGCGACACCGGTGCCCAGCAGCAGCCGCTCGGTCACCGCTGCCGCCGCGCTGAGCGCCACGAACGGGTCGAGCGTGCGGTAGTAGATGTCCGGCAGATCGCCGCCGGCCGGGTACGGCGTGCGACGGGCCACCGGGATGTGCGTGTGCTCGGCGATGAGCAAGGAGTCCAGTCCCCGCTCCTCGACAGCACGTCCCAACGCGGCCGGCGCGATGCCCTGGTCGGTGATGAAGGTCGAGACACCGAACTTCACAGCGGCTCCTCCGGTTCCGGGATCGGTCGTTCCGGAGCGCTTCCGGAACGGTTTCACGGCCCCTGCCGAGGTACCCCGCTCCGGTGCGGGAGAACATTCCCTGCGTCGGAACGGCGTCCGAACGGCGTACGGACCGCTGATTCCGCGCCGCCCGGCGGTCGTCTCAGCTTGCGGGACGCCGGGCGAGGAAGTCCCGGATGTCGCGGTCGAGATGGTCCGCCGTCCCGGACGTTGTGCCGGAGAGGGAGGAGACGATGTCTGCGAGCTCCTCAGCCAGGTCCGGGAAGACCTTCCACGCCTCCGCAGGCTGCCGCAGCACGGCGCTGAGCAGGTCGCCTTCGTAGTACCTGCCCTCGGCCAGCGGGTCCCTGCGCAGTACTTGGAGTGCCAGCGGCAGGACGAAGGGCAGGCCGACGTTCTGCAGCGTCAAGGTGCGCAGATCCTCGACGGTGAGCGCGGCCAGTTCCTTCTTCCGCAGGGCGTGCACGTTCTTGACGAGAGCGGTGCTGTCGGGCGGCGGGTCCGGCCACGGCGCCCCCTCCAGCTCGTCGAGGGTGCGGTCCAGATGGAGCAGGCGGCTCATCTCGTGGCTGTCCTCTTCCGCGACGTACCGGCTACGCGAAGCGCGCGGGGTCGCCCGCGCCCGTTCGTACGATCTCGGCACCGCCGCCGGAGAAGTCCACGACGGTGGTCGGCTCGGTGCCGCAGTCGCCCGAGTCGACCACCGCGTCCACCACGTGGTCGAGCCGCTCCTTGATCTCCCAGCCCTGAGTCATCGGTTCCTCCTCGTCCGGCAGGAGAAGGGTGCTGGACAGCAGCGGCTCACCGAGTTCGGCCAGCAGCGCCTGAGCGACCACGTGTGCGGGGATGCGGACTCCGACCGTCTTCTTCTTCGGATGCAGCAGCTTGCGGGGCACCTCCTTCGTCGCGGGGAGGATGAAGGTGTAGCGGCCGGGCGTGGCCGCCTTGATCGCGCGGAACACGTCGTTGTCGACGTGCACGAACTGGCCGAGCTGCGCGAAGTTCTGGCATACGAGCGTGAAGTGGTGCCGCTCGTCGAGGTTCCGGATGGACCGGATACGGGACATACCGTCCCGGCTGCCCAGCCGGCACCCCAGAGCGAAACAGGAGTCTGTCGGATACGCGATGAGTGCGTCTGCCCGGATGCTGTCGACCACGGTGCTGATGGTGCGCCGCTGCGGGTTCTCAGGGTGCACGTCGAAGTACTTCGCCATCCGCCGAGCCTATGACTTGCCCGGCGGACCTTGCACACCCGGCATGGGGGCTGCGCCCCCGAAGGGGCGCGGGGAACTGCTCCCCTGGGGGTACCGCCCGGCCGGAGGCTGGGGGACTCCGGCCGGGAGGTGCCCCCACCAGCCACGACGAACCCGCAGCCCGCGCGATCCGGGCAGGGGCACCCCTCACCGGAACAACGGAGAGGGCCGGGGCGGCGTGCGGCTAACGGCCGTCGCGGGGCGCCTTCCGGCCGCGGTCGAGCAAGAAATCGGCCGCGCGGGCGCGGACCTCGGCGCGGGTACGGCCCGGATAGTCGGCGGCGATGAAGTGCTCGCCGATCGCCACGCAGAAGGCGAGCATGCTGCGGGCCTCGACCTCGTCGGGGTCTGAGCAGAAGGTGCCGATCATCTCGCGCAGCAGCGCCATGCGCCGGTTGTCCACCCGGCGCAGTCGTTCGGCGACCGCTTCGTCGCGCCGGGCCCAGTCGCGGATCGCGAGGTCGATGGGGAGCAGGCGGTCGTCGGAGAAGGTGAGCATGCCGGCCCGCTGGATCTTCGTCTTCGGGTCGCCGCCCTCGCGCTCGATACGGTCGATGACCTCGTCGATGCTCTCCCGCTCCCAGGTGTCCAGCATCGCCTCCAGCAGCGCGTCACGGTCGGCGAAGTACCCGTAGAACCCGCCCTTGGTGACGCCGAGCGACTTGGCCAGCGCCTCGACGCGGACGGCGTCCGGACCGCCGGCGGCCAGTGCCCGCAGCCCTTCCTCGATCCACCTGTCCCGCGGCGTGCGTACAGCGCCCACGATGTGTCCCACCTCACCTCTCGCCCCGTATACGCCGCCGTATATACGGCGCTAGCCTCCTGGTTATACGCCATCGTATAGCTGATTCGGAGGCAGAGAGATGACCGCTGGATTCATCGCCTTCCACTACCCGCGCCCCGAGCACTTCGAGGAGTTCGTAGGCCGGACGCACAAGGTGAAGGAGTTCCTCCAGTCGAGGGCGGGCTTCTTGTCCGCCGACATCTGGGCCACCACCGACGGCGACGCCGTCATCACCTCCGGCAGATTCGAGTCCGAGGAAGCCCTGGGCGCTGCGTTCGCCGCGGCCCGCGAACTGGGCCCGATCGTCGGCTTCGACGAGCGCGAGTACAAGCCCCGCGAGATCTTCACCGTTCGCGCGAGATGACGACCGGCGGTCAACCGCCGCCGTCACAACGGGGTCCGGAGCCCCGGGAGTCCTGGTAGCCTCACCGCCGCACGGGGGATGTGCGGAATAACGATAGGTGTCCGGGATATCGAACAGGAGGGGCTCCGTGCCGCCTTCCCCGACGGGTGAGTTCCACGTCTTCTTCGAGCGGCACCACACCGAATTCGCCCGCCTGGCCTACCTCTTGCTCGGCGACGCGGAAGAGGCGGACGATCTCACCGCGGACGCCTTCGTCGCGCTCTGGCACCGGTGGGACCGGGTGCGCACCGCCGACCACCCGGCCGCGTACGCCCGCGGAGTGGTCACCAACCTCGCGCGCAGCCATATGCGTAGCCGCACCCGTGAACGGCGCAGGGTCGCGCTGTTCTGGTCCCGGCACCAGGAGCCCGCCGAGGGCCCCGACGTGCCCACCGTGGTCGATGTGCGGGAGGCGCTGGCCCGGCTGCCGTTCCGCAGACGCGCCTGCGTGGTGCTGCGGCACGCCTTCGACGTCTCGGAACGGGACACGGCACGCATCCTGGGGATCTCGACCGGCACGGTGAAGAGCCAGGCGTCGCGCGGAATGGCCGAGTTAGCCCGGCTGCTGGAGCCCGCCGAGCAGGGTACGGACCGTAGCGTGGAGGCCGTACTGGCGCTGCGCGGAAGAAGGACGGGACGGTACACCTGATGAACGTGCGCGAAGAGCGGGCGGAGTCCGAGGCGGAGCAGCGGCTCGGCGCCCGGCTGCGCGCGGCTGCCGACGCCCACCAGCCGGACCGCGCACGGATGCTCGACCGGATCGCGCACGGCACCCAGGACTCCGGGACCCGGCAGCGGCAACGCCGTGGCCCGGCACCGCGCCGGTGGGCCTGGCCACGGGCGGCAGCGGCGGTCGGCGCCGTCGTCATGGTGCTCGGTATCGGCGGCGCGACCGCGCTGTGGGCACCGCACGAAGACAGGCACGAAGACAGGCACATCGCCGGGGACGGCCGAGCCCCGACGGTGCGTACCTCGGCCGGTCCCGCCGGGACCGAGGGGAACGGGGGGTCCGGCGGGACCGGCACGGCCGACAGGCTGCCGGCGGTCGACGGGCCGCTGCGGTCGAGCGGTTCGGCCGCCGAGGGCGGCAACGACTACTGGTCGCAGACCGAGGTCACCGTCCGGTCCGCGAAACGGCTCACCGCGCTGACCGTGGAGCTACGGATCGCGGAGAGCTCACCGCTGAGCTCTACCGGCTCTTGGCGCACCCGCCCGTCCCGGGACTTCGACGTGGACGTACGGCACGCCGGGGGCACGCTCGTCTACCGCTGGACGCTCAAGAAGGACCGCACCGTGCCGCCCGGCAAGCATGTCTTCGCCGGGCAGTACGACCACGGCTCCGGCAAACGGAGCACGGGCGACGACAGTTACACGGTCTCGGCCACTGCCGCGGGCCGCGCGTACGCGGTAGGCGGCGGGATCGGGTAGCGCCGCCCTGGCGAGCCCCGCGAAGGCGGGGCCGCCAGGGCCGATCAGCGCCTCGGCGCTCTCACTTCATGGGGGCGCCGATCCCGGCCGCCGGGTCCACCCGCAGGAACTCCGAGTCGGGCAGCGCACCGCCCGCGCCGCGCAGGCCGGTGGCGGGCTTCGCATCGGTACTGGCGAAGGGCGGTGTGGCGACCCCGCTGTCCCAGTTGTTGCCGGTGGAGGAGGTCGAACCCCCGGTCTTCGCCTTGCCGTCCGCGTCGTTCGCGGCAAGGTTCTTGCCCAGCTCGGCCGAGCCCTCGGCGAAGTAGAAGCCGTACGCCCCGTTCGCATAGGCGGTGTTGCGGCTCACCGACATCGCACCGGGGTTGCTGTTCTCCGTGAAGCCGTGCTGGGCGTTGTCCCAGGCGGCGTTGGACTGCACGACGTGGTCTGCGGCAGTGCCGTCGCCGCCGAGCTTGAAGCCGTTGCCGTTGCCCTCGAAGGCGCCGTCGTTCCAGCGGTTCTCGCCGTTGCCGTAGGCCCAGGAGCGTTCGACGGTGATGCCCGACTCGAACTTCCACAGGTCCATGCCGTCGTCGGAGTTGTTGAACAGCCTGGCGCCGACGACCCTGTTGCCCTTGCCGGAGCCGAACTTGACGGCGATGCCGTCGGCGTTCTGGCCGTGGTTCTCCGGGTCGTAGTTGTTGGAGGAGTCGAGGTTCTCCACCAGGTTGTCGTTGGTGTTCTCGCCGCGCAGCGTGAAGCCGGAGTCGCCGTTGCCGTCGGTGGTGAGGTTCTTGAAGACCCCACCGGTGGAGGAGGTGACGACGAAGCCGTGCGCGGGGCCGTTCTGGAAGCGCATGTCGTGCACGTTCCAGTAGTTGCCGGAGAGGCCGACGAGCCACTCGCCCTCCGGCAGCTTCGAGCCGTCGACCTTCACCTCACCGCTGCCGCACGGCTCCAGGGTGATCGGCGCGTCGGCGGTTCCGCTCTCCTCGCTCTTGAGGCTCTGCTTCGGGTAGTACGTCCCCGACTTGACCCGGATGGTGGTGCCCGCCTTCGCGACGGAGAACGCCTTCTCAAGGGTCGCGTACGGGTCGGAGGCCGTGCCCGCGCCGCTGTCGTCGCCGTCGGTGGCGACGACGACGGTGTTGGCCGCCGCCCGGGCGCCGTCGGGCGAAGCGATCGCGAAGTAGCCCGCACCGCCGGTGGCGGCTGCCGCCGCAACGGCTATGGCGGTAAGGCTTCTTCTGCGACGGTGCTTCGGTGTGCCTGTCACTGCTGCTCCTTCTGTGGACGGTGGACGCGCCTGATCCACTTGCGCGTCCGGTACCTGGTTGCCGCCCACGCCGGAAAGGTTGCAGCGATCACGTAGCTCGACCGTACGGTCAGCTCGCCGGCACGGTACGCAGCCCCGGCTGGAGGCGGTCCGACGGCAGTTCGCCGGTTCAGCCGTGCCGGAGGTGGTCCCGCAGTTCGCGGGCGACCTGGGCCATCAGGGCTTCCGCGCCGGGCTGGGCCGCCGCGGGGACGCGGGACTCGGTGAGGGCGGCGACGGCGAAGACGGCACCGTCGTCGTGCTCCACCACGCCCACCTCGTGGCGGAGGTTGAGGAGCGTACCGGTCTTGGACGACCAGGTGGCGGCGTCGGAGCTGAAGTCCGGGGCGAGCCGCTGGCGCTGCACGCTGTCGGCCATGAGCGAGCGCACGCGTGCGGCCACGTCCGGGTGGACCGCCGAGGGAGTCCAGAGTGCTTGCAGCAGGTCCACGAAGGCCCGCGCGGTGCCGGCGTTGGCACGGGTCACATCGAGCTGCGGCAGCCGGTGGCCGTGGCCGCTGGTGCCGGCTCCTATGGCGAGGGAGTGTGCCAGGTCCGCGGCGTCCGGCGGCAGATGCTCGTCAGGGGTACCGGTCAGTCCGGCCAGCGAGTGCCGCACGGCGATGCCTCGGATGCCGAGCTCGCGCAGCACGGCATCCACGTCACCAGGAGGGGTGAGGTCGAACAGGGCGTTGGCTGCGGCGTTGTCGCTCAGCGAGGTACTCAGGTAGAGGAGGTCGTCGAGGGCGACCCGGGCCGGGTGCCGGAACCTGGTGAGCCCGGTGGGGCCGGGCTTGGTGACGCGGCCGGGCTGCACCTCCAACTGCTGCGCACCGTCCAGCTCACCGCGCCGGATACGGTCGAGCGTCGCAACGGCGAGGGGCACCTTGACGAGGGAGGCGGCGGGCAGTTCGGTGTCCGGCTCGATGCCCAGCTCGTCCCCTGTCCGCAGGTCGCGTACGAGGAAAGAGCCGGACAGACCGCCGTCGCGCAGGGCCTGGCGCAGCTCGCGCAGCAGAGGCTCGGCCGTCATGCCCTTCCCTTGGCCTGCTGTTCGGCGTCGGCGTCGACTCCGATGTTGGCTTTGGCTTTGGCTTCAACTTCGGCTTCGGCTTCTCCGCCGGCGCCCAGGCAGTGCGCGAGGGCGTCGCCCAGCCGGGTACTGAGGCGTTCGGCGTCGCCCTCCTCCGCGGCGAGGAGGCCGAACGTCCGCTCCAGGCCGAGCTCCCCGAGGGGGCGCCAGTGCAGCGCGAACTCCTGGGCCTGCAAGGGCGAGCACAGCAGCAGGTCCGAGGAGGAGAACACCTCCGCCGCCGCCTGCGTGAGGCCGGCGGCGACGGACAGCTGTGCGGGGCGCAGCCCGACGGCATCACGCAGCCGTGTCACCCGGTCCCTGATGTGCGGGACGTCGTCCTCGGGCTGGAGCCAGACGCGGCGGGGCGGGCCCTGGTCGGTGCGCCGGGGGCGCAGCGTCTCCAGGTAGAGGCGCCTGCCCTGCGGCTGCGCGACACCGGCGAGCCCGAGCGGTACGTGCCAGCGCGCCTGGTCGGGCGGCACCGCGACGAGCGCGGCCCGCACCTGCTGGGAGCGGACGAGGTGGGGGCGTACCGCGGGAGCAGCGGTACGCAGGTCCAGGGTGATGCCGTGCCGGCGGGCCGTGGCCGCCAGGCGGGCCAGGCCGGGCGCCGGACAGGTGTCGGGGACGGCGAGCCGGACGGGCCTGTGCCGGGCGGTCCCCGCCTCGTGCTCCAGCTCCTCGGCGGCGAGCACGAGCCGCCGTGCGGCGGGGAGCAGTTCGCGCCCGAAGGGGGTCAGCCGCGCCCTGCGTGAGCTCCGCTCGAACAGCCGCTCGCCGAGGTGTTGCTCCAGCGCGGCCACGCGGCGGCTGGCGACCGACTGTGACATGTGCGCGGCCGCCGCGCCCACGGTGAAGCTGCCGCGCTCGCTGACGTGTACGAACGCACGACAGGCACCCACAAGATCCACGCCCGCCACTCTATGCGGCCGCCGGTACTGCCAACTATGCGGATCGTGCATCAACTGGCGCGATCCGGTCTTGGACGGCATGACTCCCGGCACGGCAGGCTGCTGGTCGAACCCGGGGGACCGCGTACACCAGCACCTGCACAGTCGGAGGTATCGACCACCATGCGTACGACCAGGATCCGCCGCGCCACACTGGGCGCACTCGGCACGCTCGCGCTCTCCCTGCCGTTGACGGCCTGCGGAAGCGACGGGACGGCGGACGCGGAGGCCGCCAAGCCCTCCGACTCGGCGTCCTCGGCGTCCGCCGCCGCGCCGAAGAAGGCGGCAGCGGCGTTCAAGAAGCTGGAGCGGAAGTACGACGCGCGGCTCGGTGTCCAGGCCGTCGACACCGGCAGCGGGCAGGAGGTCTCCTACCACGCGGACGAACGGTTCGCCTATGCCTCCACCCACAAGGCGTTCACGGCTGCCGCGATTCTCGAGAAGTACAAGACCGGCGGCCTCGACAAGGTCATCAAGTACCAGAAGGACGACCTGCTCCCCCACTCCCCCGTCACCGGCGAACATGTCGACGAGGGGATGACGCTGCGCGCACTGTGTGCGGCAACTGTCCGTCACAGCGACAACGCCGCGGACAACCTACTGCTCCGCGACCTGGGCGGGCCGAAGGCGCTCGACGCCTTCCTCGAAAAGCTCGGCGACGACGTCACCCGGGCGAGCCGATACGAGCAGGAGCTCAACGAGGCGACACCGGGCGACAAGCGGGACACCACCACTCCCCGTGCCTTCGCCAGGGACCTGCGCGCCGTCACGCTCGGTGACGGCCTCGGTAAGCCGGAGCAGAAGCAGCTCAACGCCTGGATGAAGGACAGCCCGACCGGTAAGACGCTGATCAAGGCCGGGTTCCCGAAGGGCTGGAGTGTCGGCGACAAGAGCGGCGCCGGCCGCTACGCCAGCCGCGGCGACATCGCCGTCGTCCGCCCGCCCGGCAAGGCACCGCTCGTGGTGACGGTCCTGTCCAAGCGCAAGGAGCAGGACGCCGAGTACGACGACAAGCTGGTGTCCGAGGCCGCCTCCGTCGTTGCCGACGAGCTGGGGTAGGTGCCCGGGGTGTCTTGCGCGGCACCCAGATCACTCAGGGCACTCAGGGCGTACTACGGACTCGATGGCGCGGATGAGCACCGCCAGTTCCTCTTCGAAGAGCTGCGCGGACGTGACCTCCCGCAGCTGGGGAGCGGCGGCATCGAGGTGCGGGTGGCCACCCGGCTCATCGAGCCGCCCGCCCACCGAACGTGCCCACGCCACCTGCCCGAACACCGGACAATGCCGAACATGGACCTGCGCCCCGAACTGCTGCCACCACCCGTCGACCGACGGCGTCTGGAGGCGATCAGCCGCGAGATCGAGCGGATCTCGGATCTGATCGCGCGCGGCGAACCGGCGGACGACGCCGTCGCCGCCTTCGCCGGAAGCACCGGGCACCCGTACACACCGCTCGACTTCGCCGAGTACTACGGGTGGCGCAGCCTGGAGGACTTCGCACGCGAAGCCGCCCGGCCGGCCCGCCCGAGGGTGCCCGACATCACGCGCGACGAGCTCGTCGAAATCGTCCGCCGGATCCTGGCCGACGACGCCGAAGTCGGCTACTACCTGCGGCTGTTCGAAGCCAACGTGCCCCATCCGCGCGCGGCCGATCTGCTCTTCCACCCTCCTGCCGAGCTGCGGGACGCCTCCGCCGAGGAGATCACCGACGCGGCGCTGAGCCACCGCGCGATCGCGCTGTGAGCGCCCGGGGTGCGGAACGTCACCGTACGGGCATACCCCGCCCGGCAGGCGCACGATCGGCGCCCAGTCGCGGACGCCGAGGATCTGCACACCAGGCGTGCGGAAGTAGGGGTCGGCGGCCATGAGGGTTTCCAGTTCGGGGCGTTCGGTATCGAAGATCAGCACCGCACCGCTGTCGTCCGCCCATGGCCCGGCCTCGGTACGTGCACATGTGCTACGCGTACTCGCCGGGTACGCGCGGCGGTGGGGCCGTGGAGCCGCGGACGACCACATGGGTACCGAGCCGCACACGCTGCTCCTCCGCTCCACCGCCGTCCGTGCTGTCGCGGCGCTCCAACACCATCCGTACCGCGCTGCGGCCCAGTTCCTCGTAGGGGACGTGCACCGTGGTCAGCCCGGGGGAGAGTTCGCGGGAGACGGGGATGTCGTCGAAGCCCACCACCGAGACGTCCTCGGGAACCCGCAGGCCCGCCTCCCGCAGCGCCTCCAGGGCGCCGAGCGCGACCATGTCGGTCGCCGCGAAGACGGCCGTGAAACCGGGCTCGGCACGGTGTCCCGCGAGCACGCCGCGCATGCCGTGCAGTCCGCCCTCACGGGTGAAGCGAGTGTCGACGACCAGCGGGGGGTCGGGCGCCAGACCGTAGGACTCCAGGGCGCGGTGGTATCCGGCGCGGCGCTCCTGGACGGTGGTGTTGGCGCTCAGCCCGCCCAGGAACAGCACGCGCCGGTGCCCGGCCGAGAGCAGATGCGCGGTGGCGCCGAAGGCCCCGCCCTCGTTGTCGTACTCGACGAGCGTGACGGGCAGTTCACCGCCCGGCGGCACCTCGGGCGCCGGGCGTCCGCAGAGCACCAGTCGCGAGCCCGCGGCGTCCAGCTGGTGCGCGAACGCGGTGATGCGCTCGCGGTACTCGGCGGTGCGTTCGGCGCCGCCCGCGAGGATGACCGCGGCGGCCCGCTGTTCGCGCATCAGCGTGACGACGTCCTCCTCACGGCGCTTGTCGCCATGGGTCGTGCACACCAGACAGAGCCGGCCGCGCTTCGCGGTCTCCTGCTCGACACCGGCGGCGATATGTGCGAAGGACGGCCCGGTGATGTCCTCCAGTACGAACGCGACGGACTCGGGGCCGCCGCCGGCCAGCGCCCGCGCATGCGCGTTGGCGACATAGTCGAGGGAGCGGACAGCCCGCAGTACGCGGGTCCGGGTGCCGTAGGTGACGGGGTAGTTGCCGGCCAGGACGCGCGAGACGGTGGCCACGGAGACGTTGGCACGCGCGGCGACATCGCGGATGGTCGCCCGGCGCCCGTCCCGGTTGCCCGCGCGGGTGGCGGCGCCGGCACCGTTGTCGACGCTCATCCGGCTGCACCCTGGTTCGGCATACGGAGTCCTCCTGACCTTCCTGGTAACGGTAACCGGTTACTGCCCGGGCAGTGTTCGGTACGGCGGTCGTTGTTCGAAACCCTGGTCATACGAAGGCGCCCTGGGGTGGCGCGGTGCTGTGCCGTTCCACGAATCGGGTGGGCAGCTCGGTCCTGGTGTCCGGCGGTACCCGTCCCTCGCGTATCCGCAGCAACTGCCGCAGTGCGGTGGCCGCCATCTCGCCCAGCGGCTGCCGAACGGTGGTCAGCGCGGGTGTCACCCACTCCGCCTCCGGCAGGTCGTCGAAGCCGACGACGCTCACATCCCGCGGCACCCGCAACCCCAGTTCGGCCAGCGCCTGGTAGACGCCCAGCGCCATCGGGTCCGAGCAGGCGAAGACCGCGGTGGGCGGCTCGTCCAGCGCGAACAGTTCCCGGGTGCGCTCGCGCGCGAGGCCGGTGTCGAAGTTGGCGTAACGGATGTATTCGGGGCGCGGGCGCAGCCCGGCCGCCGCCAGCGCGGCGCGATAGCCCGCAACCCGCGCTCCGCTGCACTGTTTTCGGCGGTAGCCGCCGATCACGGCGATCCTGACGTGGCCGAGCCTCAGCAGATGCGCGACCGCGCTGTGCGCACCCGGTTCGTTGGCCGCGCGGACAGTGAGGACACCGGGCGGCGGATCGGCCACCGGGTCGATCATGGCGTACGGGATCCGGTGCTGCTCCAGCCAGGCGTGGTGCGTCGGGGTCAGCTCGGCGAGGTTGAACAGCACGCCCGAAGTGCCGCGCAGAGCCAGCCTGTCGAGCCAGCCGCGCTCGGGTCTGCCGCCCCGGGTGCGGGTCAGTCCCGCCGAGACCATCACCTCCAGGCCCGCCTGGTGTGCCGCCTCCTCCACGCCGCGCAGCACGGCCCCGGACCAGGTGTTGTCCAAGGAGTGCACCACCAGGTCGACGACCGGCGGCGGCTGCCGGGGGGTGAGGCGCGGGCGGCGTACGTAACCCAGCGCCTCCAGTGCTTCGGTGACCCGGCGGCGGGTGTCGGGGGCGACGTCCTGGCGGCCGTTGACCACCTTCGAGGCCGTCGGGATCGAGACGGCCGCCGCACGGGCCACCACGGCGAGAGTGGGTCCCGCCGAACCGGGTTCGATACGCGTCATCTCGCTCTCCTCTCCTCCCTTTCCGCTACCGGGAATCGGTGACGCACAACGCACTGCGGGTGCGCGCGGAAAGCGGACAGCTGGGGCGAACGACCTCACATTACGGCGGTGGCGCATTCTGTTGAAGTCCTCGAAACCTGCGAGAAATTCTTCTTGACCGGTATATCGAACCGGTCGAAATTTCGGTCGACATTAAGGGGCAACGCGGCCGAATTGCCCAGCCGCCGGCCCGGGGAATCCGCACCCGCATCGCGGACCGAACGGGCCGGGTGCTCATCGTGCGGGCCCGGCGCTCACCGTCGGGGCTAAGCCTCCAGCACGTGGGTGAGAGTCCCGAAGCCGAGTTCGTCGTAGCCGCCGCTGGTCGAGCCGTAGTCGCCACCGCCGCCCTCGGGGCTCTGCTTGCGGGCGATCGCCGACATGTACGGCGTCTCGAGGCCCTTGCGGTAGTGGTAGTGGTGGTAGACCCGTTCCCAGACGGGGCGCACCTGGCCGCGGCCCGCGGCGGAGATGACGGTCTGCTGCATGGGCTTGCAGTTCTGGCCGCTGCCCCATTCGTAGGTGCGGAACGGCACGCTCTCATCGTTGTTGTACTTGGCGACGTATTCGCACGCCTTCAGGAAGCGGTTGTCGTCGGCGCCGTACAGATCGGTGCCCTGCTTGAGCGCCATTTCGCAGACGGTGCCCATCAGGCCGATGCCCATGATGGTGTGACCCTGGTCCCGGCCGCTCTCCTGCCACTGGGCGAGTCCGCCCTCGTGCAGGAAGGGCACCGCGTGGGCGAGGGAGCCGTTGCCCTCGCCCTTGTGGAAGTAGTCGACCGCCTGGTCGAACTTGGCCTGGTCGTCGTTGAGGATCCCGATGGCCATGATGGCGGCCATGTTGCACAGATCCCAGTTGGCCCAGTAGTTGGTGATGCAGGCCCCGTTGTGGTTCTTGAGGAAGTCGTCGCACATCGGGTAGAAGACGCCGGCCATCATGTCCTGGAAGCGGGCCAGGTCGAAGCCCTCGTAGCCGCGCATGATCTCGGCGGCGTTGGCGAACTGGTAGCCGTAGATACCGGAGGCGAGGAAGCGGTCGGCGTTCCCTGTGACCGTCTTCAGCGTTCCCGACCAGGCGTTGAGGATGTCCCGCGCGGTGTCGGCGTGCGCGGTGTCGCCGCTGACCTTCCAGCGCAGCGCGTTCTGGTAGGCGGCGTGGATGTCCTTGTAGAGCTGGGGGTAGTTCTGGCCTTCGCCGCCGCGGACGACGGTCTCCACCGGTCTGGGCGTCCACCCGGCCGCTGAGTGCGAGTTGGCGGTCAGCCGCTTCCAGCCGCTGTTCCAGGGGTCGGCGCCCGCCTTGACCTTCTCGGCCATGCGCGCGAAGTCGTCGGCGCTGTGCAGCATTCCGGGGTGGGTGAGAGCGGCGGCCTCGGCCTTGGTACCGGCCTTGTTCTGCTCCGGATCGCTGTCCGCGGTAGTGGCGTAGGCAATGCCGGGGAGGGCAAGCGCGCCCGCGCCGAGTGCGGTGCCCTTGAGGAGACGGCGACGGCTGAGGTCGTTGCGGTGTGCGTTGTCCTTACGGCTCATGGGGGGTGCCCTCTTTCCGCGAGGGGTGGGGGGTTGAGGGAGCCGACGGTAACCGTGTTCCCACCGGCGTACGAACCCGGCTGCCGCCATCCGAAACTTTCGTGTCTCGCCGCAGAGGTTCCGCACCGGTTGCGGCCCTGTGAACCTGACGGCGCCTTCCTCGGTAACCGTTTTCTACTCCCTCCCGGAAGGGATCGCCGACGGCAGCACCCTCGCCTCCCCCTCCCCCTCCTCCCTCTCACCCTCCGTAGGAGACCACTCATGACGCACCGCGGCATCGGAAGAAAGCGCCTCCTGGCCGCAGCCACCGCCTGCGCCCTCTCCCTCACGCTCGCCGCCTGCGGCGGCTCCGGCTCCGGCGGTTCCTCCGGCCCGGTCACGCTGGAGATGTGGAGCGGTGCCGAGGGCGCCGAGCAGGCCGCAAAGGCGTTCAACGCGGCGCACGACGACATCACCATCAAGTTCGTCAAGGTGCCCCAGGACAAGATGTCCAACCAGCTCAACAACGCGCATAAGGCAGGCGACAAGTCCAAGTCCCCGTGCCTGGTCCAGACGGACAACCGCGAGGGCAGCATGCTGATGGCGCAGGGCGTGCTGAAGGACATCGCGGGGGATCTCAAGTCCAGCAAGGGCAAGCTCTCGGACGGCGCCGTCGAAGCGCTGAGCATCGGCGGCAAGACGTACGGCGTCCCGGACGCACGCCAGCCGATGTTCACCCTCTTCAACAAAGAGGTCTTCGACAAGGCGGGCCTGAAGTACCCCCGTACCTGGGAAGAGCTGATCGAGGCGGGCAAGAAGCTCCGCAAGGACGGCGTGAAGGTCTTCAACCTCGCGGGTGAGGACCCCTCGACGTGGATGAACATGGCCTGGCAGGCGGGAGCCCGCTGGTACCAGGTCGAGGGCGACGCCTGGAAGATCGACTTCACGGACGAGAACTCCAAGTGGGCCGCGGGCATCATGCAGAAGATGCTCGACGAGAAGCTGGTCTCCAAGATCAGCTACGCCGATTACGCCGCCATGATCCGCGAGTACGACGCGGGCAAGATCGCCTCCCGGCAGCTGTCCACCTGGCAGCTCTCGTCCTTCGAGCAGCAGATCAAGAAGACCCTCGGCAACTGGGAGCCTGCACCCAACTTCACCACGCCGGGCGAGAGCACACCCGTCTCACCGGGCGACACCTACGGGCTGATGGTCCCCGAACTGTGCGAGCACTCCAAGGAGGCGGTGCAGGCCGCCGTCTGGCTCGCCACCAGCGACAAGCCCGTGGAGACCATGGGCAGCCCGAAGACCGCGGGCTGGTACCCGGCGGTCAAGGACCCCCAGCCACACCTGGACCAGGTCGTGCCCGGGAAGCTGATGGGCACACACGCCAAGAAGGCGGTGCCGATCATCAACAAGTCGGCGAAGTTCGCCGACGGCTGGCAGTACGGGCCCAACTCCAAGGCCATGTACGAGGAGCTGGCCGACCAGTGGGGCAAGGCCATGGCCGGTGACATCAAGGTCGCCGACATCCTTCCGCACATGCAGAAGTGGGTCGTCAAGGACCTCAAGCAGCGCAAGGTGAACGTGGTCGAATGAGGCGCCACGCGTTCCGGGGCGCCGGTTTCGCCGTCCCGTTCTACCTCGGATTCCTGTTCACGTTCGTCGCACCGCTGGGCTACGCGCTCTACCAGAGCCTCTTCAGCATCGAGAGCGGCGGCCTGGGCATCGGCACCCAGCAAGAGGTCTTCGTCGGCCTGGAGAACTTCACCCGGGGCCTCCAGGACGGCGCCTTCTGGGCCGGAGTCGTCCGGGTGCTGGTCTTCGCCTGCGTACAGATCCCGATCATGCTGGGACTGGCGCTGGTCATGGCGCTGCTGCTGGACGGCATCACCCGCAGGACCGCACACCGCTACCGCTTCGCGTTCCTGGTGCCGTACATGATCCCCGGCATCGTCGCGGCACTGATGTGGCTCTACATCTACAGCCCGCGGCTGGGCCCGCTCACCGACGCGCTCGAGGCCATCGGCATCCACGCGGACTTCTACGCGTCCGGGCTGATCTGGGTCTCCATGGGCAATCTGCTCACCTGGATCCATATGGGCTTCAACATGCTCATCATCTACGGCGCCCTGCAGGCCGTCCCGCGCGAACTCTTCGACGCCGCACGGGTGGACGGCGCCTCCGAGCTGCGGATCGCGCTGTCGGTGAAGGTGCCGTTCGTGCGCGGCGCCCTGGTGCTGACGGGGATGCTCTCCATCATCGCCACACTCCAGCTCTTCAACGAGCCGCTGCTGTTCCGCACCACGGCGCCGGAGACCGTCACCAAGAGCTACACCCCGATCCTGGCCGTCTACAACCAGGCGTTCGACAGCAACAACTACCACTACGCCGCCGCGCTCTCGGTGATTCTCGCCCTGGTCGCCGGCGGAGCCTCGTTCCTCTTCTACAAGCTCACGAACAGGGCACAGTCATGACCATCACAGCGAGTGGAAGCTCGCCGGAGACCGCCGGGCGCGCCGGTCCCGGCAGCGGCAGCGGCGCCGGACATGCAGGCGGCGCGGGGCGTATCGGCCGGGGTGGACGGGCCCGGACCCACCGTGGCCGACGGCACGACGACGAACTGCCCGTCGGCGTCTCCCGGTCCAGGCGCTCCCGGATCCTGGTCCTCGTCGGTCTGGTGCTGTTCGCGCTCTACTCGGTGGCGCCCGTGTGGTGGCTGATCGTCTCCGCCACCAAGGACCAGCAGGGCCTGCTCTACTCCAACGGGCTGTGGTTCGACGACTTCCACTTCTTCGACAACGTCAGAACCGTCCTCGACTACAACGACGGCATCTTCCTGCGCTGGGCGCTCAACTCCGTGCTCTACGCCGGAGCCGGTGCCCTGCTGTGCATGCTGGTGTCGGTCGCCGCCGGATATGCGCTCTCCCGGTTCTCCTTCCCCGGGCGCAGGCTGGGGCTCGGCGTCGTGGTCGGCTCGTTCCTGCTGCCGCAGGCCCTGCTGACCATGCCGCTCTATCTGCTGTTCTCCAAGATCGGGCTGGCGGACACGGCGTGGGGCGTGCTGATCCCCTTCACCATCAACCCGTTCATGGTCTACCTCTCCAAGGTCTATGTCGACGGCGCCGTCCCCGCCGAGCTGCTGGAGGCGGCGCGGGTGGACGGTGCGGGCGAGGTCCGGATCTTCTTCCGGATCGTGCTGCGGCTGATGACGACCGGCTCGGCGACGGTCTTCCTGCTCTCCTTCGTCGGCAACTGGAACAACTTCTTCCTGCCGCTGACCATGCTGCGCGGCGAGGACAAGTGGCCACTGAGCATCGGCCTGTACTTCTGGAACGCGCAGCGCACCGACTCCGAGATCGATCTGACCACGCTGGTGCTGACCGGCGCCTTCCTCTCGATCATCCCGCTCACCGTGATCATGCTCGCCATGCAGCGGTACTGGAAGTCGGGCGTCACGCTCGGCAGCCTCAAGTGACCCGCAGGAGAACCGTCTTGAACACCCTGCCGACGACCTCGCCGCCCCCCGTGATCCGCAATCCCGTGCTGCCCGGCTTCCACCCCGACCCCAGCCTCGTGTACGCGGACGGCTGGTACTACCTGGCGACCTCCACCTTCGAGTGGTACCCGGGCGTTCCCGTCCACCGCTCGGCGGACCTGGTGCACTGGGAGCTGCTCGGTCACATCCTCGACCGCCCCGGCCTGCTCGACCTGCGCGGCGTGCCCGACTCCGGCGGCGTATGGGCGCCCTCGCTGTCCTGGCACGACGGGCTGTTCCGGCTCGCGTACAGCGTGGTGCGGACCACGGACGGGCCCTACAAGGACATCGACAACTTCCTGACCACCGCGCCCGACGTGCTGGGCCCCTGGTCGGAGCCGGTCTATCTGAACTCCTCCGGCATCGACCCGTCCCTCTTCCACGACGAGGACGGGCGTACCTGGCTGCTGAACACCCGCTGGGACCACCGCCCCGACCGGCCGTCGTTCGACGGGATCCTGCTCCAGGAGTACGACGCCGAAAAGCAGTCCCTCATCGGGGAGCCCGTCAACATCCTCCGCCACAAGGACGAGCTGATCGAGGGTCCCAACCTCTACCGGCGCGACGGCTGGTACGTCCTGCTGCTCGCCGAGGGCGGCACCGGCTGGAACCACGGCATCCGCGCCGCCCGCTCCCGCAAGCTGACGGGCCCCTACTCCCTCGACCCGGCGGGCGCGCTGCTCACCACCCGCGATGCGCCCGAGGAGCCGTTCCAGAAGGCGGGCCATGGCGAACTGGTGCGGACGCCCGAGGGTGAGTGGTTCCTGGCACATCTGGCTTCCCGCCCGCTGCACACCCCGCAAGGGCCACGCTGCGTACTGGGCCGGGAGACCTGCATTCAGCGGGTTACCTGGACCGAGGAGGGGTGGCCCCGCCTCGCGCACGGCACCGTCAGACCGCGGGCCGAGGTCCCCGCGCCCATGAGTGCCCCGCGGGATGCGGCGCCCGGCTTCTCCCGGCCCGTACGGGACGAGTTCGACGCTGCCGAGCTCGGGCCGGAGTGGAGTACGTTGCGGACTCCGGCAGGTCCGGAGTGGTTGTCGCTCGCCGAGCGCCCCGGCTGGCTGCGGCTGCGCGGGCGACGGAGCACGTTCTCGTTGTTCGAGCAGAGCCTGGTGGCAAGGCCGTTGCCCTCGGTGCGGTGCGAGGCCGAAACGGTGCTGGACTTCCGCCCGTCGCGGTTTTCGCAGCTGGCCGGGCTGATCTGCTGGTACGACACCGGAACGCACTACTACCTGCGGGCCGGCCACAGTGAGGGCCGCGGCCGGGTGTTGGGGGTCGTCTGCGCCGACCAGGGCGCCTACAGCGAGCTGCGGGAGAGTGAGCTCGCCGTGGACGCTTGGCCGCTGCTGTATCTGCGGGTCGTCTTCGACGGGCCGGTGATGCGGTTTTCCGCCTCCCCGGACGGGTGTGACTGGCGACAGGTCGGTCCGGAGTGCGATGCCACCAGGTTGTCCGACGACTACGGATCGCGGCTCCGCTTCACCGGTGCACATGTCGGGCTCTGCGCACAGGATTTGGACGGTGGTCGCTCTCCTGCGGACTTCGGGTGGTTCAGCCTGCGCGACCACTGATCCTCATCGGGACGCGCTCGCTCTTGTCTTGGAAAGGCCGTCTGTGCTCGAAAAATCTCGTCCTGTTGTGGCGTTTGCCATGAGTCCGGAGCATCTGCCCCGGCTCTTCCCTCCTGATCTGCACGCACGGTTGGCCGCTTGTGCGGAGGCCGACCTGGCGGCTGTCGCCGACAGTTTCGAGGCACCCGGAATGCGGGCGGCGCTGTCCGCCGCCACCGTGCTCGTCACCGGCTGGGGCTGCCCACCGGTGGACGCGGCGGTGCTGGCGGCCGCGCCCCGGCTGCGGGCTGTGCTGCATACGGGCGGGTCGGTGAAGGGACTGGTCACGCCCGCCTGCTGGGAACGGGGGCTGGCTGTCTCCACGGCTGCCGACGCCAATGCGGTGCCGGTTGCCGAGTACACGCTCGCGATGATCCTGCTGACCGGCAAGAACGCCTTGGGGCTGGGTGAACGCTACCGTGCGGAGCGGCACTTCACCCTGGGCCTCATCCACTCCGGCATCGGCAACCGGGGGCGGCGCGTCGGCGTCATCGGCGCCTCCCGCATCGGCCGTCGGGTGCTCGCACTGCTGCGCGGGTTCGACGTGGAGACGCTGCTGTTCGATCCGTACACGGACGACGCCACGGCCGCGCGGCTCGGCGCCCGCCGTACGGGGCTGGAGGAGCTGCTGCGTACCTGCGACACCGTCAGCGTGCACGCGCCGGAGACCCCGGAGACGCGCGGTCTGCTGGACGCGGAGCGGCTGGCGCTGATGCCGGACGGCGCGGTGCTCATCAACACCGCGCGCGGCAGCCTGGTGGACACCACGGCGCTGACCCGGGAACTGGTGGCGGGCAGGCTGACCGGCGTACTGGATGTGACGGACCCGGAACCACTGCCGCCCGACTCGCCGCTGTACGAGCTGCCCAACGCCGTACTCACCCCGCACATCGCCGGCTCGCACGGCAACGAGCTGCGCCGGCTGGGCTTGAGCGTGGTGGAGGAACTGGAGCGGCTGGCTTCCGGGCTGCCGCTTGCGCACCGGGTGCACGCGCCCGATCTGGACCGGGTGGCGTGAGCGGTGCACGTCGACACGTTCGGGCCGGGTGCGGGACCCGCGCTGCTGCTCGTCCACGGCTGGGGCGGCGACGGGCACGAGTGGCGGCCCCTCGCACGGGCCTGGGCCGGGCAGGGCCGGCGGGTCCTGGTGCCGGAGCTGCGCGGCCACGGCCGTACGCCCCCGGGCAAGGGCAGTTGGTCTCCACGGGAGTTCGCCGCCGACCTCGCCGCGCTTCTGCGCGGGACCGGCGCCGGGGCCGTCACCGCCGTCGGGCACTCGATGGGCGGCCAGATCGTCACCGCGCTCGCGGTCGAGCACCCGGAGCTGGTGACGGCGCTGGTGGTGCTCGACCCGGCGTACGGCGCCGACGCGGACGAGCTGCGAAGGCTGCCGGACGAACAGCGGGCGCTGCGCACCGAGGGGGCCTCATGGGCGGTGGAGTTCGTCCGCGGCGCCCTCTCCCCGCGCATTCCCGCGTCCGCGCGTGAACGGCATCTGCGGCTGATGGCTGCCATGGACCCGCAGATCCTGGCGGCCTGCCGTGAGCAGCTGTACCTGGCGCCCGGCTCCTTCGGGTCTCGTCCGGCCGCGCGCCGCTACCTCGCGCGCCGCCGCTGCCCGGTGCTCGCGGTGTACGCGTCCGAGCGAGCGGCGGCGTGGGAGCGGGAGCTGCCGTCGCTCCCCGGCTCGCGCGTCGTGGCGTGGCCGCAGTGCGGGCACTATCTGCACGAGGAGCGACCGGAGACGCTGGTCGCGCTGGTCGCCGAGTGGACGGCTGAGCTCCCGCCTTCGGTACGGGGAAGTGGCGGGCTCAGCCGCCGGAGCCCGTGCCCGCGGTGGCGTACCGCCGCTCGACGGGGGCCCGGCCCGGGCTGCCCGAGTTGACAGGCCCGCTCACGCACGCTGCCCGCGCCGGGAGGAGTCGGCGACCGGGATCCCGAAGTCGGGGGTGCCGTCGGACTTCCAGCCCAGTGCCTGGACGCGGGTGTGCCGGTTCGGGTCGTTCAGCGGGTCGCCCTCGATCTCCTTGTACTGCCGCGCGTGGTAGACGAGCAGGTCGGTCTTTCCGTCCTCGGCGACGGTGAAGCAGTTGTGCCCCGGCCCGTACTGGCTCGTACTGTCGTTGCTGGTGAACACCGGTTCCTTGTTCTTCGTCCAGGAGGCGGGATCGAGCAGGTCGGCGTCGTCCGGTGCGGTGAGCAGGCCCATGCAGTAGTTGGCGTCGGTGGCGCTGGCGGAGTAGGTCATGAAGACCCGTTCGTTGCGTTGCAGTACGAACGGCCCCTCGTTGACGGAGAAACCGATGGTCTCCCAGCTCAGCTCCGGGCGTGAGAGCCGTACTTGGGGCCCGGTGAGGGTCCAGGGGTTCTCCATCGCGGAGAGGTAGATGTCGGTGTTGTTGTTCTGCGAGGGGTCGTGCTGCGCCCAGGCGAGATAGCGGGTGCCCCGGTGCACGAAGGTGGTGGCGTCCAGGGAGAAGCTCTCCCACTGCGTCCGGATCCGGCCCTTTTCGGTCCAGGTGCCCCGGAAGGGGTCGGCGGAGGTGTTCTCCAGGACGTACGGGCGGATCGCCCACTGGTCGTGGGAGCTGCCGGCGGCGAAGTAGATGTACCAGGCGCCGTCGACGAAGTGGAGCTCCGGCGCCCAGATGTGGTTCGCCATCTCGCCGCTGTCGTGCGCCCGCCAGAGCACCTTCTCCAGTGCGTTAGCGAGCCCGTTGACGGTCTTCGCGCGGCGCAGCACGATCCGGTCGTACTCGGGGACGGTCGCGGTGAAGTAGTAGAAGCCGTCGGTGTGCCGCAGGATGAGGGGGTCGGCGCGCTGCCGTACGAGGGGGTTGGCGTAGGTGGGCGCGGCGGCGGTGGGCGGGGCGCCTGCCGCGCGGGCCGTTCCGGTCGTATCGAGCGCGGCGAGCCCGATCCCGGCGGCCGCACCGGCCGCTCCCTTCAGTACGGTCCTGCGGCTGGTCACGTAAGTCACTCCTCGGAGGGGACGGCGGGTCGGTCGGGACGTTACGGTCCGCGTGGGGCGAGGTCAGCGGCGCGGGACGGACCCGAAAATTTTCGGCGCCGTCTCGCGGGCTCGGCTCACCCGGCCGTACGCACCCGCACCAGCCGCGCCGCGGGCGCGCTCGGCAGCGTGACGTGCAGCCCCTCACCGCCCGGCGTCAGCCGGACCTCCCCCTCGGGGAACCCTGGATAGACGGTGGTCACCTCTTCCGCACCCGGCGGCAGCGGCACCACACACGCGCTCGGTGCGCCCGCACGGCGCCAGACGGCGAGCAGCGTGGTGCCCGGCGTATCCAGCGCGAGGGCCAGCCAGTTGTCGCGCCAGCCGGGCAGCCCGAGCGGCCAGCGGGGCACGGCCTGCGGCAGCAGCGTGCGATAGGAGCGGTAAGCGGCGACCGCGGCGGCGACCAGTGCCCGCTGTCCCGCGTCCAGCAGATCGGCGCGCCCGCTCAGCTGGATGCGCCCGAGCATGGCCGTCACCATGCAGAACGCAACCTCCTCCGGACCGTGCCCGGGGCGGGGATACGCCCACATCGCGCCCTGTTCCGGCGGTACGGCGGCGGGCGCCGCCGCGGCGATGGGCGGCAGCAGGAGTTCGTCCTGCTGGTCGGTGAGGGACTGGAGCTGTACGTGCGCGAGGGTGGCATGGTCGGTGCGCATCCCGCCCGCCGCACAGCCCTCGATCGTCAGCTGCGGATGCCGCTCCAGCAGGCCGTCGAGCCAGCGGAGGTGGGCGCGGTTGTGCTCCAGGAGCCCGTGCCCCGGGCCGTGCGGGGCGCTTTCGTTGCCCGCGCCGATGTCGATGTTGTAGTCCAGCTTGAGGTAGCCGAGTCCGAACTCCTCAACCAGCCGGTCCACGACGGAGTCGAGATGCGCGAGCGCTGCGGGATGCCGCAGGTCGAGCTGGTGGCGCCCCCACTCGGCGGAGCGCCGCCCGCCGCGCCGGAAGAACGCCGCCTCGGGAAGCGCGTCGGCGACCGGGCTGCGCACCCCGACGACCTCCGGCTCCAGCCACAACCCCGGCACCATCCCCGCGGCCTTGATCGCGTCGGTCACCTCGGCGAGGCCGCCGGGGAACCGGGAACGCGCCGGGGTCCAGGCTCCCAAGCCGTCCCACCACCCGGGCACCCCGCCGGGCCCTTCACCGCGCCGCTCCTCGTCGTACCACCCGGCGTCGACGCAGAACACCTCGGCGCCCGTCTCGGCCGCCGCTTCGATCAGCGGCAGCAGCCGCTCCGTCGTCGGGTCGCCCATCAGGCAGTTCATGAAGTCGTTGAAGACGACGGGGAGTTGCCGGTGATCGTGGTGCGGGCGCCGACGGGTGGCCCGGCGGTGCCGCGTCAGCGCGCCGAGCGCCGCCTCCCGGTCGGGCGCGAGCGCGACGGTGGCGGGGACGGTGCGGAAGGACTCGCCGGGCTCCAGCCGTACGGACCACTGGTGCTCTCGGGAGGCCGGGCCCGACAGCAGCAGATAGACGTCGTCGTACCGGTCACCCAGCTCGGCGTGCCAGGAGCCGTTGTGCTCGATCTGCCAGGCCAGCACCCCCGTGGGCCCGGCCACCCACCCCGTCGGCAGCCACTCCGACGACGGCCAGGCACCGCAACTGGTCCACGCGGCACGGCTCTTCGTTCCCGTCTGCCCGAACCGCGTCATCCCCACGTCCGGCACCCCGAGGTCGCCGAGCGGCGCCCCGGCGAACCGGTACTCGCCGCTCCACGGATTCCGCGCCGTCCACACCCGCAACTCCCGCTCCCATGCGGACCCGGCGCCCAGCAGCCCGGCCACCCCGCCGCACACGAACGAGGACACCCGCTCGACGGTCACCGCGCGTGCGCCCGCCCGCAGTTCGGCCCAGGTGCGGAGCGTGGGCACCCCGGGGTCGCCGAGGAGATAGTGCGCGGCCACCCGCAGCCGGCTCTCCGGGTCGGTCAGATGGACGACGAGATGGCGGGGGTCCGCCGGGTCGTGCGGTTGGCCCGGGTCCACCTCGTGCCGGACGTAGCGCAGCCGTCTGCCGGCCGCCCCGTCGACGTGCCGCTTGCCGGAGGCGCCGCTACTGCCCTCCCCCGCGAGCGCGACCTCGACGAGGGGAAGCGCGGCACGGGCGGCCCCGTCCCCGAGGGCGCCGAGTCCGCCGAGCAGCACCTGTCCGCCGGAGGTGCGGGCGAAGTGCAGCGTGATCCCTCCGGGCCCGCCCCAGCTCTCCGGCAGTACGACGGCTTCGGACATGGGACGGCCCTCCTAAATGCGCGGAATACGCCGCCCCACGCTCGCACCGTTCGTACCGTGCGGAGAAGCCTTGCCCGGCGACGCGAAACTTTCGCCGCCGGAACGGCGCTCACGGCCTCGGTGTCTCGCTCTCGCTATGCGTACCCAGCGCTTCCGCCAGCCCGGTCGGCAGCGGCGCCTCGTGCAGGATGCCGAGGGTCCGGGTGGCGCGGGTGAGGGCGACATAGAGGTCGCTCGTACCGAACTCGGCGGGCTCGACGACCAGGACACGGTCGAACTCGAGGCCCTTGGCCTGGCGGGGGGCGAGCAGGACGAGGTGCTGGGTGAGGTCCGGCTCCGCGCCTGCGACCACGCCGGGCAGCCGGGCGGCCAGCTCCTCGTGCAGGCGGCGGGGCGCGATGACCGCCAACCGGCCCTCGTCGGGGGTCTGCGCCCGCGCCGCCTCGGCGACCGCGTCCGGCAGCCCGCCGGCCACCTGCCCGACCCAGGCGCGTGTACCCGTGGAGCGGACCGAGGAGGGCGGCTCGAAGCCGGGCTGCCGGGCGCGTACGACGGCGGCGGCGAGCTCCATGATCTCGGCGGGGGTGCGGTAGTTGACGCCGAGCCGGGTGTGCTCCCAGCGGTCCGCGACGTAAGGGGCGAGGATGTCCTCCCAGGAGCCGACCCCGGCCTCCTCGCCGGTCTGCACGGGATCGCCGACCAGCGTCATGGACCGGGTCGGGCAGCGCCGCATGAGCAACCGCCAGGCCATGGGGGACAGTTCCTGCGCCTCGTCGACGATGATGTGCCCGAAGGCCCAGGTGCGGTCGGCGGCGGCCCGTTCGGCCGCCGTACGGTGGTCGGCCTCCTCGTGGCGCTCCGCCATGCGCTCCGCGTCGATGATGTCGTGCGCGGCGAGGATCTCCGACTCGGCGTCCTCGAACTCGAACGACTCCGAACCGCGGGCGACCTCCAGCACTCCCTCCGCATACGCGATCCGCTCCTGGCGTTCGGCCTCGGCCGCCGCCTGCTGTGCGCTGTCGTCCTCGCCGAGCAGTTCGGCAGCCTCGTCGAGCAGCGGTACGTCCGCCGGGGTCCAGTCGACCGGTGAGGTGACCGGGCGGCGGATCGCGGCAGCGTCATCCTCGGGCAGATGGGTGGGTTCGGCCAGATAGTCGGCGACGAACTCCTCGGCCGTCAGCTCGGGCCACAACTGCCCGATCGCCGCGTGCACGTCCGGGCTGGCGGCGACGGCCTTGCCGAGCTGCGCGACGTCGTCCGGGCCCAGCAGGTTGGGGCCGCCGTAGGGGTCGGTTCCGATACGTTCGACGAGCTGCGCCGTGAGCGCGTCGATGATGCGGAAGGCGAAGTGCGGGCGGGCGAGGTTGTGCTGGAGCCGCATGGCGCGGGCGGCCTCGCGTGCCTCGTCGACGAGATGCCAGTCGAGTACGAGATCGCCGTCGTCGTGCGGGACGACGATCGGCTCACCCGGCTCGGGCACCTGCTGCCGGTCGCGTACGGCCAGCCGCAGGGCCTCCGCGATCTCGGCGCGGCCCTTGACCACGGCGGCGCGCGGGCTGTCGGTGCCGCGTGCCTCGATGCCCGGGTACAGCTCGCCGAGGGTGGCCAGCAGCACACCGGTCTCACCGAGCGAGGGCAGCACTTCACCGATGTAGGAGAGGAACGCCGGGTTCGGGCCGACGATCAGTACCGCCCGCTTGGCGAGCAACTCGCGGTGCTCGTAGAGCAGGAACGCGGCCCGGTGCAGCGCGACGGCGGTCTTGCCGGTTCCGGGGCCGCCCTCCACAACGAGGACGCCGGAGTGCGGAGCCCGGATGATGCGGTCCTGCTCGGCCTGGATGGTGCGCACGATGTCGCTCATCCGGCCGGTGCGGGCCGCGTCGAGGGAGGCGAGGAGGACGGTGTCACCACTGGGGTCCTCGTGGCCGGTGCGTTCCGCGTCACCCAGGTCGAGCAGCTCGTCGTGCAGTTCGGTGACCGTACGGCCGTGGGTGGTGATGTGCCGCCGCCGGCGCAGGCCCATGGGGGTGTGCCCGGTGGCGAGATAGAACGGGCGGGCGACCGGAGCCCGCCAGTCGATGAGGATCGGCGTGCGCTCGGTGTCGTCCTCGCGGATGCCGATACGGCCGATGTGGTGCGAGGCGCCGTCGGTGAGGTCGATACGGCCGAAGCACAGCGAGCCGTCCACCGCGTTCAGCGCGGCCAGCAGACCCGAGCGCTCCGCGACGCGTACGTCCCGCTCGACTCGCGCCTGCCGAGTGTTGCCGTCCGGCTGCTGCGCCTCCTCGACGGCCGACGCGGTCTGCGCACGCAGTGCATCGACCCGCGCATAGAGGTGGTCGATGTAGTCCTGCTCGTGCTGCAACTCAGCGCTTCCCCGGTTTGACAAAACGGCTCCCTGCCCGGTACAGTCCTTTTCAGCTGGCGGCCCTTTCCGAAGGGCCTTCTCTGCGTTCCGACACACAGAAACGCCGAGCATAGCCAAGGAAATCCCCGGGCCGCAATGCGGCACCGGGGATTTTCCATGTCCGCGTTCACCGGACGCGGGCCGTATCGAGACCGGGCTTCAGAACCGGCCCCGAGGACTGATGGCTCAGGCGAGCGCCTCCGCACGGTCGTCCTGACCGTGGTTCTCATGGGCGCAGGCGTCGTCGATGCCGTACGTGTCCCATTCCGGAAAGGGGTCATCGGCCGGAGCGCTCTCGCCCTCGGCGAGCAGGCAGGCGCTCAACGCCGCTTGGAGCGCTTCGGGGCGCAGCCCGGAGCCGATGAACACCAGCTCCTGTCCCCGGTCCGCCTCATCCCGGACGCCGGCCGGCTCGAACCGGGCCACCGAGCCCGCCTGCGACCACAGGCCGCTGACGTGCGGACGGTCGGCCAGCCAGAAGAAGCCCTTGGAACGCAGCACTTGGCCGAATGCGCCGCCGTCGAGTCCTTCGGTGACGAACTCCCACAACCGCCCGGCATGGAAAGGCCGGGTGGAGCGGAAGACCATGCTGGAGATTCCGTACTCCTCGGTCTCCGGCACATGGTCGCCGTTGAGTTCGCGGACCCAGCCGGGGGCCTGTGAGGCACGGTCGAGGTCGAACAGCCCCGTCCCGAGGACTTCGTGCAGGTCCACCCGCCCGTGCCGGGAGGGGACTATCCGGGCCGCCGGGTTGAGCCGGGCGAGTGCGGCCCGCAAGCGCTCGGCTGCTGCGGCGTCGACGAGGTCGAGCTTGTTGAGCACGATGACGTCGGCGAACTCGACCTGGTCCGTGAGGAGATCGCTGACGGTCCGCTCGTCACCGTCGTACTGATCGAGCCCTCGCTCCACCAGCCCGTCGCCTCCGGCGAGCTCCGGGAGGAAGTTCGCCGCATCGACGACGGTGACCATGGTGTCGAGCCGGGCGAGCTCGCCGAGCGTGGCCCCGTCGTCGCGCGGGAAGGCGAAGGTGGCGGCCACCGGCATGGGCTCCGAGATGCCGCTGGACTCGATGAGCAGGTAGTCGAAACGGCCCTCGCGCGCGAGCCGGTCGACCTCCTCCAGGAGGTCGTCGCGCAGGGTGCAGCAGATGCAGCCGTTGGTCATCTCGACCAGGCGTTCCTCGGTCCGGGACAGGGCGGCCTCACCGCCGCGGACGAGTGCGGCATCGATATTGACCTCACTCATGTCGTTGACGATCACCGCCACCCGGAGGCCCTGCCGGTTGCCCAGGACGTGGTTGAGCAAGGTGGTCTTTCCCGCGCCGAGAAAGCCGGAAAGCACGGTGACGGGCAGCCGGTCGCGCCTCACCGTTACTCAGTCCTCCGGTCGCAGCAGGCCGCGCTCATATGCCTTGACCAGCCGCTGCGGCACCCGGTGAACCTTTCCGTCGACCGTGACGGGCACGAGCTGCGGCGTCTCGGCCTTCCACTGCGACCGGCGGTGCCGGGTGTTGCTGCGGGACATCTTCCGCTTGGGCACGGCCATGAGAAACCTCCTGGTGTGGTGACGACCTCGGCAGGTTAATGGAAATGAGTTTCATGAGCAATTCAGTGCCGAGCCGCCCGCAGGAGCCGCTGTCGGTGGCCGCAGCGACGATGCGGGAGTTGTCAGCACGAGGGGATCAGCACCTCTGACACCACCTGCCCGGCCGGGGCTCACGACCGGAGGGACTGCGCTCAGGCCGCCGGGATGTACGCCAGCCCGTGTGCGCCCGGCTCGCCGCCACTTGAGACCGGCAGCGTGGCGAGGGGGCGCAGGGCCGGCAGATCCACCACCGTGACCGAGGAGGACAGCACGTTGGCGACGTAGGCCACGGAGCCGTCGGGAGACGAGGTGACGGTCAGCGGGAACCTGCCCACCTCGACCCGGCCCAGCAGCTCTGCGTCGGAGTCCGGCCGGGAGTAGACGTTGAGCACGCCGTTGACCTGGGTGCCGAGCCCTCCCGCGGCGGAATCCGGCGGTGCCATGCGCAGTTCGCCGGTGAGCACCAGCCCTTGACTCGTCGTGTGGACGGGGAAGTTGACGCCCTGCGTCGGAAGCGTGCGGACGATTCGCTGCCGAGCTGTGTCGATCACCACGATTCCGGCGTCGGCCGGTGCCGCGGCGGAGAAGTCACCTTTCGGGGTTGCCACGAACACGTACCGGCCGTCTGGGGAGATGTCGATGCCTTCGCTGCCCGGCACCGGGATGCGGTCCAGCAGCTCTCCCGCCTCCAGTTCCACGACGGAGACGTACGGCGCTTCCTTGTTGGCCGTATACGCGTGCCGTCCGTCCGGTGTCACCGTGAACCAGTGCGGGCCGGGCGCCGCGACCGGGATACGGCGCAACACCTTCCGGGAGACGGGGTCGAGGGCGAGCAGCGCGCCGGGAGCGGAGTCCGTCGCTTCGACGCTGGTGTAGAGGACATCGCGGTCGCGGTCCAGGACGAGACCGTGCGGCGCGTGCTCCGGGGTGAGATCGATGACATCGACCACCCGCTGTTCGTCCGGGTCGATCACGGCGATCTCGTGGGCTCGTCCCGCGTTGCTGTGGTAGTAGCCGGAACGGTAAGTGATCGAGCAGTACAGCATCCGGCGCGCCGGGTCGAAGCAGAGCTCGTGCGGTTCGCTGGGCAGCTCGACCCTGTTGAGTTCGCGGTACGGGCCGACGGAGAAGAACGTGACACTGGGCCCGCTCTGGCTCACAACGGCCAGGAAGTCGTTGTTGGACATGACCAGCACTCTGCGACACCTGGACAGCTGATTCCAGTGCAATCTCCGCAAAGTGTCCTTGCGCCAGGCGCAATTGCATGCGCCACTGCTCACCAGATCAAAACTTGAAGGTTGAACTTCGAATGGGCCGGTCACGCACGTGGTAGACGCCGAGTGCCGGCCGCCGCACGGCGGAGGTTCAGCACACAGAGCAGGGGAGCTTGGATGGAGTACAGGCAGTTGGGCCGTTCCGGCCTGCGGGTTTCGGTCCTGACCATGGGGACGATGACGTTCGGTGGCCGGGACGTGTTCGGGAACGTCGGTTCCACGGACGTCGCCGGGGCGCGGCGGCAGATCGACATATGTCTGGACGCGGGCGTCAATGTCTTCGACACGGCCAACATCTACTCCTCCGGGCTCAGCGAGGAGATCCTCGGCGAGGTGGTCAAGGGCCGCCGGGAGCGTCTTCTGCTGTCCTCCAAGGTGCGCATGCCCATGGGAGACGGCCCCAACGACCAGGGGCTGTCCCGGCATCACATCATCGATCAGGTCGAGGGCAGCCTGCGCAGGCTGGGCACGGACCATCTGGACATCTACCACGTCCATCAGTGGGACGGTCTCACCCCGCTGGAGGAGACCATGGAGGCGCTGGACTCCCTGGTCCGGTCGGGGAAGGTCCGCTATCTCGGGGTGTCGAACTACTCGGGGTGGCAGCTGATGAAGGCGCTCGGCGTCGCGGATGCGCACGGCTACCAGCGCTTCGTCAGCAACCAGATCTACTACTCGCTGGAGTCCCGCGACGCTGAATACGAGCTGGTGCCGCTCTCGCTCGACCAGGGACTCGGGATCATGGTGTGGAGCCCGCTGGCCGGCGGGCTGCTGTCCGGCAAGTACCGGCGCGGCCAACAGGCCGACGGCGGCAGGCATCTGACCGACTGGGACGAACCGCCGGTACGGGACGAGGAGAAGCTGTACGACACCATCGAGACCGTCGTCGACATCGCCGCCGCGCACGGCGTCTCACCCGCCCAGGTCTCCCTCGCGTATCTGCTCGCGCAGCCCGGGGTGACCACTCTGGTCATCGGCGCCCGCAACGACGAGCAGTTGCGGGACAACCTCGGTGCCGTGGACGTCCGCCTCGACGCGGCGGACCTCGAACGGCTCGACAAGGTGAGCGCTCCCGAGCTGATCTACCCGCACTGGCACCAGGCCCGGCTCGCCGCCGCCAGGTTCGGAACTCCGGACCGCGCGCTGCACCGTCGCAGCCGGGACGGAGAAGCCTGACGCCCGGGAGAACGCCGGGAGTTCGGGCTCCTGTGCCAGGAGCCCGATCGTCCGGTCCGCCCTGGCTACCGGAGCGGTCCTCGTTCGTCGACGGAAACCGTGGGCGCTGCCAGAAACGCCTCGGCGTCCATCGGGCCGTAGGCGATGTTGAACGTATCCAGCCAGTACGACCAGTCCTGCATCCCGGCTGCGCTGCTGAAGCGGTAGTTGAGCTGCCAGCGGACCCACTGGCCGGGGAGCAGCCGCACGGCCGGGGGCCGGCGCCGTCGGGGTGGCAGGGCGAACAAGGGGCGCACCCGGGGCAGGACGCGCAGCCGGCCGTCCGCCTCCCGTAGCTCGACGTCGACCTTGCGCCGGTCCTCTTGCCGGTCGTAGGGCTCGAAGCCGTCCCGTTCGTGCATCCGCACCACATGTGCGGACGACGGCCGCAGCGGCGGAACGGTGAAGCCGACCGGGGCCGCGTTCCTGCGCGCGGCGGCCTCACCGCCCCGGGACTGCTTCGTCCAGGTCGTCCGTATCCACTGAACGGTGATGTCCACGGCCTCTCCCCCGTCGATCGCCCGGCCTGCTCACTCTACGGAGCCGCAGGGCTGTGGGCGCGGGCGGCGTGGTGGGCGAGGGGAGCGTGCGGATCGTTGCCGAGGGGGGTGTGGTCGGTGTGCACCGTCGCGGCGGTCAACCGGGGCACCGCGTGGATCAGGGCGAGCTCCGCCTGCACGGCCAGGCCGTGGGCTGTGACGACCGTCAGATGGGCGTCGACGACGATATCGGCCTCCGCACGCAGCGTGTGGCCGATCCACCGCATCCGCACCTGTCCCACGCCGCGGACGCCGGGCACCGCGCGCAGCGCCGACTCCGCGGTGGTGACCAGTGCGGGGTCGACGGAGTCCATCAGCCGCCGGTAGACCTCCCGGGCGGCGTCCCGCAGGACGAACAGGATGGCGACCGTGATCAGCAGACCGATGACCGGGTCCGCGAACCGCCAGCCGAGCGCGGCGCCGCCCGCGCCCAACAGGACGGCCAGCGAGGTGAATCCGTCGGTGCGGGCGTGCAGCCCGTCGGCGACCAGGGCAGCCGATCCGATCCGCCGGCCGGTGCGGATGCGGTAGCGGGCGACCCACTCGTTGCCCACGAATCCGACCAGCGCCGCGCCGGCGACCGCCCACAGGTGCGTGATCTCCCGCGGGTCGAGCAGCCGGTCCACCGCCGCCCACGCGGCCAGCGCTGCCGACGCGGCGATCGTGGCGACGATGAGCACGCCGGCCAGGTCCTCGGCCCGGCCGTAACCGTAGGTGTAGCGGCGGTTGGCCGCCCGCCGCCCCAGCACGAAGGCGATGCCCAGCGGCACCGCGGTCAGCGCGTCGGCCGCATTGTGGATCGTGTCCCCGAGCAGCGCCACCGACCCGGACAAGGCGACGATCACCGCCTGCAGGACCGTGGTCGCACCGAGGACGGCCAGCGAGATCCACAGGGTGCGCATCCCCTCCCGGGAGGTCTCCATCGCCGCATCCACCTTGTCCGCCGCCTCATGGCTGTGCGGTGTGACCAGGTGGGCCAACTGGTGGCGCAGCCGGGAGGCGTACGAGCGGTGATGGTGGTGAGTGTGGCTGTGGGTGTGCTCTCTGCCCTCCATGACGGCACGGTGGCACAGAAATCCGATTGCGGCTACAGCGGTCTTACGGGGTCTGACCAGCTGCGATGCCCTCGCAATTACTCAGCGGCGCCCGGAGCCGGAGGAGGGCGTGCGAGGGCGTGCCGCTCGTCCGGCAGGAGGTCTTCGGCCCCGTGGCCGTTGCAGTGCGCCGCGCCGGGTGCTGCATTGCCGTCAGGGGGTCACGACGATCTTCCCGTGCACATGGCCCTCCTGGCTCAGCTGGAACGCGTCGGCCAGCCGGGTGAGCGGGAACGTCTCCGCCACCCGCACCGTCAGCTTGCCCGCGTCGGCAAGGTCGGCCAGCTCCGTCAGGTCGCCGCTGCTGGGGCGTACCCACATCCACTGGCCGCCCGCCTCCGTCACCGTGTTGTCCGCGATCGAGGCGTGCCGGCCGCCCTCGGCCAGTACACCGAGCGTGGCGTCGAGGACGCCGCCGACGAAGTCGGCCACCACATCGGCTCCGTTCGGGGCGATCTCGCGCACCCGGTCGGTAAGGCCGTCGCCGTAGGCGACCGGCTCGGCGCCGAGTTCGCGCAGCCGCTCGTGGTTGGCCGGTGAGGCGGTGCCGATGACGCGGGCGCCGAGGGCGCGAGCGATCTGCACGCCGAGCGAGCCGACTCCCCCTGCCGCGTTGTGGATCAGCACCGTCTCGCCCTCGCGGGTACCGAGCCGGGTGAGCGTCTGGTACGCCGTCAGGCCGGCCAGCGGCAGACCCGCCGCCTGCTCCCAGGAGAGCGAGGACGGCCGGCGGGCCAGGCAGCGTACGGGCACGCTGACGAACTCGGCGAACGTCCCGCCGTGCACATAGTCCTTGCGGGCATAGGCCATCACCTCGTCCCCGACGGAGAACTCTGGTGCGTCGATGCCGACCTGTTCGACGACGCCCGCGACGTCCCAGCCGGGTACGACGGGGAAGACGGTGTCCATCAGGTCCCGCAGCCCGCCCGACATGAGCTTCCAGTCGACGGGGTTGACCGCCGCGCACCGCACCCGGACGAGGACCTCCCCCGGCCCCACCTTGGGCAGCGGCTGCCGCGTCACCGACAGCACCTCCGTGCCGCCGAACCACTCGTACGTCATCGCCTGCATCGTGTCGCCGGTGGAGTGGCCTTCGCCCATGGTCGTCGCTCCCTTTCGATCAGTTCCGTCGACAGTTTCGTCGATCAATTCCGGTCTCTGGCGTGGGTCACAGGAGTCGCATGCGTCCCCTCCTCCACCCCTAACCCACTGCGGTGATACGTAACACCGTTCCCCCGGCCGGAAGCGCCGTGCGGGGAAGGCCGGAAGGGGCGTACGCAGAAGGAGGCAGATGGCCGAGGGCTGGGATGTGATCATCGTCGGGGCCGGCTCGGCCGGCGGCGTGCTGGCCAACCGGCTGAGCGAGGACCCGGCGCGGTCGGTGCTGCTGCTGGAGGCGGGCCCGGACTACGGCGCCCGAGCCGAGGACCAGCCGTACGACGTGGCGTTGAGCCCCGCCTCGACCCACACGCACGACTGGGGTTACCGGAGCGAACCGGACGCTCTCGGCCGCAGCGTGGCGCTGACGCGCGGCAAGCTCGTGGGCGGGTCCTCCGCGATCAACTCCGCGATCGCGCTGCGTGGAACGCCCGGGGACTACGACTTCTGGGCGCGGCAGGGCGTGCCCGAGTGGTCGTATCCGCTGCTGCTGCCCTCCCTGTGCCGCGTCGAGACGGACCTGGATTTCGGCACCCACCCCTGGCACGGTGCGCACGGCCCGGTGCCCGTCGGCCGGTACCCGGAGCGAGCGCTGACCCCGTTGCAGCGGGCGTTCCTGGAGTCCTGTTCCTACGACGGCCAGACCCGTACGCCGGACCACAACGCGCCGGACGGGCTGGGCGCGGGTCCCGTGCCGGTCAACCGGCGTCACGGGGTGCGGCAGAGCACCGCGCTCACCTATCTCGCCGCTGCCCGTACCCGTTCCAATCTGACGGTGCGGGGTGGTGTCACCGTCGACCGGGTACTGATGCGCGGCCACCGCGCGACCGGTGTGCGGCTCGCCGACACCGCGGGCACCGCCCTGCACGCCGACCAGGTGGTCCTCGCCGCCGGTGCGTACGGCAGTCCGCTGCTGCTGATGCGCTCGGGCATCGGTCCGGCCGCGCATCTGCGGCAGACAGGCATCGATCCGCTGGTGGGCCTGCCCGGCGTCGGCGGAAACCTCCAGGACCATCCGACGGTGACGCTGGAGTACGCAGTCACGGGCGTGTCCGTGCGGGCCGCCGACCCGGTGCTCCAGGCGTTCCTCGTCCTCCCCGGCCACCACATCTTTCCCGAGGGGCCACATGCGACCGAGGACGGCGGCGCAACGCTCAACGTGTTCGTCGCCGTGCTCCGTCCGCGCTCACGCGGGCGGCTGTGGCTGCGCTCGTCCCGTCCGGACGATCCACCCCGGATCGACCCGGCTCTGCTGCGGGAGGAGGCGGACCTGCGGGAGATGACGGCAGGCGTACGGCTGGCCCGGCGGCTGCTGGACGCCCCGCCGCTCGCCGGTCTGCTGGGCGGCGAACGCGTTCCCGGCCGGGACGCCGAGGACGACGACGCGGTGGCGGACGCCTGTCGCCGGCTCGTCGCCGGTTACCAGCACGCGGCGGGAACCTGCCGGGCGGGCCGGGCGGACGACCCCGAGGCCGTGGTCTCCGCCTCGGGAGCCGTCCACGGCACCGAGGGCCTGTACGTGATCGACGCCTCGGTCATGCCGACGCTCCCCGGCGCCAACACCAATCTGACCACCATGGCCCTCGCGGAGCTGTGCGCTCCCTGACACCGCAGGGAGGGGGCGCCCCTGTCCGAAGCGTCGCGGACTGCGGCTGGGGGAGCAGTTCCCCGCGCTCCTTACGGGGCGCAGCCCCATTGCCGGGTACGCAAGCGATAATCGGGGGCATGAGAGTCCCGCACAGCCACGCAGCAGGCCCCGACCTGGCCTCCGTCGCCAAGCTCCTGGCCGACGGCACGCGGGCGGGATTCTGTCTGGCCCTGCTCGACGGCCGGGCGTGGACGGCGACCGAGCTGGCCCGTCATGCGGGGGTGGCCGCATCCACGGCGACCGAGCACTTGAACGCGCTCGTCGGCGGAAACCTGCTCATCGAGGAGCGGCAGGGGCGGCACCGCTATGTGCGGCTCGCCGACCCGCACGTCGCCGAGCTGGTCGAGAACCTCGCCGTGCTGGCGCCCCAGCGCCGCACGCCGCCCCGCACGCTGTCGGCGGCCGGCCGTCGGCAGGCCCTCGCGCACGCCCGCACCTGCTACGACCATCTCGCCGGAACCGTCGGGGTCGCGCTCACCGACGCGCTGGCCGAGCGGGGCCTGCTGGACTGGGACAACGGTCTCCGGCTCACCGGCGAGGGGGACGCCTGGCTCGACGCACTGGGCATCGCCGTTCCGGCCGGCACGCGCAGGCCGTCGGTGCGGTCGTGCCTGGACTGGACCGAACGCCGCCCCCACCTGGCAGGCGCCGTCGGTGCCGCCCTGTGCCGCCACGCGTTCACCGCGGGATGGATCACCCGTATCGGCACCACCCGCGCGGTGACCGTCACGCCCGCAGGCCGGCGCGCCCTCTACGACCACCTCGGCCTGCCGGACGAGCTCCTCTCGCCGAAGTGAGTCCTCCGCAGCAGCGAGCCCTCCGGGCCGCGCGTCACGGCTCCGGGGTGTGCAGCGGGAGGAGATCGGGGCGCTTGGCCCGGATGTTGTCGCCGGAGGACTCGCCGCGCAGCCGACGGCCGATCCAGGGCAGCAGATACTGGCGGGCCCAGTACAGATCGTCCCGGCGTGAGGTGGCGGCGAGGCCCGGTACGGCCGGCCAGGGCTCGTCCGGACTCGCGGGCGGTTCCATGCCCAGCACTTCGGCACACCGCATCGCGACGCGCCGGTGTCCCTCGGGAGACAGATGGAGGCGGTCCTCGTCCCATGCCCTGCGGTCCTGGACGCCCCGCAGCGACCACAGATCGAGCACAGGGCAGCCGTGCCGGTCGGCGACCGCGCGCAGATGGCCGTTGTACGTGGCGATCCTGCCCCGAAGGTGGCGCAGCAGCGGAAAGTTGCGGGTGTCGAAGCCCGTGCACACCACCACGGTGCCGACGCTGGTGAGCAGTTCGGTCAGCGCGGCTTCGTAGCGGTCGGCGAGGGCGTCCGGGTCCGAGCCGGGCCGCAGAATGTCGTTGCCGCCGGCGCAGAACGTCACCAGATCGGGGGCGAGTTCCTTGGCGCGGGGCACCTGCTCCGCGATGATCTGGCCCAACAGCCGCCCGCGTACGGCCAGGTTGGCGTAGCGGAAGCCGCCGGGGGCCTGTCCCGCCAGAAGCAGGGCGAGCCGGTCGGCCCAGCCGACGAAGACTCCGTCGGGTCCCGGATCTCCGACACCTTCGGTGAAGCTGTCCCCGATCGCTGCGTACGAGGCGATAGGGGTTGCCGTATCCGATGACCACTTACCTGTCGCACCTGTCACGATACGCATTTCATCAAAGCGGACCGACACATACGAAAGCGGGGTGCACCGGACGCCCGGTGGGTTTTGCAGGGTGCTCCGGCACCGGCCCTGATCAAGGTAGGTTTGCCGAGTGAGCGCACGATTCGAGGAGCTCGACTGGCGACCGACCCGACTGGGAGCCATCAGCCTGCGGCGCCGTCGGGACCCTGCCTCCGGCGCGGACGTGTACGAGGTCAAGCTCGACGACGACTTCCTGATGACCAGCCTCTTCACGGAGGGCGAAGTCGCGCTGGCCCGGCTGGGGCTGGCCGAGGCACCTCAGGGCGAGTTGGACGTCGTCGTAGGCGGACTCGGCCTGGGCTACACCGCAGAGGCGGCGCTGCGAGACCCTCGGGTGCGCTCGCTCCTGGTGGTCGAGGCACTCGGCGAAGTGATCGAGTGGCATGAGCGGCAGCTGGTGCCGGTGGGCGCCCGCTTGTTCGGGGACGCCCGGTTCCGTCCGGTGCACGGGGACTTCTTCGCCCTCGCCGCCGACCCCGAGGGCTTCGACCCGGAAGCGCCGCAGCGGCGCTTCCACGCGATCCTGCTGGACATCGACCACTCGCCGCAGCACGTGCTGCGGCCGAGCAACGCGGCCCTCTACGAGCCCGCCGGTCTGCGCCGCCTCGCCCGGCATCTGCACCCCGGTGGCGTCTTCGCCCTGTGGTCGGACGATCCGCCGGAGCAGCGTTTCACCACCGACCTCGCCGAAGTGTTCCCGGGCGCCCGGGCCCACACCGTCACCTTCGACAATCCCTTGCTCGGTGGTAAGTCGGCCAACACCGTCTACGTGGCCCGCACCCCGGCGTCATAGCCGCGAGCGCGGGGAGCCGGAGGCCAACATCCGGCCGGGCGTCAGCCGTGGCCGGGTGGAGTTTCCAGCAGCTGGTCGACCTGGTGCCGGAGGATGGCCAGCGCCGTGGCGGATGAGTGGTGGCCTGCGACGACGTGGGCGGTCAGGCCGTCGGCCAGGGCGAGGAGCGCGTGTGCTTCACGAGCGGGGTCGAGGTGTTCGGCGACCTCTCCGGTGTCCTGGCCGTACCGGAGAAGCCAGGCGATCAACTCGTGGAGCTTGCCGTAGGTGTCGTGCAGGACGGCGGCCAGTTTCTCGCTGGCCGGAGCATGGGCGACAAAGGCGAGCCAGACGTGTGCTTCCCGCCTGGACTCCTCGTCCAGGAGGGCGAGTTCGGCCAGCGTGTGGGACAGCAGGGTGGCCGCGGCCTGCGGTGTGGAGGTCGCGGCAATGCGCTGTTCGGCCCGTTCGCTGACGTACTGGGTGAGGTGTTCCAGCGCGAAGAGAAGCATCTCCTCCTTGGTGCGGAAGCTGCGCTGGACTGCCCCCATGGACACATCGGCCTGCGCGGCGACATCGCGAAGGCTGACCGCCTCCATGCCGGAGCGCGCGATCAGGGTGCAGACCGCCTCCGCGATCCTTCTGCGCCGGTCCTCATGGTCGACCTGCCTGGGCACGGTCCACTCCTCTCGCGTTCTGATGCACTTGCATCGTATCGACTCTCCCGGCACGATGTGATGCGACCGCATCGGAACCGATGCGCCCACCACTGCTGCACCGACACCGGAGGAACAGCCCGCCATGGCGAACCAGCTGAAGAACCGATCCAAGAAGCCGGACACCACATCGGGGCAGGGACTGCTGTTGCTGTTCGGCACCATCCTCGTCGTCCAGGGATTCGGCTCCGCCGTCACGGAGGCCGGGTGGGACACCAGCTTCGGCGTCGCGGGCCTGCTACGCGCAGCCCATCTGCCCGAGTGGGCAACCCTCCTGGTCGGCTTCGCGGGCACCGCCCTGCTGGCAGTGGTGGGGCGTCGCCACTCCACGAGGAAGCGCGCGGCCCGCCGCCCCTGAGGGCCGCAGGCCAACCGCTGGACAGGCAGCGCGCGCACCCGCACCGGACAGCCCAGGGGCTCGCCGTACGGATCACGGGGACGGCTGCCGACCTGGTCCAGGGGCGGGCCGGTTCGACGTTTGCCTGGTCGGGACCGCCGCGCGACCCTGAAGAGAGAGGTACCACGCCAGAGGGGAAGAAGGTGCCCTTGATGCGCAAGGTAGCGGACTGCCGGGATTACCCGAGCGAGTCGAACTGCACGCTCACCATTGCCGGTGAGGAGGACGAGGTGGTCCGGGCCGCCGCCGAGCACGCGGCTTCCGTCCACGGTCACACCGACTCGCCCGAGCTGCGCGAGGAACTGCGCAAGATGCTCAAGGACGAGAAGACACCGCAGACTGCCTGATCGTCCGCTCTTCTGGGAGGCGGCCCGGCTGTCCGGGCCCTCGCCCACTCAGGCCCCGCTTCACATCGTCCTGGTCATGAAGGCGCTGTTCGGATCCGGCCGGTAGTCGGCGAACGGCTCGCAGTACTGGAATCCGAACTTCTCGTACAGCCTGCGCGCCGGCAGGAAGAACTCGGCCGATCCGGTCTCCAGGCTCAGCCGGGTGAAACCCATGGCCTCGGCCTCGGCGATGATGTGCCGCAGCAACATCGATGCGATCCCGCTTCGCTGCCGGATCGGTCTGGTGCGCATCGATTTCAGTTCCGCGTGGGACGGATCCAGCATCTTGAGGGCGCCGCATCCGACCAGGGTGTCCTCCTCCAAGGCCGACCAGAACGTCACTTCCGGCTTCCGAAGGCCGTCGAGATCCAGCGCGTGCTTGCTCTCCAGCGGTGTGAGGGACCGCATCTGCTGGACGTGCTCTTCGAGGAACTCGGCTATCTCCGGGCCGGAGAGATCGTCCACGGCGATGATCAACCTGCTCAACTTCGCTTACCTCCGGGTCGCGTGGACCGTGCCTCGGGGAGCCGCGGCACCGGCCCTGTCCTCTGCGAGCTGGGCTGCTCGCCGCCGAGGCTAAGTTGATCGCACCGGGCGAAGCCACTTGTTTCGGGACGGCCGTACTACGGGAAGGAAGTCGGCCGCTGTCCGCCTGTCCGGGACAAGGCGTACTGACACCGCTGAGCTGCACAGACAGGGGACCGCCGTCCGGGACAGCACATTGCTCTTCCGTCGGCCGCAGCCACGGCGAAGGATTCGGGCCATGCGGTACTTCCTCCGGTGCGGCTGCTGCCGGGCAACTGGTCGTCCCTCAACCACGGGGGGTGAGGGACGGCCGGTCGTCGGTCATCGGTCACCAACGGCGTCGCGCGGTCGGGCGAGCGCCCACCGCGCGGCCGACAGTCGGTCATTCGCTCGCGGACTCGATACGGAACATCTGGTGTCGGCCCGAGGTGCAGCGCTGGGCGACGGCCTCCGTGCCCTCGGCGGTCAGGGGGCGCGCGATACCGACACAGCGGCCGTCCTCCGTCCGCAGGACGTACGCGCCCTTGCCCCGTGCGGGTACGAGGCGGAAGAGGTCGGCGCGGTCGCACGCGTCCCAGGGCTCCAGGAGATCCTTGCCCGGCCCGGTACCGAGGACCTTGAGGCAGCCGGTGCCGAACTCGGGGTGGTGCCACTGGATGCGGTGCCGTTTGCTGCCCGGCTCCGGGGTCAGCTCGGTCGTCTGCGGCTGCGTCCGGTCGCAGGGGCGCTGCACGGCGACCTGCGAGTCGTATCGCCTGTCCGGGACGTGTCCGTCGGTCACACACAGGCGTGGGGCCGAGAGGGGACGCAGCCGCACCGCACCGCGCGGCACGTCGGTCGCCGCTCCGGTCTCGCCGGCGGAGGAGTCCTCCGCGGCGTCCGTGAGAGCCGCGGAGCGGGGCCGGGGCTTGTCACCGCCGGAGTCGTCACCGCGGGTGCCGAGCACTCCGGCCGTGGCGGCGAGCAGTACCGCGACCGCGAGCGGGACCAGCAGGCGGGGCCGCAGCAAGTGCCGCGGTAGCCGTCGGATCCGGGGGGCACCGGTGGCCGATGCGGGTGCGTCGGCGCCGCCCGCGGGAGTGCTGGGGTCAGCAGGAGCGCCGTCGTCCCTGCTGGAGGCGGCGGCACCGGACGCACCGGCTCCGCCCGGGGAGCCGTCGGCGTCGTCGGCCTCGCCCCGGGCGAGGGCGTCACGTGTCCGGAGCCAGGCCGTCAGGTGCTGCTCGTGGCCGCAGGCGCGGAGGAACGCGGCAAGGAGCTCGGGCCTGGGGAGCCTCCTGCCGCTGAGCATGGATGAGAGAGTGCTGCGCGGAAGGTAGTCACCGGCCGCGGCAGCCCGCTCCTCCAGCTGCCGCAGCGTAAGGCCCGACGCCTCCTTGAGCTGCCGCAGGCCCTCCAGGAACTCGGAGACGTCCTGAGCACGCGGTAACCCGGTCTTCTCCTGGAAATCCATGCGGTACCCCTATCAGACCGCTGCCCGCCTGACTACTGTCACGCGACGCTGCCGCCGCAGGGTACGGCTGGTCCGCGGTCCGCAGCGGGTCAGATCCTTGCACTCTTCGGTACAAGAGACCGGTACGCAGCGACCGGCCGAACCGCCGCCGGGCCAGGCGTCGTCCGTGCAACTGGGCGAAGTACAACAGCTGGAACGTCCGCAACCGTGGCCGCGCGACTGCGAAGATTCGCGGCGCGTACGCTGGACACATGGCTGACCCGAAACAATCCGAGCTCGACGCCCTGTACGAGGACGCGAACGCGGGCGTGAACGAAGCACGGCAGCGCGTCCGCGACGCCGCGGCCGGAAAGGACAGCGCCCGGCTCGACACCGCGCTGGACGAACTGGAAGCGGCGCTGGCCCATCGCGAGGCCGCGCGACTCCGGACTCGGGAAGACGCCTGGATCCTCACAGCTCTGGGAGCGGCGAACGCGATCGACCCGGAGTTCCACGGCGGCGACCCGACGCAGCTGTCCGACACGGACAAGGACGCCGGCGACGACACGTCGCTCGCCAGCTGAACCGTCCGACCGCCCCGCTTCCCGCCCGGTCTTCCGTCCCCGTCTCCGCCTCGCCTCCGTCGGCGCACGGCACCCCGTCCCTGACGTATCGCCCCTGACGTATCGCCCCTGTCGTCTCGCTACGGCAGGGGTTTCGCTGTGGCGCGCTCCCACCGGCCCGGCGAGGTCCGGAGTCCGCCGACGACCCGGTCAGCGGTTCAGTGTCCGCGTGGTGCGTACATGATGACTGCCATCCCGGCGAGGCAGATCAGCGCGCCGATGACGTCGAACCGGTCGGGCCGGTAGCCGTCGGCGACCATGCCCCAGGCGATCGACCCGGCGACGAAGACCCCTCCGTACGCCGCGAGAATGCGCCCGAAGTTGTCGTCGCTCTGCCATGTCGCCACCACTCCGTACAGGCCGAGCGCGATGACGCCCGCACCGATCCAGAGCCACCCCTTGTGCTCCCGGAGGCCCTGCCAGACCAGCCAGGCCCCTCCGATCTCGAAGAGCGCGGCGACGGCGAACAGGGCGATGGAGCGGGCAACAAGCACAGCGAGGTCTTTCCGGCAGACGGGGGGCGGGGAATCGACTCCAGCATGCCGTGCCGGGCCAGTGTCCGGCTGCTGAGACGCACGCGATCCGGACCGGACGCCGACGGCCGGCACTGCCGACGGCCGGCACTTCGGGGGCATTCTGCGGGCGCCCGCCAGGGGCGTTGTCACACCGTGCGGGCAGGATCGCGTCCATGACGACTGCTGAACGGCCGATGCCGCCCCTCGACGCCGACGAGCGCACGACTCTGGAAGGCTGGCTGGACTTCTACCGGGTGACGCTGGCCATCAAGTGCGAGGGCCTCACCGAGGAGCAGCTGCGCAGCACCTCCGTCCCGCCCTCTCCGCTGACCCTGCTCGGCCTGGTCCAGCACATGGCCGAGGTCGAACGCAACTGGTTCCGCCGCGTGCTGATGAAAGAGGACGTTCCGCCCATCTACCCGCCCCGGTCCGCCGACTCCGGCGGTCGCGACGACGGGTTCGGCCTCTCCGACGAGATCTCGTTCGCAACCGCCCACGCCACCTGGCAGAGCGAGATCGCTCAGGCCCGCGCCAACTGTGCCACCCGGCAACTGGACGACACCGCCCCCTTCATGGGCGGCCAGGTGAGCCTCCGGTGGATCCACACCCACATGATCGCCGAATACGCCCGCCACAACGGTCACGCCGACTTCCTCCGCGAGCGCATCGACGGGGCCACCGGCGCCTGGCCTCGAGGCCCCTTTCCGGCTCGGTGTTCCGGAGGTCGCCGAGCTCCGGAGAGGGCCGGGCGGCGTGCGGTTCAGCGAGGGAAATCGGGTGTCGGGGGCGCGGGCGTGCGGCGTACCTTCGGGGGATGGCGTACGGAAATCCAGGGACGCGGCAGTCCCATCATGTGTGCGTGGACTGCCGGGCGTCCTACAAGCGCAACGGGTCACCCGCACCGTGTCCGGAGTGCGGGCGGCCCCTGACGGATGCCGGTACGCAGCTGGCGGTACCGCCGCGGCGGGACCGGGACGGCTGGCGGGCGCTCGCCGCCGTGCTCGACGCCGGGCTGCGCTTCCACCCCACCTGCCTGTGCTGCGGCGACGGTCCGGGCCACCGGCCGCGCACCATGCGCGAGGTACGCGAGTGCGTCGAGGTGTCCGCGCGTGCGGGGCTGCCACTGGCGAAGGTCCTCACCATGCCGGAGCCCGCCGCGGCGTACGACCAGCAGGCTGCGCGGGGTGGACGCGGGCAGGTCCGGCAGTCCTGAGCCCCCGGGCCCGAGGGCTAGCCGTGCTGTCGGCCGGCGGGTCCTGACCGGCCTTGCCGGTCCCACCGGTGCGGGTCGTCCTCCAACTCGGCGCGGTTCCAGCCGCCGTGCTCGGCTGCTGCCTCATAGGTGGTCTGGAGGAACTCGGTCAGTACGCGATCCGGGTCGCCGGCGGTGCGTACTGCTTCGTACGGCAGCAGGAACTGGCCGTTCTGCTCGCTGTAGAAGGCGTCGGCCGGAAGGACGGGGTGGTCCCGGAAGCCGTCCGGCTCGGGATAGGCGTAGGCGTAGAAGGCGCCCTCCTCACCGCCGCCGGGCCAGAAGCCGCAGCTGCTCAACTCCCGGGAGTAGCCCTCCACCATCACCCAGTCCCCGCAGTGCGGCGCCCCGCCCGGGTGGGTCGGCGCCGGGCGGCCCGAGAATCTGGTGCAGGCCAGATCCATGGCGCCCCAGAAGAAGTGCACCGGACTGACCTTGCCGACGAAGCGGGCGCGGAACTGTCCCAGCACCCGGTGGGCCTGGAGGAGCTGACGCCAGAACAGGTGGGCTGCCTGCGGATCGTAGGAGGCGTGGACAGTGTCCTCGGGAAACGGGATCGCCTGCTCCACCTCGTTGGGCCACGGCTGCATCGGTGCCTCGACGCCCAGCTCGTGCAGGGCCCGCAGGGTCTCGTCGTAGAACTGCGCGACGGGTTTGGGCTCCAGTTCCAGCCGGCGTGCGGTTCCCTCACTGGTGCGGATGTGGAGCTGGTGGTCGATGAAGTCGAACTCGATGTCGAAGGCGCCGGTGCCGTACGGGATCGTCGATGTCGTGAGCCCTCGTGGGGTGACGTACAGCGTTACCTGCCACCAGTGGTTGACCAGGGGAGCGTGGGCGAGGCGGATCTTGCCGATGACCTGCGCCCACATATGGAGGGTGTCGCGGGTCCCGGTCCAGTCCGCCACCCGCAGCTTCGGCCACGCGCTGCGTGAGCGCACCGTCATCTGCTCTGCCACCGCCACCTCCTTCGCCGCCCCTCCCCCGATGGTGGGCCCGGTCCGGCGGGCCGACAACTCGAGAGCTGCGGACCGTGAGCCGGGTGGACCGACGACGTTCCGCATTCCCTCGCGGGCTTGGGCTCGAGGGAGCCTTCGGGTCCGGTGGCCGCGATCGCCCAGGGACCTGCGCCGTCCGTCAGGACGAGCCGCGCCGGATCAGTTCCGTGGGAAGCACCAGGCGGGACCGGTCGGGCGTACCGTCGCGGCCTCCGGGGCGGTGCTGCTCCCCGGTGTCCTGGGCGCGGGCCATCAGGTCCAGCAGCATCCGGACCATGGCGCGCCCCATCTCCTCGATCGGCTGCCGTACGGTCGTCAGCGGCGGATCCATGTGCCGGGCGACGGCCGAGTCGTCGAAGCCGACGAGCGCCACGTCCCCCGGCACGTCCCGCCCGGCTTCCCGCAGCGCCAGCCGGGCACCGGCGGCCATCACGTCCGAGGCGCAGAAGACCGCGTCCACCTCCGGGTCCCGCCTCAGCAGTTCCAGCATGCCGCGGTGCCCGCCTTCCTCGGTGAAGTCGCCCTGTACGACGAGACGTTCGGCCGACGGGTCGCTCGTCCCTCCTGCCGCGCGGAGCGCTTCGTGGTAGCCGTCGAGCCGGCAGCGGGCCGCGTACATGTCCAGCGGTCCGGTGATGGTGGCGACCTTCCGGCGCCCCCGCCCGAGCAGATGCTCGACGGCAATCTGGGCGCCGAGGAGGTTGTCCGAGTCGACGTAGGACAGTTGCTCGTCGTGTGAGCGGCGGCCGTTGAGCACCGCGGGCATACCGACGTCCCGCAGCAGGTCGGGCAGCGGATCGTCGCCGTGCACCGACACCAGCAGTACGCCGTCCACGCGGTGTGCTGCGGCGTACTGCGCGAAGCGTTCGCGCCCCCGCTGGTCGCGGATGAGGGTCAGCAGGAGCTGCATGTCGGTGTCGCCGAGCTCGGTGCTCACTCCGCGCAGGATCTCGGAGAAGTAGGGCTCGGCGAAGAGCCGGTTCTCCCCTTCGGGTACGACGAGGGCGATGGCGTCCATGCTTCCGGCGGCCAGCGCCCGGGCGGCACGGTTGGGGACGTAGCCCAGCTCGGCCACGGCGGCCTGGACCGCGGCACGGGTGCGCTCGCTGACCCGCGGGGAGCCGTTGATCACGCGGGAGGCCGTCCCCCGGCCGACGCCCGCACGCGCGGCGACCTGTTCCAGGGTGGGGCCGGACTTCGCCGGCCCGGACTTCGCCGACCCGGGCCTCCCGGCGCCTTCCGCGCGGGCTGCTGGCATGGACGCGTCCTCCTTTTCTCCCCTGCCCTGGTGGGCGCAGTTCCCGCCCTGGTGGGCGCCGTCGTCCGTGGGTCGCTCTTGAGTGTCGGGCCCATTGAACTACATCGGGGCCGATTCGGCTCCGGGAGCGCTCCCTCGGCCCAACTCTTGACGTACGGCCTCCTCTCGCGCATGCTGCAACGCATCGATGGGAGCGCTCCCATACACAACTGCGCCGGGAGCGGCTTCCTGCTTCACGCGGGTCCGGGAGGGACGGCACAGCCATGCGTACGACCAGGAAGAGAACCACGCGGAGCCCACTCCGCAGCCGGCCCGTCACCTACGGCCTCGCGGCCGTGCTGGGGGCTGGGTTACTCGCCGGGTGCGCCGAGGACAGCGGCGGCTCCGACAGCGGCAACGGCAAGACCACCGTCTCGGTGGGGGTGTTCGGCGTCTTCGGCTACAAACAGGCCGGCCTCTACGACGAGTACGAGAAGCTCCACCCGAACATCCGGATCAAAGAGAACTCGACGGAACGCAACGAGGACTACTACCCGGCCCTGCTCAACCACCTCTCCGCCAACAGCGGGCTGAGCGACATCCAGGCCGTCGAGGTCGACAACATCAGCGAGGTCGCAGGTCTGCACTCGGACAAGCTCGTCGACATGGCCAAGGTCGACGGAGTACGCAAGTCCGACTGGCTGGACTGGAAGTGGAACCAGGCGAAGGCCGAGGGTGGCCAGGTCGTCGGCCTGGGCACGGACATCGGCCCGATGGGCATCTGCTACCGCAAGGACCTGTTCGAGAAGGCCGGGCTGCCCGGCGAACGGGACGAGGTCGGCAAGCTGTGGTCGGGCGACTGGGAGAAGTACGTCGAGGCCGGCGAGAAGTACATGAAGTCGGCACCCAAGGGCACTACGTTCACCGACGGTGCCGCCGGTCTGTACAACGGGGCCGTCTCCAGCTACCCGGTCAAGTACTACAACGCCGACGGCAAGCTGATCTACAAGAAGAGCAAGGCCGTCCGCGAGTCCTGGGACCTGGCCATGCGGGCCGTCAAGGGCAAGATGACCGGCAAGCTCAAGCAGTTCGACAAGGCGTGGGACCAGGCGTACGCCAACGGCGACTTCGCCAGCGTCATCTGCCCACCCTGGATGCTCGGCTACATCAAGGAGAAGGCCGGCGACAAGGGCGCCGGAAAGTGGGATGTGGCAGCGGCGCCGAAGCCCGCGAACTGGGGCGGCTCCTTCCTGACCGTCCCCAAGGGCGGCAAGAACGAGAAGGAAGCCGTCAAGCTCGCCAAGTGGCTCACCGCGCCCGAGCAGCAGGCCAAGCTGTTCGAGAAGCAGGCCAGCTTCCCCAGCTCGAAGACGGCCTACGCGCTCCCCAAGGTCGAGGGCGCCAAGCACCCGTACTTCGACCAGGCACCCATCGGAGAGATCTTCTCCAAGGCCGCCGAGGGCATTCCCACCATCCCGCTCGGCCCGAAAGACCAAGTGATCAAGACGACCATCTCCGACATCGGCATCCTCCAGGTGGAACAGCAGGGCAAGAAGCCCGAGGAGGGCTGGAACGCCGCGGTGAAGAAGATCGATGACGTCGTCGAGGACTGAGCCGCTCCCCCGCGTCCGGGCAGCCGGGCGTCCCGTTCCGGCGGACAGCGGCCGCGGGCGCTCCAAGGGGCCCCGCAGGCGCTCCGAGGTGCCCCGCGGGCGCCGCCGCCACCGGTGGGACGCCCGGTGGAGCCCCTACGCCTTCATCGCACCGTTCTTCCTCTTCTTCGCCGCCTTCGGCCTCTTCCCGCTGCTGTACACGGGCTGGGCGTCGCTGCACCGGGTCTCGCTGCACGACCCCACGCGTATGGAGTGGGTCGGGATGCGCAACTTCTCCCGGCTGTTGGAGGACGATTTCTTCTGGAACGCGCTGCAGAACACCTTCACCATCGGCGTGCTGTCGACGGTGCCGCAGCTGCTGATGGCCCTGGGCCTGGCCCATCTGCTCAACTACAAGCTGCGCGGGTCGACGTTCTTCCGCGTCGCCATGCTCACTCCGTACGCCACTTCGGTCGCCGCCGCGACGCTGGTGTTCACGATGCTGTTCGGCCGCGACTACGGGATGATCAACTGGGGGCTCGGGCTGATCGGCGTCGATCACATCGACTGGGAGAACGGCACCTGGACCTCGCAGCTGGCCGTCTCGTCCATCGTCATCTGGCGGTGGACCGGCTACAACGCGCTGATCTACCTCGCCGCGATGCAGGCCGTCCCGGACGACCTGTACGAATCCGCGGCGCTGGACGGAGCCAACCGCTGGCAGCAGTTCCTGCACGTCACCATCCCCTCGCTGCGGCCGACGATCCTGTTCACGGTGGTCGTCTCCACCATCGGGGCCACCCAGCTCTTCGGTGAACCGCTGCTGTTCGGCGGTTCGCAGACCGGTGGCGGCTCGCACCAGTACCAGACGCTGGGGCTCTATCTGTACGAACAGGGCTGGTTCGACTTCCAGCTCGGCCGGGCCTCCGCCATCGCCTGGACGATGTTTCTGATCCTCATCGTGATCGGCCTGGTCAACTGGCTGATCGCCCGACGTCTCACCAAGACCCACTGAAGGGGGCGGGACATGCTGCCGACCACGGCCCGGCGCCGCACCCGTACGGCTACCACGACGGCCGCCGGGACCACCACCGAAGCGGCCACCGGGAGGGCCGCCGGTCCCGCTCCCGGCAGGGCCACCCGGAGGGCCGGCAGTGCCAGCCGCCAGCTGCACGCGGGGCGGATCACCTACGGCATCCTGCTGCTCTTCACGGCGGGTTCGCTCTTCCCGCTGATCTGGACGGCCATCGCCGCTTCCCGGAACAACCAGCGGCTGGCCGAGACGCCGCCGCCGTTCTGGTTCGGCGGCAATCTGTTCACCAACATGACGACTGCGTGGCAGGACGCGAACATGGGCAAGGCGCTGCTCAACACCACGTTCGTGGCGGGCAGCATCGCGCTGAGCACCGTGCTGTTCGCGACGCTCGCCGGATACGCGTTCGCCAAGCTCCGCTTCCGCGCGAAGAACGCGCTGCTGATGATGGTGATCGGCACGATGATGGTGCCGCCGCAGCTGAGCGTCGTACCGCTGTTCATGGCGATTGCCGAACTGGAGTGGACCAACCAGCTCCAGGCGGTGATCCTGCCGATGATGGTCAACGCGTTCGGCGTCTTCTTCATGCGGCAGTATCTGGTCAACGCGCTGCCGACCGAGCTGATCGAGGCCGCGCGCGTGGACGGCGCGCACAGTCTGCGGATCGTGTGGCACGTCGTCTTCCCCGTGGCCCGGCCCGCGATGGCCGTGCTGGGCATGCTGACGTTCGTACTGGCCTGGAACGAGTTCTTCTGGCCGATCATCGCGCTCACCCAGGACAACCCCACCGTCCAGGTCGCTCTGACCGGTCTCGGCCGCGGGTACATCCCCGACGAGTCCGTCATCATGGCCGGCGCCCTGCTGGGCACCTTGCCGCTGCTGGTCGCCTTCACCCTGTTCGGCAAGCAGATCGTCGGCGGCGTCATGCAGGGAGCCGTCAAGGGCTGACCCGATCCCGTGCGGTCCGGGGCGTGGAACCCGGCGCCGCACGGCCGGAGCCGTGAGGGAGGTCGTGTGGGGCGGCTTTCCTCACGGCTCCCCTCTCCCCCACCCCCGGCACCACGACGAACCAGGGCACAGCTGTGCCCGCACAAACCACGCACAAACTATGGGAGCGCTCCTATGACATCCGTGCAGGCTGACACCGCGGTGGGCACCGCCGCACCTCTCCGCTTCCCCGCCGGCTTCCTGTGGGGCGCTGCCACCGCCGCGTACCAGATCGAGGGCGCGGTACGGGAGGACGGCCGCACCCCGTCCATCTGGGACACCTTCTCCCACACCCCGGGCAAGGTGGCCGGCGGCGACACCGGGGACGTGGCCTGCGACCACTATCACCGCTACCGGGACGATGCGGCGCTGATGGCCGAACTGGGCCTGGGTGCCTACCGCTTCTCGGTCTCCTGGCCCCGCATCCAGCCGACCGGTCGCGGCCCCGCCGCACAGCGCGGGCTCGACTTCTACCGCGCACTCACCGACGAACTCCTCGGCGCGGGCATCACCCCGGTCCTCACCCTCTACCACTGGGACCTGCCCCAGGAGCTGGAGGATGCCGGGGGCTGGCCGGAGCGCGAGACGGCGTACCGCTTCGCGGAGTACGCGGCGATCGTCGCCGAGGCGCTCGGCGACCGCGCCGCGATGTGGACCACCCTCAACGAGCCTTGGTGCAGCGCCTTTCTCGGCTACGGCTCCGGGGTGCACGCGCCGGGGCGTACCGACCCCGTCGCGGCGCTGCGTGCGGCGCACCACCTCAACCTCGGCCACGGCCTGGCTGTCCAGGCGCTGCGGGCGGCCCTCCCGGACAGCGCCCGGATCAGCGTCAGCCTCAACCCGGCCGCCGTACGCCCCCGTACCGGGAGCCCGGCCGACCAGGAAGCGGCCCGCCGGATCGACGCGCTGGCCAACCGCGTCTTCACCGGCCCCATGCTGCACGGCAGATACGACGAGGACCTGCTGACCGACACCGCCCACCTCACCGACTGGTCCTTCGTACGGGACAGCGACCCGGCCCTCGCCCACCAGCCGCTGGACGGCATCTGTGTGAACTACTACACCCCGACCGTGGTCTCCACGGCACCGGCCGGAGCCGCACCGGAGCGCAACGACGGACACGGGGGCGGCGAGCACTCGCCCTGGCCGGGTGCGGACCGGGTCGCCTTCCACCAGCCGCCCGGCAACCGGACGGCCATGGGGTGGAGCATCGATCCGGGCGGCCTGACCGAACTGCTCCTCCGCTTCCACCGCGAGGCCCCGGGAACGCCGCTCTACGTGACGGAGAACGGCGCCTCCTATCCCGACGTACCGGACGCCGAAGGCCGGTTCCACGACCCCGAACGCATCGCCTACGTCCACCGCCACCTGCAGGCCGTACACCAGGCGATCCAGGAAGGCGCCGATGTGCGCGGCTACTTCGTGTGGTCGCTGCTGGACAATTTCGAGTGGGCGTGGGGCTACGACAAGCGCTTCGGCCTGGTGCACGTCGACTACGACACCCAGCAGCGCACCCCGAAATCCAGCGCTTCCTGGTACGCCGGCATCGCCCGCACCGGGGAACTGCCGCCGGAGTGAGCAAGGGAGCACGGCGTCTCGTGGGCACCTCCGCAGGTGGGCTGCGGGAGGGCTACAGCTCCCCGTCGTAGACCAGCAGCCCGTCCTCCCGCAGCCGGGCTCCCGAGGTGGGCGGGTGCTCGGTGAGGCGGCCGTCGTGGGCGAGGTGCAGCACGGTCCGGCCGCGGGCCAGTACGGCGAAATCGGCGATCAGCCGCCGGTGGCAGCGCCACCACACCGACTCGCCGCACATCACGGCCGTACGGATCTCCGCGGCGTCGCGCAGCAGGTCGTCCATGGCGGCGAGGAACTCGGGGCTGCGGGTGTGCCCGGCGTATCCGCGGAAGGAAGCGTTGTGCCAGAAGGTGTCGGGCGCATCCGGCGCGGCCCGCCGGAAGCCACCGAGCCGCTGCTCCCAGCGGTAGTCGATGCCCCGCTCGGGCAGCCACTCGCGGAGCGCTTCGCGGTGCGCGTCGGGATTGCGCCGGCTGCCGGGTGCGGTCCGTACGTCCACCACGGACCGCACCCCGGCGTCGTCCAGCAGCCGGGCCAGCTCCTCCCGCCCGGCCGTGCCGTGGCCGACGGTCAGCAGCGGTTGCACGCTCTCCACCCGCCCAGGATGACACCGGCCCGAAGGCTCGGCCGGGCCGAGCACATCACACGCCGTGGCGGCGCTCCCCCGCCACCGGTTCGCCGAGGCGTGCCTCTGCCGCGGGCGAGGTCGGGTCACGGTGCGCTGCGACCGCCTGGCGGGTCTCCTCGGCGACGAGGTCTGCGTTGATCTGGGCCCCCGCACCGGCACCGGCCGCCGCCGCGGTGCCGACCTGCGCCGAGAGCTCGGTGACGTTACCGGCGACCCACACGCCGGGCACATCGGTGCGGCCGGTCGGGTCGGCGGGAAGGTACTCGCCGATCCCCGCCGGGTGCGGCACCGGCCGCAGTCCGAGCGGCGCCAGGAAGGCGGCGCGTGCCGACATCCGCGGGGCGACGGCGAGTGCCTCGCGGTCGACGAGAGTGCCGTCGGCGAGCCGTACCCCCGCCAGGCGGTCCTGCACGATCTCCAGTGCCGCCACCTCGCCGTCGACCACACGGATCCCCCGCGCTGCCATCTGCTCCGCCTCCTCGCCGGCCGGCGGCGGCAGGGTGTGGGAGAAGACCACGACATCGGCGCTCAACTGGCGGAACAGCAGCGCCTGGTGCACGGTCATCGGACCGCCGGCCAGCACCCCGATCGCCCGGTCCCGGACCTCCCAGCCATGGCAGTACGGACAGTGCACCACGTCGCGGCCCCAGCGTTCCCGCAGCCCCGGCACCTCCGGCGGCTCGTCCAGGAGCCCGGTGGCCACCAGCAGCCGCCGGGCCCGTACGGTCCTGCCGTCGGCCAGTGCCACGGCGAACCCGGCTTCCCCTCGGGCGGGAGAGGCGTCCCGGTGGGGCCCCGCAGGTCCGGCTTCCGCGCGGGTGACCGCCTCGACCTCGCCGGGCACGACGTGGCCGCCGTAGTGACGGACTTCGGCCCGGCCCCGCTCCAGCAGCTCGGCCGGTGGGACGCCGTCGTGGCCCAGCAGCCCGTGCACGCCCGCGGCCGGGGCGTTGCGAGGAGCGCCGCCGTCGATCACCACCACCGAACGCCGCGCCCGGGCCAGCATCAGCGCACCGTTCAGTCCGGCGGCACCACCGCCGATCACCACCACGTCGTAGCCGTCTCTCAGCTCCTCGGTCACCATGACCACCTCCGACGGCAACCGTGCGGGCCGACCCCGGAGAGCGGCAAATGTTGTTGCCGCTCTGGCAAGGTTGCAGCATGGACGACAACCTGGACCACGCACTGGAAGCGGTCGGCCCCCGACTCCGCGCGCTGCGCAGACAGCGCGGCACCACGCTGGCCGAGCTGTCGACCAGGACCGGCATCTCGGTGAGCACACTCTCCCGGCTGGAGTCCGGCAGCCGCCGCCCGACCCTGGAACTGCTGCTCCCACTGGCCAAAGCGCACGGCGTCACGCTCGACGAACTCGTCGACGCCCCACCCACCGGCGACCCCCGCATCCATCTGCGTCCGGTCTCCGTGCACGGCATGACCATGCTGCCCCTGACCCGCCGGGCCGGCGGCATCCAGGCGTACAAACTCGTCATCCCGCCCAGCAGCTCCCCGCAGGAGCCCGAGCTGCAGACCCACGACGGCTACGACTGGGTCTACGTACTCAACGGACGGCTGCGGCTCGTCCTCGGCGAACACGACCTGGAGCTCGCGCCGGGTGAGGCGGCCGAGTTCGACACCCGCGTACCGCACTGGTTCGGCGCCGCGGCTGCCGAACCGGTCGAGATCCTCAGCCTGTTCGGCCGCCAGGGCGAACGCACCCACCTCCGCGCCCGCCCGAGCACGGCACCCTCCGGGTAGGGCTGGTCCGCGTCCTGAGCACCCGGGCGGGGACTGCGCCCGAAGCGGCGCGGACAACGGCGCACCCGGCCAAAGGCAGCTCCTTCCCCGTACAGCCCGGAGCCAAAAGGTGTCGCGCGGATGCCGACGGCGGATCAGGATGGCGGATATGCAGCAGATCGAGTTCCTGAATTACCCCAGCTCCGCCCCCGCTTACCAAGGCCCGGAGGAGTCCGTTTCCCAAGGCCCCGAGGAGTCCGTGTGGGGCTTCCGTATCGACGGGACGGACCTGCGGGTGAGCGTCGCCGAGGCGACCCGGGCACTGTGGACCCAGGAAGGCCACGAGCAGACCCCGGCCGAGCGGGACGAATTCCTGCTGACCCAGCACGACGGGCTCTCCCTCTCCGAGATCGACGATCCCGTACGGCACTTCCTCGGTGACCCGGACCCGGAGTTCGCGAACTCCGCGAGCGGCTCCACCGTGGTGCTCGGCTGTTCCTGCGGCATCTGGGGCTGCTGGCCCCTGATGGCACGCATCACCACCGCTGCCGGGACCGTCACCTGGTCGGCCTTCCGGCAGCCGTTCCGCAAGCAGTGGGGTGAGCTTGCCATCGGGCCGTACGTTTTCGACCGTGCCGCCTACAAGACGGCGCTCACCAGGCCCGTCCGGCTCACCGCCGACCCGCTGGCAGTACCGGACTGACCCGGCAACGGCCTACTGCTGCCCTCCGAAGCGGGCCGGGGTGCTAGCCGTCGCTCTCCGAACCGGCTGGTGCCCCTCGCCGCCATCCGGAGACAGGACGCCGCCGAATCGCGGAGATCACACCGCGCCGGGCTGGTGCTCGAGGACGGCTTCGATGAGGCCGGGCTCCGCCTGCGGGAAGTCCATCGGAACGATACCGAGCCCGGTCCGCCCGGCCATCTCGGGCCCGCTGAGGAACTCCCGCACCTGCGGGTTGAGCCGGTCCGCGTTCCAGCCGGGCGGCAGCCCCGCGGCCGTGCTCACGAAGTTGATGTAGCAGGGGCCGGGGCGCTCCGCCGCCTCGCGGAACTGCTCCGTGATCTTCGGGTACTTGGCGAACGGCTCCGCCTGGTAGTCGTCCTGGATGTCGAAGATCTCGGAGTCTCCCCAACGGACGCCCGGCAGCCCGCCGTTGTCGGCGAGCAACACCACCTTGCCGCGCGCCTCACCCAGCGTCGGCAGCGTGCCGTCGAGCCGGAAGAGGGAACGCCAGCCCTTCTGGTCCAGGTACACATCGAAGATTCGCCGGAACTCCTCGTCGCCGACGGTCGAGTACTCCTCCTTCACCCGCATCAGGACCGTCTCGCCCGGATGCGCAGCGAGGAAGTCACGGCAGGCGATCAGCACGTCGCCGAACATCAGATGCTGGAAGAACGCGCCGTGGTGGATGGCGAACACCCCGTCGATGGCCCGGCAGCGTACGTCCAGGAACCGGATTCCGGCTGCCAGTTGCTCGGCGATCGAGGTGTCCTGGCACTCCACCCAGGCCCCTCCGTGCCGCGCCCCCGAGTCGTGACTGCCGGGAATCGTCAGTGAGCGCAGCTGGGTCGAAGCCCCCAGCGCCGCCATCCAGTCCTGCGGCGCGACCCGCGTACGGGCGCGTGCGCGCGCTCCGTCCTGCGCCGCGGCCACGCCACTGCCGCCCGCATACGCCAGCACCCCCGCCGCCGGCAGCACAGCCGCACCCCTCAAGAACGCCCGCCTGTCCATCCCGAACTCCCCCGCATTCCTGCGCCGATGTCGGCGGACATCATCGTTCACGGTGTGACGCGGGGGAAGTGTGCGAGAGGGGTGGTGACCGTACGACGGCTTCGTTGTGACGGGGTCACGACATCCAGCAGCCTTGCAGTGCGCTGGCCACGCGGCAAGCGGCAAGCGGCAAGCGGGCCGGGGCGCCTGACCCGGCGTCGCCGGTTCCGCCCGTACGATCGGCGGAACGGCAGGTGGCTGCGGGGAGGCGGCAGAGGGCTGGAGGCGGAGAGCGACCATGGCAGCGCGACAGCACACGATGCCCGGCGCCGGTACCGTCGGTTTCCGTTCCACCACCGGGCGCTGGGTCCTCCTGGCGACCGTACTCGGCTCGGCCATGGGCTTCCTCGACGCGACCGTCGTCAACGTGGCGCTGCCCGCGATCGGGCGGGACGTCGGTGCGGATGTGTCGGAGCTCCAGTGGGTGCTCGACGGCTATCTGCTCACCCTCGCCGCGCTCATCCTGCTCGGCGGCTCCCTCGCGGACCGCTACGGGCGCAGGCGGGTCTTCACCCTCGGGGTCGTCTGCTTCATGATCCCGTCCGTGCTGTGCGCGGTGGCTCCGACCGCCGGGATCCTCATCATCGCCAGGGCGTTGCAGGGAGTGGGCGCCGCGCTGCTCACACCGGGGAGCCTGGCCATCATCCAGGCGACCTACCGCTCCGCTGACCGGCCCGCGGCCATCGGCGCCTGGTCCGCGCTCACCGGAGTGGCCTCGGCGCTCGGTCCGATCGTCGGCGGCTACCTCATCGACGCGTTCTCCTGGCGGTGGATCTTCCTCCTGAACGTCCCGATCGGCCTGTTCGTCATCGCGGTCACCGCCCGCCGGGTCCCGGAGAGCCGCGACCCGGCAGCGACGGGGCGGCTGGACGTACGCGGTGCGGCGCTGGCGACCGTCGGGCTGGCCGGGATCACCTACGCGCTGATCGAGGGGCCGCGCGGCGAGTCGCCCGGCTGGCTGACGGCCGCCTCTCTCGTTCTCGGCCTCGCCGGGCTCATCGGCCTCGCACGAACGGAGCGGCGTGCGCCCAGCCCGATGCTGCCTCCGGGCGTCTTCACGGCGCGTCAGTTCCTCAGCGCGAACGCCGTCACTTTCGTGGTGTACGCCGCGCTGGGCGGTGTCTTCTTCCTGCTCGTCGTCTTCCTGCAGACCTCACTCGGCTACACCCCGCTGTACGCCGGCGCGGCGTCCCTGCCGGTGACGCTGCTGATGCTGGCCCTCTCCTCGCGGGCCGGGGCGCTGGCCCAGCGCATCGGGCCGCGCATCCCGCTGACGGTCGGTCCGCTGCTGCTGGCGGCCGGGATGCTCCTGATGCTCCGCATCGAGGTGGGTGAGGGCAGCGTCGGCGGCTATGCCGCATCGGTGCTGCCCGCCGTCCTCGTCTTCGGGCTGGGCCTGGCCATCACGGTCGCACCGGTCACGGCGACAGCGCTGGCGGCGGCGCCCTCCGAGCACTCCGGCGTCGCGTCAGGCGTCAACAACGCCGTTTCCCGCGTCGCCCAACTCGCGGCCGTCGCCGCACTTCCCGTACTCGCCGGGATCGGCGGCGGGGACTTCCAGGACCCGCAAGCCTTCGCGGACGGCTTCCGGACCGCCATGCTGATCACCGCGGGGCTCGCGGTGGCCGGTGCGCTCCTCGCCTTCGCAACGATCCGCAGCGATGTGCTGGCGCCGGCCCCCACCGCGGAACGGCCCACCGAGGAGCGCCCGCCCGCCCCCGCAGCAGAACCGTGCCCGTACGAGTGCCCCGTTGCAGGCGCCCCCCTGCGCCCCGCCCCGTCCTCGACCCGGCCGCCGGACTCGAATTCGCCCTAGGTGTGTCCGGCGAACCTTGCGTACCCGGCATGGTGGCTGCGCTTGCCCACCCTGCGCCCTGGGGGTACCCCCTGCTCGAAGAGCTTGGGGGAACACCCGCAGCCTTGGCGTCAGGAAGGGGCACCCCTTACCCAGCACAGGTGAGGCGAGGCAACATCGGCCGGGCGAGCCCTAACCGACGTCCGGGAGGATCCGTCGCGTCGTGCGGCCCATGCCGTGCGGGCAGGTCCATCTGGGGACGCCGGCCACCTCGGCGGCGACGGCGGGGTGGCCGTGTCCGGGGCACGGGGGCCGGGGGGTGCCGCCCGTCTCCTCCAGGACCGCGTCCTGGAACCGGTCGGCCAGCAGCACCACGGCGTCGGTCTCCCGCGTTCCCGCCGCCAGCTCCACCGAGACGGCCGAGCCGTCGGCGAAGGTCAGCGTGGCCACGATGTCCGTCGGCCCGGCGGCAGCAGTGACATCGTCGGCGTCATTGGGCCGGAGGGCACCGCCCTCCTCGTTCCAGATCTGTTCGAGAGAGGATTCGAGAGCGGATTCGGGGCTCCCGGTCCCGGGCTCCGGCGGACTGATGTCGCCGGTGCCAGGACGCGCGGTGACCGTAAGGGTGGCGTCGGGCGGTGCCGCCACCTGCTGGAGGATCGACTCGGCCCACGTCCGGACCAGTTCGCCGGTCATCTGACGTCGGTTCATCGCGTCGAGTTCTCGTGCCCGGCGCCGTCTTCGGTTCCCTGCCGTGCCCCGGCCGGATCTGCCGGGCCCCCGACAAGACCGGCACCGGCCGCGAGGGCTGCGGCCACCGTGAGGTACTTGCGCATCAACATCCCTTGCTCTCCCTGGGCCCCGGTGATTTCCGCACCCCGGTCACGGGTGCGAGGGTGATCGCGACGAGCGCGATCGTACAGCCGGGGTCCGGCCCGGGCTCGTCGCCACGCAAGCCGCGCCGGTGCGCTCGTGCCCCTGACAGCGCACGGGCCACACCCGGGATGCCCATCGGTACCGGGCCTCGCGGTGCGGCGCGCGTAAGTTCGTCGTCGCGGGACCGTCTCCGACAGCTGTGAGAGGCGATGGGGGCTGCATGCGGGTTGCTGCGTACGTCATCCTGCCGGCGAGCGTGCTCGTCGCGCTGGCCGGTCTGCTCGCGCCGGTACCGCCGTCGACCGCGAGCGACGACCGCGGCACGGGTGCGACGACCGGGCCGGGGGTCAGCCGGGGATTCGACCGGCCCGCGCGGGGCTTCGCGCCCGCCGGTACGGTGCTGCGGCGCGCGGCACCCACGCAGGTGGGGCTCGACCCCGCACCCATCGACGCCTTTCAGCGCCGGCTCGCGAGCTGGACCGACCCGGAGCGCGGTATCGATCACCTGTTCCCGGGCGCCACCGCGCTGCTGGCACACGACGGCGCCGTCGTCGCCCGGCACGCGAGCGGTTACGCCGTGCGCTACACGGAACAAGGGGAGCTGCCGCCGGGGCGGCGGGTACCGGCCCGTACGGACACCATCTACGATCTGGCGTCGCTCTCGAAGCTGTTCACCACGCTGGTGGCCGTACAGCAGGTCGAGGCCGGGCGGCTGCGGCTGAACGCACCCGTAGCGCGCTATCTGCCCGCGTTCGCCGCCGGCGGGAAGGGCGGCATCACCGTCGAGCAACTGCTCACCCACACCTCCGGTCTGCCCGCCGACCCCCGTCCACCGCTGTGGGAGGTCAGCGGCGGGCCGGGGGCGCGGAAGGAGGCGATCCTTCAGGCCCGGCCGTTCGCCCGGCCCGGCACCGTGTACCGCTACTCCGACCTCAACATGCTCAGCTTGCAGCTGCTCCTGGAGCAGGTGACGGGGCAACGGCTGGACCGTCTCGTACGGGAGGGCATCACCGAGCCGCTGCGGATGCGCGACACCGCGTACAACCCGCCCGCCGCCTGGCGGCCCAGGATCGCCGCCACCTCGTACAAGGTCACTCCCGAGCGCGGGATGCTGCGCGGTTCGGTGGACGACGACAATGCCTGGGCCATGGGCGGCGTGGCCGGGCACGCCGGGGTCTTCTCCACCGTGGACGACCTCGCGGTGCTCGCCCAGGCCCTGCTCAACGGCGGTACGTACCGGGGTCGGCGGATCCTCGGCCCGCACGCCGTCAGCCTGCTGGAGAAGAACTACACGAGCCGCTTCCCCGGGGACGATCACGGCCTCGGCTTCGAACTCGACCAGGCGTGGTACATGGGCGCGCTGTCCTCGCCACGGACGCTGGGGCACACCGGGTTCACCGGCACCTCACTGGTGATCGACCCTCAGTCGCGGTCGTTCGCGATCCTGCTGACCAACCGGGTGCACCCCCTCGATGTGACTCCCTCGACCAACTCCGCACGGCGCGCATTCGCCCAGGCACTGGCCCGGTCGATCCCGGTACGGGCACCCGGGGGCGGGCGCTCATGGTTCACCGGCCCACCGGACGGCCAGATCAACGGCGACCACGAAACCGAGGGTGAGGAGACCGACGGCCAGGACGCCGACGGACGGAGCGACAGCACGCTGACGACCGGACCGCTCCTGGCGGCTCCGCCACGCCACGCCGCCCGGCCGCCGCGCGATCCGGCCGGGCCGCCTCCCGGACGCGGCCGGCTGCGCATCGGCTACGACGCTTTCGTGGACATCGACGACACCGACCTGTTCGTCCTGGAACACAGCACGGACGGTGGCCGAAGCTGGCACACCGTACCGGGCACCGAGCTGTCGGGGTATCACGGGCGCACCTGGCAGCGGGTGCGCGCACAGCTGCCGCCCGGTCCGTATCCGGCGGGCCTGCGGCTGCGCTGGCGCTACACCACCACCGCGCCGGGCGGCGGGCGCGGCGTGAATCTCGCCGGGGTGCTGGTGACGGACGGAGCGCAGGTGCTGCTCAACAGCGACTGCCCCGACGTTGCACTGACGGCGGACGGCTGGAGTGCGCTGCCCCCGCCCTGGCCACTGGCACACGCCGCCGACCTCCCCTCGGGTGGTCTGGCCGTCGGCTGCCCGCCCGACGAGGGCGTTCACTGAAACACGTTCACCGACACAGGATCGGTCGTATCGGTCGGCGGGTCACCGCTGCGGAGCCGTCAGTTCGTAGCCGACCGCCTTGTCGTAGGCGACCGCCTTGACCGCGCCGTAGGCAGGCTGCGGCACCAGGTCGGACACCCGGTCGGCCGGCCGCCAGGTACGCGGGTCCGAGACCTTCAGCAGAGCCATCGGCACATCGGAGCCGGCCATCGCCTTCACGCCCGTGACCAGCGCGGCCGGCGGCAGCGCCGGGCGCCACGGGAGGGCACGGGACGCTCCGTACAGCGCGCCGACGCCGACGCCGGTGACGATGCCGAGCAGCGCGCCCGTCGCCGAGGCGCGGTTCCCCCGCGCCTCGGCGACGCCCGGTACGGGCACGTGCGTACGGTCGCTGCGCCGGCCGTTCCCGGAGCAGTCACTCGAAGGGCGTCAGGGTGAGCTTCAGCTCCGTCGCTGCGCTGTCCTCGATATACGAGGCGAAACCGGCCACGTCGTCGAAGGCGAAGCCGTACGCCTTGCCGTCCTCGGTGGCGGCGTGCATGGCCTTGGCGTAGTGGTGCGTGACGTCGCCCTGGTAGAAGGCGGCGGGGTCGGTGGTGGGCTGCTCGGGGGTCGAGAGCAGCGTGGTGCGGTTGAAGGCGGCACCCAGGATCGCGGCCACCGGTCCGGTCGTTCCGTCGTTGGGCGCCGCGAGGGCGCCGTCGCAGAAGAGGACGTCCTTGGTGGACGGCTTGCTGAAGGACACCTGCCCCGGGCCGGTGAAGGAAAGCTTGTCGCCGCTGACGCGGCCTGTGAAGGTGCCCGCGTTGGTGGTGACCTTCAGGTCCTTGCTCTGGTAGGCGGCCCATACCTCGTCGATGTACGAGGCGAAGTAGTCCTCGGCGAACAGGCCGGCGCCCATGCCGTGACCCGGGGCTATGACGCGCTTGTCGTCGATGACGAGCTTCGAGAACGCCTCGACGGAGCGCACCGATTCGAAGATCTTGCCGCGGGCGCCCGGCTTGAGGGTGCCGGTGGTCTGGTCCTTGGCGCCCTTGAGCCCGATGCCCAGCGGCACGCTGAACATGTCGACCATGGTGGTGTTGCAGTACATCGCGCCGCCCTTGTACGTGAACTCCGCACAGTCGTGCACGATCGGGTAGTTCGGGTCCGACTCGACCCAGGCGGCCGGGTAGGCCAGGGCCGCACCGGTGTCGGCTCCGACGGCCTTGAACTTCAGTTTCTCCCCGCAGGCGACATAGATCCGGCCGGACATCTCCGGCAGCGAGAGAGTGGTCTCGGTGCCCGTCAGGGGGATGGCGTAGTCGGTGTAGCCGTCCGGACCGTTGTCGGACAGCTGTACCGGCTTCAGTTCGCCCTCGGGAGTGACGCGGCACTGGTTCTTGCCGTCGTTGCCCACGATGTAGAGGTGGATCGACCCGTTGTCGTAGGCGCCGCTGTTGTTGACGATCTTCAGTGACAGGCCGGCGGCTGCCTGCTCCTTGAAGAGCTTGCCCGCACTGGCCTGTTGGGCGACAAGCCCGGCAGCGGGGACAGCGACGGCGGCGGCTGCGGCTCCGCGGATCAGGGCGCGGCGGCTGACGGAACTCATCGGACGGGACCTCCGGAGACGGCGGGGGCGGTCAATGCGACATCGTTGTCGACCAGCAGACAGTGGCTGCCTGAACGGGTGGCAAGGGCCTCAACGGCTGTGGCCGCGAATCGGTTCAATGCGGGAAGATTTCGCGCAGGCGTGGTCAACGCAGTCATGACATGCGCTCCTCTGAAGTGGGGGGTGGGTGAGCGCTCTCACGTCACGGCAATGCACGGTGCCGAAGGTCTGGACCTTCGTCAAGGGCTCGGCTGGAACCCGAGTTCCGCGGGCGGTGGTGACAACGCCTCCAGCAACGGCAGGAATTGACGCCGGTCCAGGTCAGCGCGGGGCGCACGCAGGCACGCCAGGGGGTCTTTCCGCCTTTTGCCTGTGAGGCAAAATTTTTGCCCGCCGAGGCCGGGGGGGCGGCAGCTCGCAACGGGCGAGCACCGTCCCAGGCCGCCTCACACCAGTGGCGGTTGGACCTGAGTAGCCGTCAGCGGAAGCTCGGCCCAGATGGTCTTGCCCTCGGGTGTGTAGCGGGTGCCCCAGTGCTGGGCGAGTTGGGCGATCAGGAACAGGCCGCGGCCCCCCTCGTCCACGGTCGTCGCCCGGCGAAGATGCGGCGCGATGCTGCTGCTGTCGGAGACCTCGCAGGTCAAGTAGCGGTCGCAGAGCAGCCGTACGGTGACCGGCGGCGCGCCGTAGCGGATGGCGTTGGTGATGAGCTCGCTCAGGATGAGCTCCGCGGTGAAGGCGGTCTCCTCCAGGCCCCACTCGGTGAGCTGGGACATGCACGCCGCGCGGACGGGGGCGACGGCCTCCGGGTCGCTGGGGACCTCCCACCGGGCGATCCGGGAGGGCGGCAGCAGCCGGGTCTCGGCGACGAGCAGCGCGATGTCGTCCCGGTCCTCGTTGGTCCGGTCGGGCAGCAGGGCCTCCAGCAAGGCGGCGCAGGTCTGTTCAGGACCGTGGTCGACGCGGGTGAGAGCGGCGCGCAGCATGTCCATGCGGTCGTCGAGGTCGCGGCTGCGGACCTGGACCAGCCCGTTGGTGTAGAGCACCAGACGGCTGCCTTCCGGAAGAGTCAGGGTGTGGGTCTCGAACGGAGAGGTGCCCAGTCCGAGCGGCAGGTTCTCGGGGATGTCCAGGACGGCGGTGGTGACGTCGGGACACGCCAGCGCGGGCGGCGGGTGACCGGCCCTGGCCAGATGGCACTGGCCGGACGCCGGGTCGTAGATGGCGTACAGCACGGTCGCGCCGGTGACCGGCTCGGTTTCCGGGCCGAGGGTCGGGTCCTGGTCGATACGGGCCACCAGTTCGTCCAGATGGGCGAGCAGTTCGTCCGGCGGCAGGTCCAGCGAGGAGAAGTTGTGCACCGCGGTCCGCAGCCGCCCCATGGTGGCCGCCGCGTGCAGCCCGTGCCCGACCACGTCACCGACGACCAGCGCCACCCGGGCCCCGGGCAGCGGGATGACGTCGAACCAGTCGCCCCCCACCCCGGCCTGTGCGGGCAGATAGCGGTAGGCAGCGCTGACGGCGTTCTGTTCCGGCAGCCCGCCCGGCAGCAGGCTGCGCTGCAGCGTCACGGCGAGGCCGTGCTCCCGCGCGTAGCGGCGGGCGTTGTCGACGCACACCGCGGTGCGGGTGACGAGTTCCTCGGCCGAGGCGAGGTCCTCGGGCTGGAACGGCCGCTGGTTCCGGCGCCAGAAACTGGTCAGTCCGAACACGGTTCCTCTCGCCTGCATCGGCACGCTGATCAGCGAGTGGAAGCCTGCCTGAAGAACTTCTTCGGCCCGCTCCGGGTCGACGGTGCGCCAGCCGGCTGCGGCGGACAGATCCGGTTCGAAGACGGGCTCGACCGCTTCACCGCCGCCCGTGGGAGAGACGACGGGCGAGACGGCCGGCCTGCTGCCCACCGGCTGGAGCGGGTGTGTCTCCCCCACGGCGGAGCGCAGCGCCACACGCCGCACCCGGGCGGATGCGGGGTCGGGCAGCGGTTCCTTACCGCTGATCACGTGATCGAGCAGGTCGATGGTGACCACATCGGCGAACTGGGGAACCGCGACCTCGGCGAGCTCCTCGGCGGTACGCACCACGTCGAGCGTCGTCCCGATCCGCAGCCCCGCCGCGTACAGCAGTTCCAGTCGCTGCGTCGCGATCTCCGCCTGCCCGGCCACCTCCCGCAGTTCGGTGGTGTCCCGCAGGGTGGCCACGCTGCCGGCGGGTCCGCCGTTCCGCCCGGTCGGGCGCTGGTTGACGGCGAGCATCCGGTCGCCGACCACATGAACCTCGTCGGTGGCGGTACGGCCCGAGGACAACAACTCCCCCACACTCGACTCCAGCCGCAGGCCCTCGACATGCTCCCCCTGGGCCTGGTCGGGCAGTCCCAGCAGCCGGTGCGCCTCGTCGTTGGCGAGCACCAGCCGCCGTTCGCCGTCGAGCACCAGCACGCCTTCGCGTACCGCGTGCAGGACCGCGTCGTGGTGCTCGTACATCCGGGTCACCTCCGCCGGGCCCAGGCCGCGTGTCTGCCGGTTCAGCCGTCGGCTCACCAGTCCCGCACCCGCCGTCGCGAGAAGGAGCGCACCGGCGGCACCGACCGCCACCCACGGCAGCTCCCGGTTCAGCCGCGCCGAGACGGTGGTGAAGTCGACCCCCGCAGTGACCATCCCGATCACCTTGCCGTTCGAGTCCCGTACGGGCGCAACGGCGCGTACGGAGTCCTTGGGTTCGCCCTCGAACTGCTCGGTGTACGACTCACCGGCCAGCGCCCGGCCGAAGTCTCCGGAGGCCCGATTGCCGATCAGCTTCCGGATCGGGTCGCTGAGCCGCACCCCCTTCCGGTTCAGCACCGCGACGAAATCGATCCCGCACTCGTGGCCGGCCTGCACGCTCAACGGCTGCAGCTTCTCGGTGGGCCGGGGTGACTGCAGAGCGGCTGCCGTCGAGGGCGAGACGGCCAGCGTGCCCGCACATGTCCGGGAGCGGTCCCGCGCGCTGCGGACGTCTGCGGAGCGCGCCTGCCAGGCCAGAATCACGGCTGCCGTGATCACCAGTAGCAGCACGATCGCCAACTGGAGTACGAAAACCTGCGCGGCAACGCTCCGGAACGCGAACCGCGAACCGCGCTCCCCCGTCCCTGGACGCTTAAGAGTCATGCAGCATGGTTTACCGTCATTTGTCCTGAATTACGCGGACACACAGCCCGTCCATGTCTGCGACAACACGCGCGAACCACCCGCGACCGGGTCAGGCGGAGCGGTCGTCCAGGTCTTCCAGCGCGCTGAGCCGGTGCGCCGGGGCGGTGCCCTCGGCGGCGTCACGGAAGGCCCTGAGGCCCTCGTGCAGCACGCTGCGCGCTCTCGGCGGCATTGCCGCGAGGGTCGCCGTCAGGGCTTCCTCGCGACGGAGGCGCAGATCGCTGAGGTACTTCCTCCCCTGGCGCGTCAGGTGCAGTTCCAGCTCCCTGCGGCTGACCTGACTGGGCAGCCGCTCCAGGAAACCGAGCGCCTGCAGGCGGTCGCACAACCGGCTGACGGAGGAGGGGGCCGAGCCCAGCATCTCCCCCAGGGTGCGCAGGTTCATGCCCTCGTCACGGTCGAGGCAGTAGAGGACCCGGAGTTGTGAGGCGGAGACGGGCGAGGAGGAGACCGCGTCGCGGCCGTGCTCCCACAGGACCTCCAGCAGCTCGATGACCTCACCGGCCGTCCCGGCCGCCGCCGGCGAGCCCCGGCGCCTCGGCTGTCCCCGGCCAAGGGGGTTCTCGCCCGTCACAGCGCCGCTCCGCACCGGCGCAACCGGTCGATGGCGGGGGTCGACGTCACGTTTCACTCCACAAGTTCGGCACTCTTGCCGCCCGGCTCTGCGAGGCTCCCTCGCCGCTGTCAAGGGCCGGGAAGAGCTTATCCCTCCGCGTACTCCGCGCGACAGGCCCGCATCGGCGCCCCGTCGGCCAGGCCCTGACGAGCCTCAGTTGTCATTCGGCAAACGTTTCCGTGCGACGATAATGTACGGATCCGGCCCGCGGGGGAAGCAGTGCCCCCTGCCCGGCCGCTGCACACATGGCAGACGGAGAAGCAGGAGACGTGAACAGATTCGCCGTGGTCGAGCGGGCCCTGCGCACCGCCGCCCCGCACACACTGGTGGACGTGGTCAAAGAGGCACTGCGAGAGCACTACGGCGCCGTGGACGCCGAGTTGCGCCTGGCCGACTACGGTATGCGCACCCTGCACGTGGTGGAGCCCGTGCCGCTCACCGCAGAGCCGCTCCTCGTCCACAACAGCCCGCAGGGCCGGGCTCTGCGGGCCCCCGAACCCGTCGTACTGACCGACCGGGCGACGAACACCGTGGCGGTGCACCTGCCGGTGAGCGTACGGGGCGACCGGCTGGGGGTGCTGTCCGTGACCCTGCCCCGCGACACCCATGCCGTCGGCCTGCTGCCGGAGCTGGGAGACCTGTGCGTCGCTCTCGGCCACGAGATCACGGTCGCCGAGCGGGACACGGACCTCTATCAGCGGGCGCGCCGGGCCACCCGGCTGACCGTCGCCGCCGAGATGCAGTGGCAACTGCTGCCCGGCCACTCCTTCCGGCGCAAAGAGTTCGCCCTGGGCGCCCACTTGGAGCCCGCCTACTCCGCCTCCGGCGACAACGTCGACTGGTCGGTCTCCGCCGAGCACCTGACCGTCACCGTCACCAACGGCATGGGCGAGGGGGTCGAGGCGGCGCTGCTGACCACCCTCGCAGTCAGCGCGCTGCGCAACGCACGCCGCGCCGGACTCGGCCTCGCCGACCAGGCGGCCCTCACCGATCAGGCCGTGTACGCCCACTACCGGGGCTCGGCGTACGTCTCGATGGTGCTGTTCCGGTTCGAACTCGCCACCGGGGAGGTGGAGATCGTCGAGGCGGGCTCGCCCCGCGCATGGCTGTGCCGGGACGCCAAGGTCGACAGTCTCGTCTTCGACGCACAGCTGCCACTGGGCATGTTCGAGGAAACCCCCTACGTGACGGAGCACTTCCGCGTACAGCCCGGCGACCGGCTGCTGCTGGCGACCGACGGTGTCTACGAGCCGCTCTCCCGCGCCGGTGAGCCCTTCGGCGACCACGCCCTGGCCCGCTCCCTCACCGCCAACCGGCTGCTGCCACCGGCCCAGGTCGCACGGGCGGTCTTCCGCGATCTCGCCGGCCACCGGGGCGAGGGCCCGCTCGAGGACGACGCCCTCGTCGTATGCGTCGACTGGTACGGACCCGAAGGACGCTACGGCACCGGGTGAGGCGGGAGCCCACAGCCGCCGCACAGGTTCAGCACAGCTGGATGACAGGGCGGTCCGCGATGTTCGGTCCACAACGGATCTGAAAGAGAGCGGACTTCAGCATGAGCACCCTCACCTCTTCCGGCAGCGCGGCGGACGCGCCCCGCGTGGGCGCAGATCCCGCCGCTGGACGCCGGGCCCCCCTCAGCGACCGGCTCCGGGCCAGGTCACGGCTCCGACGGGCCGGACGGCCGCGCTGGGAGGGCCCCGCGTTCCGGACGCTGCTGGCGGCCACCGCGGTGCTGTACCTGTACGGGCTCGGCGCCTCGGGTTACGCCAACTCCTTCTACTCCGCCGCTGCGCAGGCCGGCGGGGTGAGCTGGAAGGCGTTCCTGTTCGGCTCGCTGGACGCGGGCAACGCCATCACCGTCGACAAACCACCGGCCGCGCTGTGGCCGATGGCCCTGTCCGTCCGGCTCTTCGGACTGGGCTCCTGGCAGATCCTGGTACCGCAGGCGCTGCTGGGCGTCGCCTCCGTGGGCGTGCTGTACTCCGCCGTACGCCGCCGCTCCGGACCGGCCGCCGGGCTGCTCGCCGGGGCGCTGCTGGCGCTCACCCCGGTGGCGGCGCTGATGTTCCGCTTCAACAACCCGGACGCCCTGCTGTGCCTGCTCATGGTGGCGGCGCTGTGGTGCATGGGGCGGGCCATGGAGGACGCCCGCACCAGGTGGCTGGTGCTGGCGGGCGCCTGCTTCGGCTTCGGCTTCCTGGCCAAGGCATTGCAGGCGTGGCTGATCCTGCCGGTGGCGGCGCTGGTGTATCTGGTGTGCGGCCCGACCCGGCTGCGCCGCAGGATCGGGCAACTGCTGTGCGGCGGGCTGGCGACGCTGGTCACGGCGGGCTGGTGGGTCGCCCTCGTGGAACTGTGGCCCGCGTCCTCGCGGCCGTACATCGGCGGCTCGCAGGAGAACAGCTTTCTGGAGCTGACCTTCGGCTACAACGGCTTCGGCCGGCTCACCGGTGACGAGACCGGCAGCGTCGGCGGTGGCGGAGGCGGCCGGGGTCCCGGTGGCGGCGGAGGCGCCTGGGGTCAGACGGGCCTGGGGCGGCTGTTCGGCGACACTATCGGCGGGCAGATCGCCTGGCTGTTCCCGGCCGCGCTGCTGTTCCTCGTAGCGGGCCTGGTGCTGACCCGCCGGGCAGCGCGTACGGACGCACTCCGGGCCGCGTTCCTGCTGTGGGGCGGCTCGCTGCTGATCACCGCTGTGACCTTCAGCTTCATGTCCGGGATCTTCCACGAGTACTACACCGTCGCGCTCGCGCCCCATCTCGCGGCCGTGGCGGCCATGGGGGGCACGGCCCTGTGGCGGGAGCGGAGCGGCTTCCTGTGGAACGCCGTCCTGGCGGCAGCGGTCGCGGGCACGGCAGTGTGGGGGTTCGTACTGCTGGGCCGGGCGGCGGACTGGCTGCCGTGGCTGCGCTGGACCGTGCTGGTGGCCGGTCTGATGGCGGCCTGCGGGCTGCTGGCGGCCACCGTGCTGCCGCGCAGGCTGGGTGCGGCGGTCGCGGCGCTGGGGTTGCTCGCCGCGGTCGCCGGGCCGGCGGCGTACACGCTGAGCACCGTCGGTACGCCGCACACTGGCTCGATCGTCACCGCGGGTCCCGCCGCCGGCCGGAGCGGCCCGCCCGGGATGCGGGGCGCCAAAGGGATGCCGGGCGGCGGCAAGAGGATGCCGGGTCCGGGCCAGGGGATGGCGGGTCCGGGCCAGGGGCCAGGAGCCCAGCAGGGCGGCGCGCAGGGCCAGGGCACGCGGGACGGTGCGGGCCGGGCGGGCGGCGCCGGAGGCCCCGGCGGAGGAATGGGAGGGCTGCTCAACGGCAGCAAGGTCTCGGCGAAGGCGGAATCGCTGCTGCGCAAGAACGCCGCCTCGTACACCTGGGCCGCGGCGGCCATCGGCTCGCAGAACGCGGCAAGCTACCAACTCTCCACCGGGCTCCCGGTGATGGCGATCGGCGGCTTCAACGGCACCGACCCCTACCCGAGCCTCGCCCAGTTCAAGAAGTACGTGGCGCAGGGCAAGATCCACTACTTCCTCGCCGGTTCGCAAGGTGGCCCCGGGAAAGGCGAGGGCACCTCGTCCAAGATCAGCTCCTGGGTGACGCAGAACTACGCCAAGGTGAAGGCGGGCAACACCACGTTCTACGACCTGACGCAGCCGAAGTAGGCAGCAGCGGACTGCGGCCCCACCCCGTCGGCGGGGTGGCGCGTCCGAACCGGTGCGTGCCACTCCGCCGACGGTCGGCTGACCTCGCCGGACGGCTGTCCTTGCCCGGACCATTGACGGATCTACAGGGGGAGTTCTAGGTTCCCGCCATCAACTGGAAACTTTCCTAACGATTGCCGGCCCGCGCACCCGACGCCCGGACGGCCCGGACAATCCCGGACAGAGGGCACCACCATGGCCACACACTCCGGCCCGAGCGGCACAGCAGGGACCCCGGGCACCCCTCGCGTGCTGCGCGCGATGAACGACCGCGCCGCGCTCGATCTGCTCGTCGCCCACGGCCCGCTCACCCGCACCCGGATCAGCGAGCTGACCGGCCTGTCCAAGCCCACCGCCTCCCAACTCCTGGGCAGGCTCGCGGAGATGGGCCTCGTGCGTACCCGCAGCAAGGAGCGCGGCAGGCCCGGCCCCAACGCGCTGCTGTACGAGATCGAGCCGACGGCCGCCAATGTGGCCGCGCTGTCGGCCGATCCGCACGGCATCTCGGCGGTGGTCGCCGACATCACCGGCACCGTCGTCGGCCGCGCCCGGGTGGAGGCGGACTCCGTGGCCGAGGACGTACAGCATCGCACCGCGCAGTTGGTCAAGGAGGCCGTCGACGGGGCCCTGCGGGAGGCCGGGCCGGTGCCGACGGAACCGCACACCACGGTCATCGGTACGCCCGGCGCGCTCGATCCGCACTCGGGCGAGCTGCGCTACGCCCCGCACCTGCCCGGCTGGCACTCCCGTACGCTGCGCGCCGAGCTGGCCGAGGTGCTGGGCACCCCCGTGACGATCGAGAACGATGTGAACCTCGCGGCCATGGCGGAGCAGCACGCCGGCGCGGCCCAGGACCACGACGACTTCGCCCTCGTCTGGGTGGACAACGGCACGGGCGCCGCCGTCGTCGTGGGCGGCACCCTGCTGCGCGGGGCCACCGGCGGGGCCGGGGAGATCGGCTACATGCCGCTGCCCGGCGCGCCGCTCGCCCGCGGCGGGCCCGGCGAGTACGCCGCTCCGCACGCCGGCGGCGGCTTCCAGAGCCTGGTCTCGGTGCCGGCCGTACGCCGTCTCGCGAACGGCAGGCCACTGCCCGACGCGCTGGCCGACCCGGTCGTACGCGAGGAGACCGCGCGCCGGCTGGCGAACGGGATCGCCGCTGTGGTCGCGGTCGTCGACCCGCAGCTCGTCGTGCTGTCCGGTGCCGTGCCGCGGACCGGCGGCGAGGAGCTGCGCGCGCTGGTGGAGCGGGAGTTGACCGGGCTCGCGCTGACCCGGCCGCTGCTGCGGCTGAGCGAGCTGCAGGACGACCCGATCCTGAGCGGTGCCCTGCTGTCCGCGCTGGCGCAGGCGCGCGACGAGGTGTTCGACACCGCCTGAGCAGCGGCTGTCCGCCGCCCTCACGGTCGGCGGGGCTGCTCGGCACCGGTCTGCAGAAAGCCTTCGTCGAAGGCGTCACCCTCACCGGAGTAAAGGGCTGAATCCCATGAAGCTCGCAGTGGTCGGCGGAGGCTCGACCTACACCCCCGAACTCATCGACGGCTTCGCGCGGCTGCGCGAGGTGCTGCCGATCGACGAGCTGGCGCTGATCGACCCGGCAGCCGAGCGGCTGGAGCTCGTCGGCGGCCTGGCCCGGCGCATCTTCGCCAAGCAGGGCCACCCCGGCACCGTCACCAGCACCTCCGACCTGGATGCGGGCGTCGACGGCGCGGACGCCGTCCTCCTCCAGCTGCGCGTGGGCGGACAGGCGGCCCGCGAGCGGGACGAGACCTGGCCGCTGGAGTGCGGCTGCGTCGGCCAGGAGACCACCGGCGCCGGTGGGCTGGCCAAGGCGCTGCGCACCGTACCGGTCGTGCTGGACATCGCCGAGCGGGTCCGGCGCGGCAACCCGGACGCCTGGATCATCGACTTCACCAACCCCGTCGGCATCGTCACCCGCGCGCTGCTGTCCGCCGGGCACAAGGCTGTCGGTCTGTGCAATGTGGCAATCGGCTTCCAGCGGAAATTCGCGAGGCTGCTGGACGTCGCGCCCGGCGAGTTGCACCTGGACCACGTCGGGCTCAACCACCTCACCTGGGAGCTGGGCGTCCGCCTCGGCGGCCCCGAGGGCACCGACGTACTGCCGAAGCTGCTGGCCGAACACGGCGAGGCCGTCGCCGACGACCTGCATCTGCCCCGCACACTGGTCGACCGCCTCGGCGTCGTTCCGTCCTACTACCTGCGCTACTACTACGCCCACGACGAAGTGGTCCGCGCCCAGCGCGGCAAGCCCACCCGGGCCGCGGAAGTGGCCGCGCTGGAGCGGCAGTTGCTGGACATGTACGCCGACCCGGCCCTCGATACGAAGCCCGAGCTGCTGGCCCGGCGTGGCGGCGCCTACTACTCGGAGGCCGCCGTCGACCTGGCCGCCTCACTGCTGCGCGAGGGCGGCAGCACCCACCAGGCGGTCAACACCCTCAACCGGGGAACGCTGCCCTTCCTGCCCGACGATGCGGTGATCGAGACCCAGGCCCGGATCGACCGGGACGGAGCCCACCCGCTGCCGGTGCCCGCGCTCGACCCGCAGTTCACCGGGCTGATCGCCCATGTGACCGCGTACGAGGAGCTGGCCCTGCGCGCCGCGCTGCACGGCGGCCGCGACCGTGTCTTCAAGGCGCTGCTCGCCCACCCACTCGTCGGCCAGCTCGACCACGCCGAACAGCTGACCGACCAGCTCCTCGCGCACAACAAGGAGCACCTCGCGTGGGCCTGAGCCGACCCCCTGCCCGCACAGCCCCCGCCGCCCGTACGGACACACCTCCGGCCGACCGGAACGGCCCGGCCGGCCCCGCCCCTGCCGTCCTCGCCATCGACGCGGGCAACAGCAAAACGGATGTGGCGCTGCTCGGTGCGGACGGCAGCGTGCTGGGCACCGCGCGGGGCGGCGGCTTCCGCCCGCCCGTGGTGGGGGTCCGCGCTGCCGTGGATGCCCTGGCCGAGACCGTCGGCCGGGCCCACGCGGCTGCGGCAACCACGCCGGACGGTGACGGCTCAGCCCCGCGCACCCCGGCCCCCGTACGCCAGGTGATGGCCTGCCTCGCCAACGCCGACCTGCCCGTGGAGGAGGAGCAGCTGGCCGCGGCACTCACCGAGCGCGGCTGGGGCGAGCGGGTCACCGTGCACAACGACACCTTCGCCGTACTGCGCGCCGGGCTCACCGCGCACGACGGCGACGCCGCGCCGCGCGGGGTCGCCGTCGTGTGCGGGGCCGGGATCAACTGCGTCGGCATCCGGCCCGACGGGCGCACCGCGCGCTTCCCCGCCATCGGTCGGCTCTCCGGTGACTGGGGCGGCGGCGGGGGGCTGGGTGAGGAGGCGCTGTGGCACGCGGCCCGCGCCGAGGACGGCCGCGGAGAGCCCACTCTGCTGCGTACGGCGCTGCCCGCACACTTCGGGCTGGACTCGATGTACGCGCTGATCGAGGCCATGCACCTGGGCCGCATCCCGTACGCGCGGCGCCTTGAGCTGGCCCCGGTGCTGTTCGCCGTGGCCGCCCGGGGCGATGCCGTCGCGGATGCCCTGGCGGCCCGGATGGCCGAGGAGGTCGTCACCATGGCGGTGGTGGCGCTGCGCAGGCTGGAGCTGCTGGAGGAGGAGGTTCCGGTGCTGCTGGGCGGCGGCATCCTCGCCGCGGGGCACTCCCTCCTCGACGACCGCATCACCAGGCTCCTCGAACAGCGCGCCCCGCATGCCGTCCCGCGCGTCGTACGCGCCCGCCCGGTGCTGGGCGCAGCGCTGCTGGGGCTCGACGCGCTCGGCACCCCGGTGGCGGCACACGAGCGGGCGCGTCACTATTTCGAGGTCCGGCACCCGGCGGGGTCCGCCGGACGGGGGCTGCGGGCTTCTCGGCGCACGGTCGAGGGGCACTCCGGCTGACCAGGAGGGAGGATGGAGGGGTACGGCCCCGGTCAGGAAGGTAGCCGTCCGTGAGGAACCGCGAGGAGCCCCCTGAGGGTGACGCCGACGGGGTGCCGGACGTATCTCTCTCTCCGCCCGGCGGGCTCCTGGATGTGCTGGCTGTCGCTGCCGTGGTGCTGGACGAGCGCGGCAGGATCGTCCTGTGGAGTCCCCAGGCCGAGCGGCTGTTCGGCTACTCGGCGGCGGAGGCGCTCGGCCGGTACGCGGCCCCGCTGCTGGTGCCGGACGCACACATCGAGCTGGTGCTCCGCCTGTTCGACCAGGTGATGCGGGAGGGGAAGAGCTGGGCAGGGGTGTTCCCGGTCAAGTGCAAGGACGGCCAGGTCCGGTCCTTCGAGTTCCGCAACATGCGGCTCCACGACGACCAGAACGCCATGTACGCGCTGGGCCTGATCACGGACCGGGCCGCGCTCCGCGAGATCGAGCGCGACCTGGCCTTCTCGACGCTGCTGATCCAGCAGTCCCCCATGGGCATCGCGGTCATGGACACCGACCTGCGCTACGTCTCCGTCAACCCGGCCCTCGGCCGGCTCGACGGGGTGGGCGAAGAGGAGCACCTGGGCAGAACCGTGCGTGACATCCTGCCCCCGGGCCATGTCGCCGAGGCCGAGAGGGTACTGCAACGAGTGCTCGAGACGGGCGAGGCGGTCATCGACCACGAGGTGCTGGGCGGTGAGCGGCCAGGAGGCAAGTGCCACGCCTGGTCCGTTTCCACCTACCGGCTCGACGACTCGGGCGGACGGCCGCTGGGGCTGTCCGTCGCCGTCACCGACGTCACCGAACGCCACCAGGCCGCCATCCACGCCGAGCAGGCCCGGCAGCGCCTCTCGCATCTGGCCGAGGCGTCCGTACGCATCGGTACCACGCTCGATCTGGAGCAGACGGCCCGCGAGCTCGCCGAGATCGCCGTGCCGGAGCTGGCCGACATCGCCGCTGTCGATGTGCTGGATGCCGCCGTACGGGACCAGCCCGTCCGCATCCCCGAGGAGGAGACGGCCTCCTTCCGCGCCCTGGCGCTGGTCTCCGCCTATCCCAGCGTCGCCGCCGAAGCGGCCGATCCCCCGGGACAGGTGGCCCGCTACGATGCCGAGCGCCTCGTCACCCGCTGTGTCGCCACCGGACAGCCGGTCACCGTGCCCGCCGTCCAGGAGGAGGATCTGCGCAGGATCGGCCGCGACGAGCAGGCCGCCACCCTGCTCGCCCGCGCGGGCGTCCACTCCTACCTGGCCGTCCCCCTGATCGCCCGCGGCGAGGTGCTGGGCGCGCTGGATCTCAAGCGCACCCGCAACCCCAAGCCCTTCGATCACGACGACACCATCCTCGCCTGCGAACTCGCCGGCCGCGCCGCCGTCTGCATCGACAACGCCCGGCTCTACCGGCAGCAGCACAACATCGCGCTCACCCTGCAACGCAGCATGCTGCCGACGCCTGCCACCACCTCGGCGCGGCTGCGTATCGCCTCCCGCTATCAGCCGGCCGGAGCGCACAGCGAGATCGGCGGCGACTGGTTCGACGTACTCGAATTGGAGGAGGACCGCACCGCGCTGGTCGTCGGCGATGTGATGGGCAGCGGCGTCAACGCGGCCGCCACCATGGGACGGTTGCGCACCGCGACCCAGACCCTCGCCCGGCTGGCGCTGCCGCCCACCGACGTGCTCCGCCACCTCGACCAGATCACCACCGGTCTCGACCCGTTCTTCGCCACCTGTCTGTACGCCGTCTACGACCCGCGCCGCAACCAGTGCCGGATCGCGTCCGCCGGGCATCTGCCGCCTGTCCTCGTCCCCGCGCGGGGGGAGCCCCGACTGATCGAGGTGCCCACCGGCACGCCGCTGGGCCTCGGCAGCGGCGTGCACGGCACCGTCCCCGTCGACCTGAACCCGGGCGATCTGCTCGTGCTGTACACCGACGGGCTGGTCGAGACCCGGCGCGACGACATCGAGGACCGGCTGGGTGTGCTGCTGGACCTGCTCCGCCCCGTCGCCGGCTCCGCCGATTCCCTGGAGGAGACCTGCGACCGTCTCCTCGGTGCGCTGCGCAGCCCCGAGAACCACGACGACGTGGCGCTGCTGCTCGTGAGCCCCACCGAGTGACCGGGGGCCGGGCGCGGGCCACACCGGGGGCGAAAGCAGCGCCGACGGAACCCGGACGTAAGGTCGGGCGGTAACGGGGCCGTGGCAGGATGCGGCCCGCCGTGGCTGGAAGGCGACCGTGACTGCGAACACCGAGCACCCGTCCCTGCTGGATCTGCCGCCGCTGAGTGCGGAGCACTTCGCCACCGTCGAGGACAAGATCGCCTCGTTGTTGCGGACGCGCTGCGATGTCGTGGCGATGCAGGGCGAGGCGCTGCTGCCGCTGGAGGCGTGCATTCGTTCGGCGGCACCGCGCGGCAGCACGGCACTGAACGTCGTCACCGGGCCCTACGGGGAGACGTTCGGCGGCTGGCTGCGCGACTGCGGCGCCGAGGTCGTCACCGTGACGGCTCCGTTCACCGGCGCGGTCGGCGTCGAAGAGGTGGCCCGGGCGCTGCGGGAGCACCCGGAGATCGGCCTGGTGAGCCTCGTCCATGCCGAGGCGGCGACCGGCAACACCAACCCGGTCGCCGAGATCGGCGCGGTGGTGCGGGAGCACGGGGCGCTGCTGATGCTGGACGCGGTCGCGTCGGTGGGAGCCGAGCCGCTGCTGACCGACGCCTGGGGCGTGGACCTGTGCATCATCGGCGGCCAGAAGGCGCTCGCCGGCCCCGCCGGGGTGTCGGCCGTTTCGGTCAGTGAACGGGCCTGGGAGCGGATCGCCGCGAACGAGCAGGCGCCGCGCCGCTCGTATCTGTCGTTGCTCGACTGGAAGGAGCGGTGGCTGGACGGCGGCCGGACCGCACTGCCGCACGCCCCGGCCCAGTTGGAGATGCTGGCGCTGGAACAGGCGATCGACCGGGTCATGGCCGAGGGTCTGGAAGCGTCGATCGCCCGGCACCGGGCAGCTTCGGCCGCGCTGCGGGCGGGCGCCCGGGAGCTGCCGGGACTCGCCCCGTACGTGGTGCGGGACCAGGACGCGGCCCCGGCGGCGACGACGCTGCGCGTACCGGCGGAGGGTGTGGACGCGCGCGAGGTGGTGGCCGCCGCGCTCAAGGCCGAGGCCCGGGTGCCGCTGCAGGCCGCGGCGGGCCCGCTCGCCGCGGAGATGCTGCGCGTCAACCACTACGGGCAGGCGGCCGACCGGGCTGTGGTGCTGGACTCGCTGCGGGCGCTGGCCACCGGCCTGGAAACGCTGGGCGTGGCCGGCGCACACGGCGCCGGGAACCAGGCCCTCGATGCGGCGGGCGCTGCCTGGGACGGCACCGTGGCAGCCTGACCCACCGGGGTTTCACTCCGGCCAGGGCGACTCCAGGACGGTGCGGACGAAGTCGCCGCGCCGGAAGTGCGGGTCGTAGTGGGCGAGAACGTCGGCCTTCACATTGCCGAACGTGGTCTCCGGCTTCGACTCCACACCGTCCGCGAACGCCCGCAGGATGCGCTGCTTGAACGCGGGACGCGGATACGCGGCGACGACGGCGTCCCGGTCCGCGGCGTCGATCTCCTCGTACGCGAAACCGAGCACGTCGTACTCCACCCCGGCCGCCACCAGCGCCACCTCGGGCCCATGAACTCCGGGATACCCGGGGTGCTGTGCAAGGCGATCGCCGTCCATACCCGCCGGACGCTGTCCTCGGGGACCTCGCGGTCCTTCAGGAAGCGGCGGGCCTCCTCCGCGCTGTCCACCTCGAAGCGTCGCCCGCTGTCATGGAAGCGCTCCCCCAGGCCCACGTCGTGGAAGAGGGCCGCGACGTAGAGCAGTTCGGGGTCGAAGCCGGTCCGGCGGGCGCGCCCCAAGCAGGCTGCCGAAGCAGAACACCCGGCGCGAATGGTCGTAGATCAGGTCACTGGTGGTGTCGCGCACCAGTTCGGTGGCCTCCGCGGCCAGCCGGGAGTCCGGCACACTCACGCCTGCCGGGCCGTGCTGTTCCCTCATCAGTGTCCGCCCGGGGTGGGCTCCAGGACGAAGACCGGGATTTCCCGGTCGGTCTTGCGCTGGTAGTCGGCGTAGTCCGAATACGCCTCCACCGCGCGCTTCCACCAGGTGGCCTTCTCCTCGCCGGTGACCTCGCGGGCCGTCATGTCCTGCCGCACCGGCCCGTCCTGGAGCTCGACGCGGGGGTCGGCGACGACGTTGTGGTACCAGACCGGGTGGGAGGGCGCCCCGCCCAGTGACGCCACCACCGCATACGTCCCGCTGTGCTCCACCCGCATCAGCGGCGTCTTGCGGACCTTGCCGGTCCTGGCACCCCTGGTGGTGAGGATGACGACGGGCATGCCCCGCATCGTCGTGCCTTCGGTGCCACCGGAGCGCTCGTACAGCTCCACCTGGTCCCGCACCCACTGCTCGGGGCTCGGCTCGTACTCACCCTCGATCGGCATGCTGCGTACGTCCCTTCCTCGGATCGTCTCAGGTCTTCCGGATCTCGGCCGTGGCCTTCTCGGCTTACCACGGGCGGCGGGGGCGTACACGTACGCGAGGGTGGACCAGGGGCGGCTGAGGCGCGTGCAGGGGGCGGGGATAGCGTGACGGGGAACGTGCCGGTGGGCACGTGATCGGTACATTCACCCGGAGGTAGAGGCTCTCGTGGCCGGTATAGAGGACGCACGCAAGACCTTTGACAAATTCGACCGGAACGGCGACGGCTACGTCACCCCGGCCGAGTTCCAGCAGGCCATGGTGGAGCTGGGCGACCGGCACTACACCGTGGGCCTCGCGGAGGCCATCGTGAACACGAGGGACGGGAACGGCGACGGCGTCCTGTCCTTCGAGGAGTTCTTCGAGAAGGCCAAGGACCTCTGACGGCAGGCGTCCCACCGACGCCTCGTCCTCGCGTGCAGCAGGCGGCCGCCCGTCCGGGCGGCCGCCTCTTGTCTCGGCAGCGGCCCGCGCCGGTCCGGCGACGGCCGCACCGCGGCGGACACTTCCCGGATGTGGCGCCACGTCGGCGCTCCGGGGCGGCGCTGGCGCACTCGTCGGGCGCGCCGCCGCGCATCCGCTCCGGGCAGGGAGCGCTTCACGTCAAAGGACCGCTCACGTACGACGGTTGAGGGCCCGTGGGAGCGGCACGCTGTTGGCCGAACTCACCGCTGGGGCCCAGGGGCGCGGCCGTAGAGTGTCGATCAGAGGTTGTTTGTCTCTCAGGCGTTCGTCTTCGCCTTCGCAGCGCCTGGGCGGGGCTTCTTGTTGCTCAGCTGGGCCTGCCCCCCGGCAGGCTCTTCCTTCGGCGCCTGCGGTTCTTTCGGGCCGAGAACTTCCGCACTCGCCTCGGCAGCGATGTCGTACAGCTCCTCGTTCACCTCGTGAGCTGCGCGCCGGGCGTCGGCTGCCAGTTTTACCGAGGTCTTTACCGCACCTCGGACGACCGGCTTGAGTACCTTTTTGACGATCGGAGCAGAGATCACTCCGACCAAGAAGACAGGAAATACGGGAGGCATGACGACGCGTTCCTCTCAGAGCGTTTGTGCGGGCCCTCTACCTTGTTGAGGGTAGGGGTCGCAACGAGCCTCCAGCCAGGCCGGTCCACGTCATTCACTCATTCGAGTATTCAGCATTCGAAATCGAGCTTTTCCGTTCCAGAGTGAAAGACGAGACCGCTGAGGCAATTGAGGCTGTTATTTTCTAAGGAACGCGCGCTGCGAAGATTCCGATATGGAAGGACCCCGACATGAACGGGCCTGCGAACCAGAAGCACGAGAAGACAGAGACCGAGACGGACGACGTGCTCTACGCCGCCCAGGTGCGATGCGAGGGCGGCCGGTACACCCTGACAGTGACCGATGCCGTGCGCGACACCGTTCAAGTGTTTCCGGTGGCGAAGAAGGCGGTGGACCGGCTCCCCTTCTACCTCGACATGCTCAAGAGCAAGCTCAAATGAACGACCGTCCGCATGCGACCGGCAGTTGGGGACACCTGAAGTGGGTGACCGGGCCCGGCGGTTGGTGACCGGGCGCCGAGTCGCCGACAGCCGCCAAGGCGCCGCTGCCGGGCGGTCCGGCAGCGGCGCCTGTCATGCGCTCACTCATGGTCGAGGCCGGCAGAAGCGCCTTCCCTCCTGTCGGCCGGCGGGCGCACCGCCGACTGGACCGGGCGATCGGCGCCTGACGGATCAGCGTGCCTTGGAAGTGGCCGAGCGGCTCTTCGGCACCGTCTTCCGCTCGGGCTCGGCAATGTCCTCCAGGAAAACCTCGGAACCCGCCTCGGCGGCGATATCACGCAGTTCGTCGTTGAGTTCGTGAGCGGCCCGCCTGGTATCCGCTGCCAGCTTCAGCGACGTTTTCACCAAGCCACGAACAGCGGGCTTGGCCACCTTCTTCGCGAGCGCGGATACAAGAATACCCGCCATGAAGGCAGGGAGTACGGGCATTGTGATTCGTTTCCTCTCCGGGGGAAGTGAGATACGCAAGCAAGAGCGTAGGCCACGGATCAGGCCCAGCCTCCCGTATTCACCCGTACGAGTATTCAGTGCTTCAAACTTACCCCTCCCCAGTCAACTGCCCACCGGACATGCAACCCGGCGCCACGGGGCCTCTGCCATTCTGGCGTCATGCCGTTCATGCCGTCGACGCCGGAGCCCGTCACGCCGGACGCTCCCGAGGCGATACCGCGGCCGCTGCTCACCCAGCGGTGGCTCGACCTCGCTTTCGTCCACTGGGCCGTGGACCCGGCCGCTGTGGCGGAGTTGCTGCCTGCCGGGACCGTGCCCGACACGCTTGACGGGACCACGTACGTGGGTCTGGTCGCCTTCCGGATGCACCGCGTCGGCTGGCTCCGTCTGCCGGGCGTTCCCTATCTGGGCACGTTCCCCGAGACGAACGTGCGCCTGTACTCGGTGGATACGCAGGGGCGACGCGGCGTGGTCTTCCGCTCGCTGGACGCCGCCCGGCTGGTGCCGGTGCTGATGGGGAGGGCCGGTTTCGGGCTGCCCTACGTCTGGTCCCGTATGGCTGTCCGCGCCGAGGGCGACACGATCACCTACACCAGTACGCGGCGCTGGCCGGGACCGCGGGGCGCGCACAGCCGGATCACCGTACGCCCGGGCGACCGGATCGAGGAGCCCACCGAACTGGAGCATTTTCTGACCGCTCGGTGGGGGCTGCACCACACCTTCTTCGGGACGGCGGCGTATCTGCCCAACGTCCACCCTCGCTGGCGGCTGCACCGCGCGGAGTTGATCACCTGCGAGGAGGATCTGCTCGCGGCGGCCGGGGTGACCGCGCCGGTCGGGCAGCCGGTCAGCGTGCTGTACTCGCCGGGCGTGCCGGTGCGCTTCGGCCGCCCGTCCCGGCCGGCCGGCATCCCGACGCCGTGAGCCGGGTGCCGAGGTCCGGTCAGCCGAAGCTCGGTGCCATGGCGATGAGTTCGGGCCGCGGCGGTGGTCGTACCTCGGGCAGTTCCTTCCTTACGTGCCCCGGCGGCGCCTGGCGGGATCCGGTCGTCGAGCACGTGCGGGCACTCGCTCTCACCGGCCGGACCCCATAACCGGGGGAACAGGCTTCACCTCGGCCTCGCCACCGGTGCTGTCGAGGAAGTGGAAGGCGGGCCGGGGGTGCATCAGGAAATCGTGGTGCGAGATGTTCCAGGCGTACGCGCCGGCCAGCGCGAACGCCACCCGGTCACCGGGCCGCAGCCGGTCCACCGGCACCTGCCGGGCGAGGACGTCCTTGGGCGTGCACAGCTGCCCGGCGAAGGTGACGGGCTCGCTCTCCGCCACGGCGCGTGGCCAGGGGTGCGGCCAGTCCTCGACCGGCAGTACGGCCAGGGGCTGGTCGTGCTGCTTGGCCGCGGGTGTCCGCAGATGGTGGGTGCCGCCGCGCACCACCGCGAACCGCTCGCCGTGGCTGGGTTTCACGTCCAGCACCTCGGTGACGTACCAGCCGCTGTACGCGGTCATGGCCCGGCCCGGCTCCACACGCAGCGTCAGGCCAGGGTGGGCGTCGAGAATGCGGGCCAGCCCGGCACCGTAGGCCGCCCAGTCGAAGCGGGCGGCAGGGTCGGCGTAGTCGACGGCCATGCCGCCGCCGACGTTCACCTCGGGAAGTACGGTGCGGTGGCGGCGGGCCAGCTCGACCGTGAAGTCGACGATCTGCTCGGCGACGGCCACCTGCGCTGCGGCGTCCAGTCCGCTGGCGAGGTGGGCGTGGATGCCGCGCAGCCGCAGCCGCGGGTAGCGGCACTCGGCCAGCAGCCGAAGGCAGCGCTCCAACTGGGCGGGGTCGAGTCCGAACGGCGTGGGCCGCCCGCCCATCGCCAGCGCGCTGCCCTCCAGCTCCCGTCCGGACACCGGCAGGTTGGCGCGCAGCAGCACCGGCAGTCCCCGCTCCGCACCGGCACGCGCTGCCAGTTCCCCGAGCATGTGCAGCTCGTGTTCGCTCTCCACATGAATGCGCTCGACCGGGGCGGTCTCCAGCGCCGTCTCCAGCTCGGCCGGGGTCTTACCGGGGCCGCCGAAAGCGAGCGGAGCGTTGGGAACCGCCTGGTGGACGTGGGTGAGTTCGCGGCCCGAGGAGACCTCGAAGCCGTCCACGAAGGGGGCGAGGGCGGCGAGGATCTCGGGCTCGGGGTTGGCCTTGGCCGCGTAGTACAGCTCGACACGTTCGGGCAGTGCGGCGCGTACGGCGGCGGTGTGCCGGCGCAGGGCTGCCAGGTCGTAGAGGTAGGCGGGGAGTTCGTCACCAGTCAAGCCGGTGATGTGGCGGCGTATGGGGGGTGGGACGGCGGGCTGGGAACTTCGGGGAGTCATCGTGGGCTCCAGGGGGTGGTGCGGTCGGCGGCGTCGGCGAGTACGTCCTCGGCGAGCGGTGAGGGCAGGCGGACGTAGCCGGCCTCGCGGTCGGCCTTTCGCTCCCAGCGGGTGAGGAGATTGGCCTTGGCGGGCAGCGGCACCCCCGCGAGGAGGGCGTTGAGCCGTGGGGGGCAGCCGTGCTGCTCGGCGTGGTGGCGCAACGTCTCGCGGACCTGCGCCCACAGCGCCGCCTCCTGCTCGGGGTGCAGGTCGGCGAGTGCGGCGAGCAGTTCGGCGATGTGGTTGACCAGCAGGCAGTAGACGATGCGGTCCCAGCCACGCTGCGCTTCGTACGTCATCGGACGGGCCACCTCCGCGGGCAGCGCGGCCAGTATCTGCGCGTGGTGCTCGGGGAGGAGCTTGGTGCCCTCCAGGTCGCGGAAGAACACCTGCGCCGGCATGTCGTCGGCGTCGACGCAGATCAGAACGTTCTGCAGGTGGGGTTCGAGGACGAGTCCGTGGTCGAAGTAGGCGGCGAGCACGGGCGGGACGAGCAGCCGGAGGTAGGCCGCCCACCACTCCCGTACGGCCTGCGGGCCCGCGCCGTCCAGCAGCCGTGAGACATGGGCGGGGCCGGACGGGTACTCGTCGGCGACCGCGGCGGCGAGCAGGGGTGTGGTGCCCGGCAGCAGGTGCTGGGCCAGGCCCTCGCGGACGATCACGCCGAAACCTTCGAGTAGACCGCGGTCGGGCGTTCCGTCGGGCCCGGGGAGAGCGAGACTGCGGTAGGCGGGCTCGCGCAGCACGGCGGCGCCGGGGAAGCGGCCGGCCAGCTCGCGCAGTACGGGCTCCAGGTGGCGGGTGAGGGCGACGGCGCCGGACAGCTCGTAACGGCTGTTCTTGCGCAGACAGTTGGTGATGCGGACGTTCAGGCTGAACTTCAGGAACGTCTCGCCGTCGTACAGCGTGCGCACGGAGGCGGTGGCGGCGAACGGCCGCCCGCCCTCGCCCAGGTCGAGGATGTCGCCGCGTTCCATGGCCGTGCGCAGCCCGGGGTGGTCGCGCAGCAGTTCGTACTGCCAGGGGTGTGCGGGCAGCAGCTTGTAGCCGTCGGGTACGGATGCGGCTGTCCGGTCCAGCGGCGCCGCCGCACCGCGGCCGGCGGTCTCCTCGGCCAGCAGGTGCTCGCGTACGGCGAGGTGGCGCAGCGGGAAGGTGGCGCCCGCCTCCGGCGCATAGGAGGCCCAGGACGCCGGGGCGCCGGTGCGGGCCTTGGGCGTGGGGTGGAAGCGGTGTCCGAGGAGGAGGGACTGTTCGGAGGCGATATAGCGGGCCGGTGCGTCGTCGGGGGCGGCCTGTACCGCGGCTCCTCGGTTACGACCGGCGAGCGCCGCCGCGACGCCCTCGTGGCTGGAGGTGATCTGCTCCGCGAACTCCTCGTTGCGTACGCCGGTGCGGAGGAACAGCTCGTCGTGCGCGTACTCGGCCAGGCGGCGCCAGTCCACCGCCGTCCAGCTGCCGTCGCCGGCCTGCTCGGTGACGGACCCGGTGAAGCGGTGGGCACCCAGCAGCGAGGTGCGGCGCAGCGCGACGCGGAGCAGCACGCCACGGCGGGGCAGCCTCAGCAGCAGCCGTCCGTCGTCGACCGCGGTCTGATGCTCGGGCCCTGAGACCTCGCGCAGCAGGCAGTTGAGGAGCGTGTGGGTGACGGCCTCGTCCGGCGTGGGCAGCCGGGTGGGGGTGGCTGACGGGGCGGGGGTGCCTGGGCCGGTGGCGAGGCGGGACTCGGGGCCGAGGCCGGACTCGGGGCCGAGGCCGGACTCGGGATCGAGGCGGGACTCGGGGTCGAGATCTGTCGCGGTGTCGCTGTCGCTGTCGCTGTCGCTGTCGGTGCCGAGTGACGTGGTCGGCGGCTGCATCAACGGTCTCCTGCCGGTGCGGAGTGTGCGGGTACGGGGGAAGGGGCCGACTGCCGCGAAGGCGGTGGCAAGTGCGAGTGCGGTACCGGCTCGCTCGCGGACTCCGGTACGGGCACGCGGCCGGACTCCGGTACGGACGCGGCGGCTCCGGGAGGGCGCAGAGATCTCGGTGAGGTACGGCGGCAGACCGAGGGCGGCGAAGAATGCCACGAAGCAGCAGTCGGCGACGGCCTGCACCTGGCGGCGTCCGACGGCAGGTTGCACGGGTGGCGTGCCGGTCGGGGCCGGGCGGATGCGGGGTGGTGCGGGAGCGCTCATCGCGCGCCTTCCGTCGAGGCCACGCGGAGCAGGTAGTTGGGGCCCGAGGTGTAGTGCTTGTTGATGTCTGCGGCACCGGAGCGCTCCTTGGTGAGGAGAGTACCCGCCGTGATCATCGCCTTGACCGGCAGCCTGGGCGCCTCCAGCACGCGCTCCCGCAGCACCGCACCCGCTTCGCCCAGACGTGTACCGAGCGCTTCGACGCACTCGGCGAGCCGGTCCCGTACCGGGCCCAGCAGCCGCTCCAGCGGGGCGCGGCCCTGTCGGGCGAGGCCGAAGGCGTAGGCGCCGACGCACAGATGGAGGGTGATGGTGGTGAACAGATCGGTGACCGGCCCGTCGTCCTCGGCGAAGATCCGCGGGTCCTCGAAGCCGGCGGTGCCGGGCGCGTCGGTGCCCAGGGTGGCGTGCATGCGGGCGGCGTTGATGCGCGGACCGTCGTTGTCCTTCAGCAGCAGCCGCAGCCGGGTGCCGCCGCCCCCGTCCCGGTCGAGGACGAGGGAGACGTTCTGCTGGTGGGACTCCAGGGCGATGCCGTAGCCGAACAGTGTGGTCTGCCAGTCGAGGAGCAGGCGGAGCGCCGCATCGAGCAGGGCTGCCGGGTCACCGCCGTGGAAGCGGTCGGCGAGCCGGTCGATGACGAGCCCGCCCCCCGGCGCTTCGCCGAGCAGCGCGGCCATCGGCACGACGACGGAGCCCTCCAGACCGGACGGGTAGCGGCGGCACAGCACTGCGAGAAGTTCGTGCCCCGCGTGCGCGTACGTCCGTTCGTCGGCCAGCAGCACCGTGTCCCGGAAGCGGGGCTCGCGGGCGATGACCTTCTCCAGCAGGCGTTGACCTGCGGCGCCGTCGGCGAGAGTGCCGGGCTTGATGGTGCGCCGGTTGCGCAGGCCCAAGGTGGCCGTGGCGAGCGGCAGTTTGAGGTGCAGGGCGGGCTCGTCGACGAGGGCGACCGTACGCATCGACAGCGTCGGTACGGCCTCCAGATGCCGGGCTTCGGCCAGGCGTGCCCGGCCCTCCAGACCCGCCGCACGCAGCGCAGCACGCAGCGGCGTGCCGATGCTGAGCGGGTGCACGGGGAGCGCGAGGTGGTCGCCGTCCGGACCGGGCAGGCCCAGCGCCGCCGGGGTCGGCCAGCACTCGGGCAGCGCCTGCTCGCCTGCCGGCAGGGTGAGGGTCTCCCGGGGCAGGACGAGCCAGCGCAGCGCGAAGCGGGGGTGGAACTCGGGTGCGTAGGCCCGTAGTTGCTCCTCACCGAGACCGGAGCGGCCGCGTGCGGTGGGGTAGACGGGATGGTCGTGGCGGGCGGCGAGGGTGTCGTGCCCGAGGCCCCCGGCCAGTCCGGTCCAGCCGGCCGGGTCGGCGCCGTAGCGGGCGACGAGGCGGTCCGCCGTCTCCGCACGGGTGTCCGCGTGCAGCCGCATGGTGGACAGGGTCTGCCGGCACTCCTCGGCGAAGTCGTCGAATCCGGCGCGGTCCTGCGGGTCGGCCCGCGTGCGGAGGGCACCGACGATCTCGTCGGGTGCGGTGAGTTCGCGGGCGGCGGTTCCGCCGTACGGCTGGTGCAGCAGCAGCGGCAGCCGGGCCCGCCATACGCACTGGAAGCCGTCCTCGGTGACGGGCAGGAACAGCGTGCCGACTTCCGCGCCGTCGAAGCGTCCGCCGTGCAGACGTCCACCGTCCAGACGCAGCCATGTGCCGTCCTCGCGCTGCTCGGCGCGGCTACGGGTGCGCAGGCCCGCCACGTCCTCGCGCAGCAGGGCGTCGAGGACGCGCAGCGCCAACTGCTCCTCGCAGTGTGCCGTGCAGGTCGCGGGGATGTCCGTCGTGGTCATGGGGTGATCTCCCAGCGCTGCTCCGCGAGGAAGTCCTCCACGGCCCGGTCGACGGACTGTTGATCCGTACCGTCCGCTCCGAAGGCACGCACGACGCCGAGGAAGTCGCGGTTGGTGCCGTACAGCTCGTGCCGCTCGCCCACGGCGCGCGTGGGCCGGTAGGCGAGCTGTATCCCGCCCGTCTCCCGATCACAGGCACCGGGTGCGGAGGTGAGCGTTCCGCCGCGGTCGGCCAGGGGGAAGACGACCCGGGCGTGGGCTCCGGTACGGACGGCCAGGTCGGCGGGGAGCGGCTCGCCGAGGTGGGTGCGCAGGATGTGTTCGAAGAGGGGGATGTCCAGCAGCTGTGCCAGCAGCAGGTCGCACTGGTCGCCGATGGCACGGTAGTTGACCTCGATGATGCGGGCCCGGCCGTCGGAGACGACGAACTCCGTGTGGCAGGCGCCGAAGCCGACGCCGAGCGCGTCGAGCTGCGCCAGAACCTGCCAGGCGATGTGCTCGGGGTGGGCGGCGACATAGCGGTGCCCCTTCTCGACGAAGACGGGCGGCGGGGACAGTTCGCTGTGGAAGCCGCCCAACAGGTGCCGGACGCGGCCGTCGCCCAGGGTCTCCAGGGTGTGGAGCTCGCCGGTCAGATACTCCTCCACCACCAGCGGAACACCCGAGCGCCGGGCCCTGATGTCCTGTGCGTACCGCACCAGTTCGTCCGGCCCCTCGGCCAGTACCACGTCCTCGCTGGCCACGCCCTCCCGCGGCTTGAGTACGCACGGGTACGGCACGGGGAGCGCGCGGAGCTCTTCCGGGTCCCGGCCGGCGGGGAGTTCGACCGCTCGGACGGTGTCGGTGCCGGTGGCTGCGAGGTGACGGCGCAGCTGCGCCTTGTCCTTGGTGCGCAGTGCGGCACGCCAATCCTTGGCGGGCAGGCCGAAGTAGTCCGCGGTGAGGGCGGCCTGGGCCTGGAGGTGGTCGCTGTTGGTGAAGACCGCGTCCGGTACGTGGTGGGCGGAGATACGGCTGATGAGCGCGTGGAAGTCGCGGACATCGCATTCCAGGACCTCGACCCCGTCGTCACCGGTGCCGGTCCCGGAGCGCGTGTGTGCTTCGGGCTGGTCGGTGAGCAGAGTGACCTGGAGGCCGAGCCGTCGGGCAGCGGGCAGGAAGCCGTCGGTGACCGAAGCGGTGGGGTTCAGGGCGAGCAGATAGAGCCGCATGGCAGTGAGCCGATCCGATTCTGCCGGGTGACGGAGGGGGCGTTGGTGCATTCGTGCGTTCGTGCGGAGGGAAGGCGGACGCGGGGACGGGCGTACGCGGCGGTGACGGACGTCCCGATGGATACCTGCCGGTCGGTTTGTTACGGGGAGCATGACCTCGGTGGTCCTGGCCACATCGGCGGCGAGGAGCACCGCCGTCAGGAAGAGCGGGGCCCAGCGCCGTACGCAGGGGAAAGGCGACGCATCCGGAGGCGCGGCCGGTCGGACCATGAACACGACGAGGAACATAAGTTAGGCAAGCCTAAGGGGCAAACTGCGCCCCGCAGAACAACCGTCTGATCCATACCAGTTGATCAAACCAGAGCCAGCGCCACTAAGGTGAGCCTTACCTTTCCGCTCCTCTCCGTCGACCCATGCACCCCAAGAAGGAAATCTTCGATGAGCACGCCCCGGGCTTCCCGGCGCACACCGCACCTCCCCCGCCCCGCCACGACGTCCGGTCCCGACGTCCTCACCGCGCTGTACGAGCGGGTCATCGCCACCTGCGAAGCGCTGAACGCACGGGTCGCGACGGCGGACGGCACCGGCCTCCCGCGCACCCTCTCCCAACAGCAGGTCACTGGCGCGGCGTTGAGCCATGACCCCGCGGCCCTGGACCGCTTCGTCTGCGCGGAGTCGGCCCGCATCCAGCGGCGCGACGCGCACACGGCCCGCAGGCACGTGGCCGCCTCACGCGCGCTGCACGGTTACGCGTGGTCCGTCGCCCTCCTGATGAGCGGCGCCTGGTATCTGGAACGCCGCGTGCCACGCATCCGGCCGGGCGACGTCCGGGTCGACCTGGAGACGGGAGCCGTGGAAGTCACCCCGGGCCAGACGTTCTCCTGCCTCGCGGACGACGAGGCGACGCGCGACAGCCCCGGGGCACGGGCGCTGGTCGACGAGGAAGCGCTCCGCGCCGAGCTACGGTCCGCCGTCGCCGATCATCTGCGCCCGCTGCTGGGCGCAATCGAGCCCGAAGTCCGACGCGGGCCACGGGCGTTGTGGGGGATGGTGGAGGACGACCTGGTCTCCGGCCTCTGGTACCTCGGCCGCATGCTCGGCCAGGAGGAGGACGCCGCCCGCGCAGCGACCGAACTGTTGCCAGGGCCCGTCCCGCCTTTCCCCGGCGGCGCCGGCTTCCGGCGCCTCACCGACAGTTCCGGCCGCTCCCACCTCACCCGCACCCGGCTGGGCTGCTGCCTCTACTACACGATCGGCACCGCACAACCCTGCCTCACCTGCCCGCGCACCAGCGACGCGGAGCGGCTGCGCAGGCTGGAGCACTAGGATCGGCGCGGCCATCGAGCCGATCTCCTCACATCAGCACGTCACGACGTCACGACGTCACGACGTCACGACGTCACGACGTCACGACGTCACGCGGTCGCCGTCTCGGAGCGAAGAGGGGCGAGTTGACCGGTGCGGTGCAGCCCGTGGAGCGCGGTCGCGCAGACCAGACCGACAGCGCACAGTACGAGCCACGGCAGCGCGGACAGCCCTGCGGCGCGGGCGGCGTCCAGTGCCGTGCCGGTGAGCAGGTTTCCCACTGCGATGCCAAGGCCGCTGACGGTGTTGTAGAGGCCGTAGTGCGTGGCCACGAGCCGGTCGCCGGAGAGCCGGACGATGGTGTCCATCTCGAAGGGATAGGCCATCATCGTGCCCATCGCCAGCAGGAACGCTGTGAGTGTCGGGGGCACGGCCACCAGCAGCCAGCGTCCCACTCCCCCTTCCGGCACCGGGACGGCGGTAACTGCGAGCAGCGGCAGAAACGCCGCCCCCATCAGCAGCAGCCCGCGGCTGAGCGCCTGGCCCGGTGCGAGGCGGGCCTTGCACCAGTCGGTCACCCGGGTCTGGGCGAGAATCGTACTCAGCCCGGAGACGGCGAACAGCAGCGCCACCGCCGAGGTCCCGGTCAGCCCCTGCCCACCCAGCCGCCGGACCTCCAACGGCAGGGCCAGATAGATCTGGAAGGACAGCACGTACGAGCCGACCATGGCCAGGGAGAAGAGCAGGAACGGGCGGTTGGTGACCACCACGCGCCATTGCGCGAGGACGCTTTCCCGCTGCTCGTCCGCTCGGCCCTCGTCCGCCCGACGGGCGGGAAGGGCACGGATCTGCACGGCGCTCAGCACCGCGAAGATCCCCGCAGAGACCAGGCAGGTGACGCGGAAGCTCAGCCCGGTCAGCGCCATGCCCACCACCGGGCCGAGCAGGATCCCGGCCTGGTAGTAGACGTTGAAGAGCGCGAACGCCTCCACCCGCCGCTCGCCCGCGCCGGCGGCCAGGTATGCCCGTACGGCGGGGTTGAACAGCGCACCGGCCAGTCCCGTCGCTGCCGAGGCGGCCAACAGCGCGGGCAGCGAGTCGACCAGACCGAGCACCGCGAAGCCGACGGTACGCAGCACACAGCCCGCGATGATCAAGGGCTTGTAGCCCAGCCGGTCGGCCAGCGTGCCTCCGACCAGGAACATGCCCTGCTGGCTGAAGTTCCGTACGCCCAGGATCAGTCCGACCAGCCACCCGGCCAGCCCGAGGGTGCCGGACAGATGCTGGGCCAGGTAGGGCATCAGCATGTAGAAGCCGAGGTTGATGGTGAACTGATTGGCCATCAACAACTGGACGCTGCGCTCGTACCCGCGCGTCCGCGCGATGAGCGACCCGACGGGTTTGCGTACGGACGTCGCCATCAGCCTTCCCCCTGCACCTGGCGCTCGGGAAGCGTCAGCGGGTCGACGACCTCGGTACACCGCGTCCAGCGGGTGACCTCCTTCTCCCCCAGGCTGCCGATCACCTCGGGGTCCGGAGCCGGAGGAGCGTTCAGCAGGTTGTGGGCGGCGCAGTAGTCGTCGTCGAACACGGTGTTGAGGTAACGCTGCGGGCCGTCGGGGAAGACCGCCGCGATCCGCGCGGTGGGCGGCAGCGTCCGGGCCAGCCATCCGGCGACGAGCGCCACGGCGCCCACGCTCCAGCCGCCGGTGGCGTAGTGCGAGGTGGCGAGCCGACGCGAGGCCCAGACCGCTTCGCCGGGCGCGACCCAGTGGACCTCGCTGAAGTGGTCATAGGCGACGTTGCGGGGATGGATGCTGGAGCCCAGCCCCCGCATCAGCCGATTCCGGGCGGGCTGCCCGAAAATGGTGGAGCCGACAGTGTCGACGCCGACGAGCCGCAGCCCGGGGTGGAGCTGGCGCAGCACGCGGGAGATGCCGGCCGAATGGCCGCCGGTGCCCACGCTGCACACCAGGACATCGATGTGGCCCATCTGGGCGGCGAGTTCGAGGGCGAGCGGGGTGTAGGCGGCGACGTTGTCCGGGTTGTTGTACTGATCCGGGCACCAGGAGCCCGGCGTATCGGCGAGCAGCCGTGTCACACGGTCACGGCGGGCCTGTTGCCAACCGCCCGTCAGGTGGGGCTCGTCGACGACCTCGAGCCGGGCGCCGTAGACACCCAGCAGCCGCGCCATGGAGGGTTCGAGGCCGGGGTCGGTGACCAGCGTGACGGGGTGGCCGTGCACCAACCCGGCCAGTGCCAGCCCCAGGCCGAGGGTGCCGCTGGTGGACTCGATGACGGGGGCGCCGGGACGGAGTTCGCCCCGCGAGCGGGCACGCTCGACCATATGCAGCCCCGGTCGGTCCTTGATGCCGCCGGGGTTGAAACCCTCCAGCTTCGCCCAGAAGCCGCGCCCGGCGGACGCTAAGGGCCGGCTCACCCGGATCAGAGGCGTCCGGCCGACCAGGCCCGCCAGTGCCGCGCGGTCGGGGGACAGGTGGGCGATGTTCGCGGTGTCGCTCGTATCGATGAAGCTCGTATCGATGAAGGAAGAGTGCATCATTCCGCTCTCGTTCGAATGGTGGCGTGCACGGGCTCCGGCACGGTCCGCGTTGTGCGGCGGCCGTGCGTGCCGCTTCTACACACGCCACCGGCAGACGAACAGCAGAGTGGTGCGGCCGGGCCGGATCAGACCCGGTCTCCGGGACGGGGTGGCGAACCCTGCCCGATGCCGCCCGGCTTCCTCGCCTCCTGAGTCGGCGCGAGCAGACGACGCGCCGGAGGCCGACTCCTTCGAGCCGCGGGGCTGTTGCAGGACCTGGGCCAGGTGATCGTCGGCGGAGCAGGAAGCGGGCGGGTGAGGGTGCGGAGACGGGGCCGGAGACGACGCCGGGGCCGGGGCCGCGCCCCGATCGACAGAGACAGCGCGATCGACAGAGAAGGCGCGCGAGTTCCGCGCGGGCACATCGCCGGCGTGGCTGAAACCGGCCGGGGCACAGACAGCCGCCGCAACGGCCAGCAGCAGACTCAGCAGGCCCCATACGAACATGGTTCGGGTGCGGTATGACGACACGGGTCCTCCGCGCGGCCCTCGGCACCCCGGATGTACGAGGGCTGGGCAGCGCACACAGGTCGGCACGGAAAATGACGGGATCGCGAACGGCGGATGTCCGCCCCCGCCCGTCTAGATCCGCAGAATCGTCGCCGTTCCGGACCCGGCCGCATCGGCTGCCGTACCGCCTCCGGCCGCATGAGCAGTCGGCCTCGACGCGGACTCGTCCCGCGCGGACGACGTCCACGGCGCGGGAGCGGGACCTGGATCATCGAGGACGAAGCCGTCCTGCGGCGGCCCCGCGAGACACTCCAGCGCATGGTGTGCGGCGTCGGGGTGACCCTCGTGACCCTCGTGCTCCCCGTGCTCGTGGTGCACTGCCGCCGCTCCCCCGGCCTGTGCGGAGCCCGGCTGGACCGCCACGGCCCCGCCGAGGTGACCGGTGGCACCCCCGGCGCCCGCACCATGCGTATACAGCAGTCCCAGCAGGAGCGCAGCCAGGGCAAGCGTCCACAGCGAACCCGCTGTTGAGCGGAGCCGCCCGGCACCCGGCTGCAAACCTGCTGTGATCACGCCGTGATCCTAGCCGGTCCCTCGGAAGACGAGGGCAGCATTGCGGACAAAGCCGAGGCGGCCACCGCGTCACCGGCGACGTGGTCGTCAACCCTGAGATGGCCTGACGGCGGACCGCCCGGCTGCCATTCCACCTCACGTGTGCGTCGAGTATCGCGCTCCCCCGGTGAAGGCCATACCCTGTTGCGCCAGCAAAGCCATCGCACCCTACGCCTGCCTGTACGTGACGCCTGAGACGAAGCCTTCCCGAGCCACCCGTCCCCTCGACTCCACTCACACCCCGCCGGGGCCGACCTCCCGCCTGTCCGCCCATACCTGCTACGACCTGTAAAGACGCAGCTCACAGATGTGGCTGCTCCCCTCACCAGGAGGTACGCATGAGAATGTTGATCAATGTTCCGGAATCCGTGGTGCCCGACGCGCTGCGCGGGATGGCGGCGGCGCATCCGGACCTGACGGTGGACGTGGAGCGGCGGGTGGTGGTCCGGCGGGACGCGCCCGTCGCCGGAAAGGTGGCGCTGATCTCGGGCGGCGGTTCGGGGCACGAACCGCTGCACGGCGGATTCGTGGGACCGGGGATGCTGGACGCCGCGTGTCCGGGCGAGATCTTCACCTCTCCCGTCCCCGACCAGATGGTCGCCGCCGCCGCAGCCGTGGACAGCGGGGAGGGCGTGCTGTTCATCGTCAAGAACTACACCGGGGACGTGCTCAACTTCGACATGGCCGCCGAACTGGCCGAGGACGAGGGTGTGCGCGTCGGCAAGGTGCTGGTGGAGGACGACGTGGCCGTCACCGACAGCACACACACGGCCGGGCGCCGGGGTACGGGCGCGACCCTGTTCGTGGAGAAGATCGCGGGCGCGCTCGCCGCCGAGGGAGCGCCGCTGGAGCGGGTGGAGGCTGTCGCACGTCAGGTGGCCGACTCGTCACGCAGCTTCGGGGTGGCGCTGAGCCCGTGCAGTACGCCTGCCAAGGGCGGCCCGATGTTCGAACTGCCGCCGGGCGAGCTGGAGTTGGGCGTCGGTATCCATGGGGAGCCGGGCCGCGAACGACGGGCGATGATGACGGCAGGCGAGATCGCTGACTTCGCCGTCGACGCCGTACTGGAGGACCTGCGGCCCGAGGAACCCGTGCTGGCGCTGGTCAACGGCATGGGGTCGACGCCGCTGCTGGAGCTGTACGGGTTCTGCGGAGAGGTGCACCGGGTCCTGGCCGAACGCCGGATTCCGGTCGCCCGTACTCTCGTCGGCAACTATGTGACCTCGCTGGACATGGCGGGTGCCTCCGTGACGCTGTGCCGGGGCGACGAGGAACTGCTGCGGCTGTGGGACGCACCCGTGCGCACCCCGGGGCTGCGTTGGGGCGTCTGACCGCGCAGCACCTGGCACCGACACGGCACGGTACGGCGGGCGAGAGCACGGCACGACAGAGGGCAGTTCGGCGTTACAGCAGTGGCGCGGTAACAGCAGTGCTGCAGTAACCGTGGAACAGCAGTGGACGGCAAGACGGCAGCAGTACGCAGGAGCGCGGCGCAGCAGTACCGCCGTACGGCAACACAGCAACCAAAGCCGTGCGGTACGGCAGCGCGGCAGTACTGCTGCAGCGAGCAGCACAGCACCAGGATCGGGACAGCGGCGAAGGAGCAAGAGTGAGCGGCAAGGTGACGAACGACGCCGGCGGGTCCGGTGACGGTGGCGGCGGCAGCGAAGGCGTACAAGAGCTGGACGCCGCCTTCTTCGCACGCTGGATGACGGCCGCGGCGGACGCGGTCGCCCGCGAGGCCGACAGGCTGACCGAGCTGGACTCGGCGATCGGCGACGCGGACCACGGCGGCAACATGCGCCGCGGCTTCGAAGCGGTACGCGAGGAGCTGGGCGAGGAGGTCCCCCCGACACCGGGCGCTGTGCTGATGACGGCGGGAAGGAAGCTGGTCTCGACGGTCGGCGGAGCCTCCGGACCGCTGTACGGAACGCTGCTGCGCCGTGCCGGCAAGGTATTCGGCAGCGCGGAACAGGTGAGCCGGGAGGAGCTGGCAACCGCGCTGCGTACGGGGATCGAGGCGGTGGCGCAGCTGGGTGGCGCCGTCGCGGGCGACAAGACGATGCTCGACGCGCTGTTCCCGGCCGTCGAGGCGCTGGCGGACAGCGGCGGCAAGGACTTCGAGGCAGCACGTACGGCGGCCGAGCAGGGCGCCGAGGAGACGGTGCCGCTGCAGGCCCGCAAGGGCCGGGCCAGCTATCTGGGCGAGCGGAGCATCGGCCACCAGGACCCGGGCGCGACCTCGGCGGCGCTGCTGGTGGCCGCGCTGGCGGAAGCGGACGCCGCACAGGATGCGGAGGGGGATGCGGAAGGGGCCGGTTCCGGGGAGAGCGACAGCGGCGGGAGTGAGTGAGCGTGGCGGACACGAACGACGGCAAGCGGGTCGGGATCGTTCTGGTCTCGCACAGCAAGGAGGTCGCCGACTCGGTCGCGCGGCTGGCCGCCGGGCTCGCCGGGGTGCCGAACGCGCTGGTCACCGGCGCGGGCGGGCTGACCGACGGAAGCCTGGGCACCAGCGAGGAGCTGATCGTCGAGGCCGCGCACCGGATGGACGAGGGAGCGGGCGTCGCGCTGCTGGTCGATCTGGGCAGTGCGGTGCTGACGGTCAAGACACTGCTGGCAGAGGGTGACGAACTGCCCGAGCCCGCCCGGTTGGTGGACGCTCCGCTGGTCGAGGGCGCAGTCGCCGCCGTCGTGACGGCTGCGGGCGGCGGCGACCTGGCAGCGGTGGCCTCGGCAGCGGAGGAGGCGTACACCTACCGCAAGCTCTGAGCTGTGGTGAGGCGTCGGCGCCCGAGCTGGGTGTCGGCGCCTTCCCCCGCTGTGCCCCGCGGCCCGCCGCCCGCTGCGCCCCCCGGCCCGCTCTGCTCGGCACCTTGGTCGAAGTCCCGGCTGTCATGCCGGTCGAAGTCCCGGCTGTCATACCCGTCGAAGCCACGGTCGTTGCGCAGGTCTGGCCCCCGGCCGGACCCCGGCTCGAAGCCCTGCCCGAGGCCGCGCTCAAGGCCGTACTCAAGCCCCCGTTCGGGGGCGCCGTCCACGCACCCCCGTTCGGGGGCGCCGTCCATGCAACTTCCATGGCCCTGTTCAACGCCGCCTTCGACGCTGCCAAGGCCACCTTGAACGCCACCTTGAACGCCGCGTTCAAGGCCGCGTTCAAGGCCGCGTTCCAGGCCGCCTTCGAGCCCTCCCTCCAGCGCACCTTCCCGCCCACCTTCCAGGCCACCTTCGACGCCGTGTTCGATGCTCAGTCCGGAGCGTCGATCAGTGCGCCGGTCCGGGCGTCGGTCGGAGCTCCGGTCCGCGCGGCGTTCCAAGCGCCGTTCGCGGCCCGTGACGGCCACCGTCGTGGTGGGCGGCGGGCGCCATGGCGTGCGGCCGCCAGGGGACTGCGGGGCCGGGGCTGTCATCCGGGTCCGGGCGCGGTGGGCTGCCTCGGCCGCCATCCGGGTCAGCGTTCCGGCCAGCGCGTACCGCCCGTATCCGGTGCGGAGCACCAGCCCGTGCTCCGCAGCCTGCGCCAGGAGCTTGTTCGCATTGGAGGCGCTCAGTCCGGCCCGCCGGGCTATCACGCTCAGCCGATGGGGAGTGCCCGGATCCTCCCGCTCCAGCGCCGTCATGGCCGCCAGTAATGCGAACCCTCTCGCCGCGCTCACCAGGCACATCCGGTTCCGGAAAGCTTCTTCTGCCCGATGCCCGGGCGGTGTTGCGCCGGACGGCACGCCAAGCTCTTCGCCATAGATATACACCTTTGAAGTCGTTCAGACTTCGGGGATCTTCACAGTTTGATCACCGAAGCAATCCCCTCACCGTCGTTTCGGATGCCCCGCACCGGTCACCCGCATTCACCAGCAGTTGCGGAATCCGGGACTCAGCTTGGAATGTGACGCTCACTTTTCCTCCCATGGAAAAGTAGGCGCCCGCAATCCGCCATCCCCTTGCGCGGAGCGCACCGGCTGTCGGAGGGTGACCACGGCCACCATTCGGCCACGACGACCAACAGGGAAGGCGGAAAGTAGGGGGCTCCTTTCACATCCACGCCCTCGGTAGTGCTCTCGGCATCGATTGCCAGGGACGCCCATGCCCGATCCGACGTCGGGGCGGTGGCCTGTTTCCCCTTTCGGGAGCCGGATTTCGTACCGGACCCGAAGAAAAATCCAGCCGTCTTGATCCAGTGACGGCGGGCCTTGATAACCCATGCGGAAGGGAGACAGCGCAATGCGTTACTTCTACTGATGAGTTCGCCGTCGTCGCGGCCGCGCACAACCTTGCGTGGCCGCGGACGGTCCGGCCCTTCACATCACCCCCCACTCCACCCGGACCCGAGAAAGGCTGGCCATGACGGGAACGGCGGCACCCACACAGCGGGACCCCCTCTACGACCCCCTGGCTCCCGACGTCATCGCCGACCCGTACGCCGTCTACCGACGACTGCGCGAGCACCGCAGGGTCTACCGGCATACGCAGCTCCGCGCGTGGGTGCTCACCGGGTACGCCGAGTGCCGTCAGGTCCTGGGTGGCACCGCCGCGTTCGGCTCCGACTTCCGCAGGATGGGCGAGGACATCCCGGACGCACAGCTGAGTGTGCAAACCCTCGACCCGCCCGACCACGGAGCCATCCGTCATCTGCTCGTCTCCGCGCTGCACGCCCGCTCCCACACGGCTGTACAGGACACAGCGGCCCGGCTCGCGGCGGACCGTACGGCAGGTCTGCTCGGCGTCGGCCGTTCCGTCGATCTCGTCAGTGCGTTCGCCCGCCCGCTGGCCCTGCACACGATGTGCGACTTCCTCGGTGTCACCGCGCCCGACGGGCCCTGGCTGGAGGAGCTGTCCAACGCGATCGTCCGCAGCATGGACGCGGGACTTGAGCCCTCGCGGGCCGAGCCGGGGACCAAGGCGAAGGCCGAGCTGAGCCGGTTGGTGAGCGAGTGGCTGGAAAACGCCGACGAGGGCGGGTTCATCGGCGCCGCGCGCGTCGCCCACGCCCAGGCTCCGGACGTATCGGAGGCGGTGCTGGCCAACTCACTGCGGGGCGTGTTGCATGCCGGATACGAGTCGGTCAGCCGGCTGGTGGGCAACGCGCTCGCCCGGCTGGTGGCCGAGCCGACGCTGCTCGCCCGCGCGGTGGCCGAGGACCGACTGGACGCGCTGGTCAACGAGTTGCTGCGACTCGACGGGCCGGTGCAGGCCGCTGCCCGGGTGTGCGTCGCGGACAGCGAGGTCGGGAGCGAGCGGATACGGCGCGGCGAAGAGGTCGTCCTGATGCTGGGCGCCGCCGACCGCGATCCCGAGGTCTTCGCCGCCCCGGACGCCGTCGACCTGACCCGGCGCAAGGGGATTCACCTGGCCTTCGGCCGCGGTGCCCACGCCTGTCTGGGCGCGGGACTCGCAAGCTTGCAGCTGCGCGCGGTGCTCGCCGCACTGCACGCGGCCGGGATCGGCTTCGAGCCCGCGGGCCCCGCCGAGTACGAACGCACCGCGACGCTGCGCGGGTTGCGCACGCTCCCCGTCACTGTCCGCGGCACCGCCTCCGCCCGCTGACCGGGGGCGGAACCACGCATTCCGGCGCTCCTACCGGCCGGCTGTGAGCTGCGGGAGTCCCGCCGGAATCCTGGCTCGCTGCGTCAGTCGCCCGCGTGCGGCGACGTTGCAAACCAGGCGGGACCCTCCTGGGCGGCCTGCTTGATGCGGAAGTATGCGTACTCCTTCATCGTCGGCAGCTCGTCCAGGCCGAACCAGCCGACCTCGAGGGACTCCTCGTCGTTGACCCGCGCCACGCTCGCCGCTTCGGCGGTGGCACGGCAACGAAAGGTGATGTCCATGAACTGGCAAATATCGCCGTTGGGGTAGGTGACGGGCTTGTCCGGGCCGTACACGAGGACGACGCGCTCCGGAACGCAGCGCACATTGGTCTCCTCGAACACCTCGCGCACCGCGCAGTCCGCAGGCTGCTCGCCCGGCTCCGGGATGCCGCCGATCAGGGACCACTGGCCGGTATCGGCGCGCCGTCCCAGGAGCACCCGCCCTTGGTCGTCGAAGACGACCATGCTGACGCCGGGCAGGTAGAGCAGCTGATGCCCTGCGGAACGCCGCAGTTCGCGGATGAAGTCGGGAGTCGCCATGTCCCGAGCCTACGTCCCCGGCGGCACGCCCCGCACGACGTACCGCCAGGTCAGGCCGCGCGCCGGTCCCGCAGCATCCAGAGCCCCGCGCCGCAGGCCAGCACGCCCAGCCCGGTCAGCACACTGAGGACTATCCCGGTGGCGCCGCCGGGCCCTGCGAGGCTGAGGAAGACGTTGGCGACGACGCAGGCGGCGAGCACGAGCCAGAGCAGGGGCTTCACAGGACTCCTCCATGACGAGAGAACAAACGAGGAACGAGAGGACAAACGAGCGTGGATGCGTACGAGCTCAGCGGGTGGGCGAGCCCGGACGCGTCCGAAGCTGTCTCCCACTCTCCCCGTCCCCCGGCCACCAACCCATAGCGCTGGCTCCCGAATCGAAGGTGTAGCCAGCACTACCGCGCGAGGGACCCAGACACGCATACGCTGATCGTCATGCGGCGGGTCACGGTGCAACAGGTGTTGCGGAGCGCGGTCCGGGCCTCGTTCCACCTGGTGGCGGGGGCCGGGCTCAGCCTCGTCTGCTACCTGATGAACGGCTTGATGCTGCTCGCCGCCGCGGCGACCGCGTGCATCATCGGCGCCGGCATGCTGCCCGAGACCGTCCGGGTGCTGCGCGGGCTGGCGGGCTTCGAGCGGCGGAGGGCCGCCGCCTGGCTCGGCTCCTCTGTCCCCGAGAAGTATCTCCCGCTGGATCAGGGCTCGTTGCTGGAGCGCGTCCAGGCCGCGGTGACCGACCCGGGCACCTACCGGGACCTGCGCCGGCTGGCCGTGCAGCTGCTGTACGGGCTCGTCCTCTGTTACGTGGCGATGGTGCTGTGGCCCCTCGGGCTGCTGGTCGATGGTGCGTGGTGCGGGCGCGCCCGCCGTCCGGCCGTGCTGCTGCCCCGGCTGACGGAGCTCGCCACGCTTCAGGCCCGAATATCCCGCCTGCTGCTTCTGCCCTCCCCCAGCGCCCGGCTGTTCGAACGGGTCGACCAGCTCGCAGCGACCCGCGCGGGTGCCGTGGCGGCGCACGGCGCGGAGCTGCGGCGCATCGAGCGGGACCTGCATGACGGCGCACAGGCGCATCTGGTGGCGCTGTCGATGCGGCTGGGTCTGGCGCGCCGCGCCTGCGACCAGGGCCCGACCGCCGCCCGCACGCTGCTGGACAATGCGCAGGACCAGGCCGAGGAGGCGCTGGCCGAGCTGCGGCACGTGGTGCGTGGCATCCATCCGCCGGTGCTCACGGACCGCGGACTGGTGGGCGCGGTCCGGGCGCCGGCAGCAGGGAGCGGACTGAAGGTCTCGGTCGTCACCAGGGGCCGGCGGACGGGCCCGAGGACGCAGCGCGGGCTCCGGCCGCCGTGGAGGCCGCAGCGTACGGCCGTGGGTCGAGCGGGGCGTGTGCGCTGGGGCGCCCGAGCATGAGCGTCCTTTCCCTGTGCGGGAGTGCCACGTGGACGCTATGCAGCGCGCGGAGACGGGAGGAGAGAGCGTGCTGGTGTCCCGGGGTGGAGCCCACTCCACCCCGGGACACCGGGGTAAGAGGCCCCGGATCAGGTCCGCAGCGCTTGCAGGCGGGCGCGGATGTGGCGGACGGCCGCCTCGGCGTCGTCCACCGTGACGGTGAACAGCCGCCCGTCACCCAGCCGGAGGACGAACCCCTCGCCGCGGCGGATGACCACGGCCGTGCCCTTCTCGGGCCGCCAGCGGTAGCCCCAGCCGCCCCAGTGCCGTGGGGTGACGCTGGGCGCGTGGTCGGCCTCGATCACGTCCCGCAGGTGGATACGGCGTCGCGGCACACCGGCATGGCCGCACCGCACCTCCAGCGTGTCCCCCTCGACCTTCACCTCGACGTGGACGAAGGCGAGCGTGCCGAAGAGGATGAGCAGGCCGACCGCGACGCAGCCGACGACGGACATGACCAGCGGCACGAGCCCGCCGGACCATGTCACGTCAACCGCGAGGTCGATGCCGAGCGCCACGCAGCCGGCGCCGAAGGCGGCGAGCGCCCATTGCAGCCGGCTGGTCGCCCGCCCGGTCCACACATCGGCGCTCGGCGGCAGCACGATGTCTTCCAGGGGCCTGGGACGGGTGGTGGTGCGGTCGGTCTCGTCGCGGGATCCGGCGCCACCCTCGGCGAGTGGGGCGCCGTCGCAGGGATGGTCACTCATGTTCGGCAGATTACTCCCGGCGCCCCGCACCGGCAGCTCGCGCAGGCCGTGGCCTCCCGGATGCCGACCCGGCACGCTCCGTAAGGACGAGCCACGGTCTGTAAGTGGGAGCCACGCTCCGTGAGGAGGAGCCGCGCTGCGTCGAGAAACGGAGGCGGGCGCTCAGCCTTGTACGGCGGTCGCCTCGGCCTCCGCGGTGGCGAGCAGGCGGCCTTCCGCGTAGGTGAGTGCGGCTTCCGGGAGGGTGGCCACCCGGCCGCTGTGCAGGACGGTGAGGCTCCCGGTGGGCGCCGCGCCGGGGTCCGGCTGGGCACGCGCGCGGCGCAGTGCCTGGGCGCAGACGGCGGCGGCCGAGCCCTGGAGCGCGGGACCGGCCGGGCGGTCGCCGCGCAGTGCTTCCCGGATGCGGTTGCCGACCAGCTCGTAGTGGGTGCAGCCCAGGACGACGGTCTCCACGTCGTGGGGGGTGAGTTCCGCGGCGGCCTGAACGGCGGCCGTGATCAGGTCCTCGTCGCCGCTTTCGATGGCATCGGCGAGCCCGTGGCAGGGCACTCCGGTGATGTCGGCGCCGTTCCCGAACTCCTCGATCAGTCGGCGCTGATAGGGGCTGCCGGTGGTGGCAGGGGTGGCCCAGATGGCGACGCGGCCGCCGGTGCGGACGGCGGCGGCCGCCGCCGGCTTGACCGCGGGGACGGTACCGATGACCGGCAGGGCGGGCTCCAGCTCGGCGCGGAGGGCGGGCAGCGCGTGCACGGAGGCGGTGTTGCAGGCGACGATCAGCGCGTCCGGCCGGTGTGCGGCGGCGGCACGGGCGACCTGGAGCGCTCGCTGGGTGATGTCGTCACTGTCGCGCGGCCCCCAGGGCAGACCGTCCGGGTCGGAGGAGAGCACAACGTCGGCGTCGGGCCGTGCGCGGCGTACTGCCGCGGCTGCGGCCAGCAGGCCGATACCGGAGTCCATCAGCGCGATCTTCACGTGAAGCAACTGTACTTCACATGCTGCGAGGGCTCCGGTTGCCGCAACGTGGTGGGTCCGCACCTCGCTGCGCCCGGCGCGCCCTCCCGCTGCGGAAAGGGGCGGGCCCGTCCGGGGCGCGGCGGGGTGCCGGTGGCTTCCGGCGTACGGCAGACTGCCGCACGATGAGCGCGCTCACCTGGACCTCTGCCGTTCCGCTCGCCTCGCTGGCCGCGTGGGTGTGGCTGCTGCTGGGGCAGGGCTTCTTCTGGCGGACCGATGTGCGCATGCCGCCCTCGCCCGGGGACGGGGAACCGGTGAGCTGGCCGTCCGTCGCGGTCGTCGTGCCCGCCCGGGACGAGGCCGAGGTGCTGCCGCTGACCCTGCCCACACTGCTCACTCAGGACTATCCCGGGCATGCCCGGATCCTGCTGGTGGACGACGGTTCCATGGACGGCACCGGCGCGCTCGCCCGGGAGCTGGCCCGGCACGCCCCGGACGGGCCGCCGTTGACCGTGCTGAACCCCGGCGAGCCCGAGCCGGGCTGGACGGGCAAGTTGTGGGCCGTACGGCACGGCCTCGCGCACGCCCGCTCCGGCCCGGAGAAGCCGGAGTTCGTGCTGCTGACCGACGCGGACATCGCGCACGAGTCCGACTCGCTGCGCCGTCTGGTGCGCGGGGCGGTCTCCCAGCGGCTCGATCTGGTCTCGCAGATGGCGCGACTGCGGGTGCGGACGGGTTGGGAGCGGCTGATCGTGCCCGCTTTCGTGTACTTCTTCGCGCAGCTGTATCCGTTCCGCCGGGTCAACAACCCAGGGGCACGCACAGCCGCGGCGGCGGGCGGGTGTGCGCTGCTGCGGACGGAGGCCGCGGTACGTGCCGGGGTTCCGGACAGCATCCGGGACGCCGTCATCGACGATGTGACGCTGGGCCGTGCGGTCAAGCGGTCGGGCGGCCGGATCTGGTTGGGGCTCGCGGAGCGGGTGAGCAGTGTGCGCCCGTATGTGGGGCTGGGGCCGCTGTGGCGGATGGTCTCGCGCAGCGCCTACGCGCAGCTGCTCAACAACCCGCTCCTGCTGGTGTGCACCGTCGTGGGACTCGTTCTGGTGTATGTGGTGCCGCCGGTGTCGGCGTGCGCGGGCTCGCCGGTGGGCGGGGCGGCGTGGCTGGTGATGACGCTGTCGTACGTGCCGATGCTGCGCTACTACCGGCAGCCGCTGTGGCTGGCGCCCCTACTGCCGGTGACTGCCGTCCTGTATCTGGCGATGACCGTCGACTCGGCGGTGCAGCACTATCGGGGCCGGGGTGCGGCATGGAAGGGCCGTACCTACTCCTGAACGTGCGGACCGCGGATCACTTCTCCACAGTGCGGCCGTGCGTCACTTGCGGCCCGGCGTCCACTGCATGCCCCAGCCGTACTCCTCGTCCACGGTGCGCTGCGGACTGATGCCGCGCCGGGGCACGAGATAGCGCGCTTCGCGGCGGACCATCAACTCGCCGTTCTCGTTGGTGATCAGAGCGAGGGCACACACCGTGGAGGGCATGGTGCACTCGTCGAGGGAGAAGTCGACAGGGGCGCCGTGCTGCGGCTGGAGGGTGACGGTGGCGTGCAGCCCGGCGAAGCTGCGGGCCCCCTCGTAGATGGTGACGAAGATGAGGATGCGGCGCAGTTCGGCGACGTGGTCGAGGTTGATGGTGAGGTTCTCGCCCGTCTCGACGGCGCCGGTGCGGTCGTCACCGTCGAGGTGGATGTAGGGCGGACGGTCCAGCGCCCCGAAGGAGTTGCCGAGTGCCTGGACGACGCCCTTGCGGCCGTCGGCGAGTTCGTAGAGGGCGCACAGGTCCAGGTCGGGCCCCGTGAGCGCGCCCATGGCGCGGGTGAGCCGGCCCGCCAGACCCTTCGGCGGCTGCGCCTGGGTGGTCCAGTTGAGGTTGACCCGCATCCCGCCGGAGGTGCCGCCCTGCTTGGTGAGGGAGACCGAGGGCGCCTCCTTGGTGAGCGTCACCTTGCTCAACCGCACGGGCGCAGCAGGCGGCGCCGGCGCGGCAGCAGGGGCGGGCGCCGCGGGAGCGGTGGGCGCGGCAGGCGGCGTCGGCGCGGCGGGAGGGGTGGGGGCCTGCGGCACGCGGGGGGCCTGCACTCCGGGCGGGGCCGGCACATGCGGGGTACCGACGGTGTGCGGCTGCGGCGGTACGGCGGTGCCGGGTGCCGAAGGGGTTTTACCGGAGGGCGAAGGGCCTGGCGAGGGGTCGTCCACGCTGATGCCGAAGTCGGTCGCCAGGCCCGCCAGTCCGCTGTTGTAGCCCTGGCCGACCGCGCGGAACTTCCAGGTGCCCTGGCGGCGGTAGAGCTCGCCGAGGAGATACGCGGTCTCGCCGGCCGCGTCGACCGGGTCGAAGCGGGCAATCTCCTGGCCCGCTCCCGGACCGCCGCCGACGCTCGCGTCGAGCAGCCGTACATACAGGCCGGGCACCTGGCCGAAGCTGCCGCCGTCCGCGGAGGCGGCGATGACGATGCGTGCGATGTCCGGTTCGACGCTGTCGAGATCGACGGTCAGTTCGTCGGTGCAGGAGGCGCCCCTCGGGTTCTTCCCCTCGTACCGTACGGCGGAGGACGCATGCCGTGCCTGGTTGTAGAAGACGAAGTCGCCGTCGGAGCGGACCTTGCCCTCTTCGGTGAGCAGCAGCGCCGAGGCGTCGACGTCCGGCACGTGCGGACCGGACGACCAGCCGAGCTCGACCCGCACCGCTGTGGCGGGTACGGGGACGTTCGTCCCCTTGCGCATCGTCATGGCCACTCCCCCTGGGCTCGGTTCCCTGTGCGCCGTCCCCAACCTATTGCACGGCGCCGCCGCTGCCGAAGCCCCTGCACCACGACCGGTAGGACTCGAACGGCTGGTGGGGGCATGGGCGTTCTATGTCCTGGCCGGGGGGCTTATGCTTCTGGCAGCTTCTTCTCCCGCGCGCCCACAAATGGGACAGGCGGGAACAAGCCATGTCCCTATGCCTGATCAGCCGTCACTGTGATCGGCATGGGTGGTATTCGCCCTGTTCGGGCTCCCCTGCGCGCGCCCTTGGCGCGGCTGTCCCCGATGGGGTGAACACCGGCGCCTGCCTGCGCTGATGCGGGTGGGACGTGCGTTCCTTCTGTACCTCTCTAGTGCCGATGCTGATTTTGGGCTTAACTTATGAGCATGACCTCCCCCCGCAGCTCTTATAGCGGCGGCTACTACGCTGCACCGTCCTACCCCGAGACGCCGATCTACGACAGTCTCGTCGCCGAGCGGGGCACGCCGCAGATCGCTCCCATCCGGGTGCCGTCGGCCTATGACACGGGAGGCACGGGCAGCGCGCTCGCGGCGCTGCCCCCCGCGCTGCCTTCGGGGCCTGCCGCGCCACAGCACCAGATGCCGCAGCCTGCCCCCATGCAGCACGCCCCCATGCAGCACGCCCCCGCGCCGTCCTACGGCGGCTATCCGGGACCGGCCGTGCCCCAGCCCCAGATGCCCCACCCCGCACAGCAGCAGGCCGCGCCCGCGCCGATGCGGCAGCAGCCGATGCGCCAGGCACCCGCGGCACTGCCGCCCGGCGGTGGCGGAGCCGGACAGGGTGGACCCGTACCGCTTCAGCACACACCCGCACCGCACATCCCGCAGCAGGCACCGCCGCGCGGCTACGGCTACCCGGGGCCGGGGGGCCCGGCACAGCAGCAGCCGCCCATGCAGCCGCAGCAGCCGCAGGTCCAGGTGCAGCAGTACCAGCAGCAGCCGGTGCAGAACCAGGCGACGCAGTACATGCGTCCGGTGGCGCCCCGCCCGGCGGCGCCCCGTCCGATGCCGACGCAGTACGAGGATCCCTACGACGGTCACCAGTACCCGGGCCGCGGGTACTGAGCAGTCCAGGCACTGAAAGAACCGCGAACGATGCCGGCGGGCACCGCCGTTGGGGAGACGGCGGTGCCCGGGGCGTCACCGGACCGGTGTCGGGTTCTCAACTCTCCAGCAGCCGGGACCTGATCAGGAAGCGCACCCCCTCGGGGGCCTCCAGGGAGAAACCGCTGCCCCTGCCCGGGACGACGTCGACGGTCAGATGGGTGTGGCTCCAGTACTTGAACTGGCTCGCTGACATCCAGAACGGCACCGGCTCCGGCACCCCGTCGATCTCCAGCTCACCGAGCAGGATGTCGGAGCTCCCGGTGCGGAACTCGCCGCGTCCGTAGCACATGGGGCTGCTCCCGTCGCAGCAGCCGCCGGACTGGTGGAACATCAGCGGTCCGTGTTTGCCGGTCAGCTCGCGCAGCAGCTCAGCGGCCGCCTCGGTGACGGCGACCCGCTCGGTCCCGCCCGGATCCATCAGAACAGTCCCATTTTCTGCGGGGCGTAGCTGACGAGCAGGTTCTTGGTCTGCTGATAGTGGTCGAGCATCATCCGATGGTTCTCGCGGCCGATGCCCGACTGCTTGTAGCCGCCGAAGGCCGCGTGGGCCGGGTAGGCGTGATAGCAGTTCGTCCACACCCGTCCGGCCTGGATGGCGCGGCCTGCGCGGTAGGCGCGGGAGCCGTCCCTGGTCCACACTCCGGCGCCGAGCCCGTAGAGGGTGTCGTTGGCGAGCTGGACGGCGTCGTCGAAGTCCTCGAACTCGGTGACGGAGACGACCGGGCCGAAGATCTCCTCCTGGAAGACCCGCATCCGGTTGCTGCCCTCCAGGATGGTGGGCCGGACGTAGTAGCCGCCCTCCAGTTCGCCGCCCAGTTCGGCACGGGTGCCGCCGGTGAGTACCCGGGCGCCCTCCTGCCTGCCGATGTCGAGGTAGGAGAGGATCTTCTCGAGCTGGTCGTTGGACGCCTGTGCGCCCACCATGGTGTCGGTGTCCAGCGGGTGGCCCTGCACGATGGCCTCGGTGCGCTCGATGCCCGCGTCCAGGAAGCCGCGGTAGTGGCCGCGCTGGATGAGGGCACGTGAGGGACAGGTGCACACCTCCCCCTGGTTGAGGGCGAACATGGTGAAGCCTTCGAGGGCCTTGTCGTAGAAGTCGTCGCGGTCGGCGGAGACGTCCTCGAAGAAGATGTTGGGGCTCTTGCCGCCCAGTTCCAGGGTGACGGGCTTGAGGTTCTCCGAGGCGTACTGCATGATCAGCCGCCCCGTGGTGGTCTCCCCGGTGAAGGCGACCTTGGCGACCCGGGCGCTGCCGGCCAGCGGCTTGCCCGCCTCGGCGCCGAAGCCGTTGACGATGTTGACGACACCGGGCGGCAGCAGATCGGCCACCAGGCTCATCCAGTAGTGGACGGAGGCGGGGGTCTGTTCGGCGGGCTTGAGGACGACGGCGTTTCCGGCGGCGAGCGCGGGGGCCAGCTTCCAGACCGCCATCAGGATGGGGAAGTTCCAGGGGATGATCTGCGCGACCACGCCCAGCGGTTCGTGGAAGTGGTAGGCGACGGTGTCCTCGTCGAGCTGGGAGAGCGAGCCCTCCTGGGAGCGGATCGCGGCGGCGAAGTAACGGAAGTGGTCGATGGCCAGCGGGATGTCGGCGGCCAGCGTCTCGCGGATCGGCTTGCCGTTCTCCCAGCTCTCGGCGACGGCAAGCTCCTCCAGGTGCGCCTCCATGCGCTGCGCGATCTGGTTGAGGAGCTGGGCGCGCTCGGCGGGTGGCGTACGGCCCCAGCCGGGTGCTGCGTCGTGGGCCGCGTCGATGGCACGCTCGACGTCCTCGGCGGTGCCGCGGGCGATCTCCGTGAAGGGCTGTCCCGTCACCGGGGTGGGGTTCTCGAAGTATCCGCCCTGTTTCGGGGCGACATAGCTGCCGCCGATCCAGTGGTCGTAGCGCGGCTGGTAGCTCATCAGCGCGCCGTCGGTTCCCGGTGCGGCGTAGCGGCTCATTGCTGTGCCTCCCTGTGCTCGGCGTACCAGGCGTCCCCGCCTGTACTCGGCGTACTCGGCCGCCGCTGTCGGTCGGCAGGCGAGTTGCCGGGGAGGCTAGTTCCGGGAACGTTGCGGATACGTTGCGCGTCGGCCTCCGGTCCGGCCGGGCGGAACGTCGGGCGGTAACAGGCCGTAGACGTCCCGCAGTTCGCGTACGCGTGCCGCCGTCTCCGGGGTGGGACGTACGGCGTGCAGCGTCTCCCACACCTCCAGGTCCTCCTCCCCCGCTGCCGTGCACAGCCAGCTCTCCAGCAGTCGCGCGTCGGGCCGGGTGAGCAGGCGGCGGCGCAGGCGCTGTTCCAGCAGCCTGCGCAGCCGTACCACACCCGGTGCCTCGGAGCCGGGAAACAGCGGGCCGCTGTACGCGTCGAGGGCCGCGGCGGGTTCGTTCGCGGCGAGCGCGTCGGCGACCGTGTCGTAGTCGGTGTGCGGGCGGTCCCGCAGCCGGTAGGGGCGGGAGTCCAGCAGCGGGCCCAGCAGGTGCCGCAGCCGGGAGAGTTCGGCGCGCAGGGTGACGGGGTGGACGTCGCGCTCGCCGTACAGTTCGCGGGCGAGCGCTTCGCCGGTCAGCCCGTCGGGGTGGGCCGCGAGCAGCAGCAGGATCTCGCTGTGCCGCCGCCCGAGCCGCAGCGGGCCCCCGGCGGCGCGGGTTTCCGGGGTGTGCAGCAGCGCCTCGTCCCGCCCGAGCACGGCGAGCGTGCAGCCGTGCGGCGGTACCGGTGCGCCGCCCGCGGTGGGCGTCGGCTCCAGCGCGGCCAGCCGCGCCTCGGCAGCGCGCGCTGTGGCCTGGACGAGGGCGAGGCTGTGCGGCGAGGCGAGATGGTCGCCGCCGGTGAGGTCGACGGCGCCGATGAGGCGCCCGGTGCGCGGGTCGTGCACGGGCGCCGCGGCGCAGGTCCAGGACTGTACGGGGCGGCAGTAGTGCTCGGCGGCGAAGATCTGGACGGCGTGATCGAGGGCGAGCGCGGTACCGGGTGCGTTGGTGCCGCTGGCGCGCTCGGCCCACTGGGCGCCGGGGACGAAGTTCATCCGCTCGGCGTGGCGCAGCACCTGCGGATGGCCCTCCACCCACAGCATGGTGCCGCGCTCGTCGCAGACGGACAGCAGATGGGCGCCGTCGTCGGCGATGGTGCCCAGCAGCTCGCGGAAGAGCGGCATCGCGCGGGCGAGGGGGTGGGTCTCGCGGCGCAGGGCGAGCCCGGCGTCGTCCATCTCGACCCCGGCCATGCTCTCGGGGCCGAGCCGTGCCCCGGCACAGCGGCGCCAGGAGTCGGCCACCACCTCGCGGACGGGCGCGGCGATGGGTCCGCCGGTCAGGAACCGTTCGTGGGCGCGGCGCAGCTGCCCCGCCCGCTCGGCCGCGTCGGCGCCCGCTTCGAGCGCCAGCCATGGATTGCGCACCCCGTCATCGTGCAGCTCGCGTGGGCGGCAGACAACGGCTCCGGCACGGTATCGCCCCCACTGACCACGGTTCGGCCACCTGACCCGATACCGGCCACCTTGCCGGGGATCACGGGTGTCGGAACCGGCCCGTCCTGGTACCCATGCGGCATGCCGGAACACGAGTCCCTCACCGACCGCGAGGCCGAGGCGCTGGACGCACACTGGCGTGCCCTCAACTACCTCTCGGCCTGTCAGTTGTATCTGCGTGCCAACCCCCTGCTGCGCGAGCCGCTGCGGCCCGAGCACATCAAGCCGCGGCTGCTGGGCCACTGGGGCACCTGTCCCGGTCTCACTCTCGTGTACACCCATCTGAACCGGCTGATCAGCGAGCGCGGGCAGCGCGCGATGAGCGTCTGGGGGCCGGGCCACGGGGCGGCTGCCGTGCTGGCGGGCGCGTGGCTGGAGGGCAGCTACCAGGAGCTGCGGCCGGACGTGCCGCGCAACGGGACGGGTATGGAGCGGCTCTTCGCGGAGTTCTCCCAGCCGGGCGGTATTCCCAGCCATACGGCACCGAGCGTGCCGGGGTCGATCCAGGAGGGCGGCGAGCTGGGCTACGCGCTGGCGCACGCCTACGGTGCCGCGTTCGACAATCCGGACCTGCTGGTGTGCGCGGTCGTCGGGGACGGCGAGGCGGAGACGGGGCCGCTGGCCACCTCCTGGCACGCGAACAAGTTCCTGGACCCGTTGCATGACGGTGCCGTGCTGCCGGTGCTGCATCTGAACGGCTACAAGATCGCGAACCCGACGGTGCTGTCCCGGCTGCCGGAGGAGGAGCTGTATTCGCTGATGCGCGGCTACGGCCACGACCCGCTCTTCGTCACGGCGGAGCGGGACACCCCGCCGCTACAGGCGCACCGCGCGCTGGCCGGAGCCTTCGACGCGGCAGCGGACCGGATCGGCGCCATCCAGCGCGCGGCACGCGCGGGCGATGCCGACAGTGGGCGCCCGCGCTGGCCGATGGTGGTGCTGCGTACGCCCAAGGGCTGGTCGGGCCCCCGGGAGCTGGACGGAGAGCCGGTGGAGGGCACCTGGCGCTCCCACCAGGTACCACTCCCGGGGGTACGGGACGATCCGGACCGGCTGCGGCAACTGGAGCGGTGGCTGCGCTCTTACCGTCCCGACGAGCTGTTCGACCAGGACGGCAGGCCACGGCCCAAGGTGCTGGAAGTTGTACCGGAGGGCGACCGGCGGCTGGGTTCCGTCCCGGAGGCGAACGGCGGTCGGCTGCTGCGTGAGCTGCCGCTGCCCCCGCTGGAGTCGTACGCGGTGCCGGTGGAGCGGCCCGGTGCCGGGGCGCACGAGCCGACACGAGTGCTCGGTGAGCTGCTGAAGGGGCTGCTGGCGGCCACCGAAGAGTGCCGCGACTTCCGGCTGTTCGGCCCGGACGAGACGGACTCCAACCACCTTGCCGCCGTCTACGGCGCCTCGGACCGTGCCTGGCAGGCCGAACTGCTGCGTACGGACACGCACCTGGGCCGGCACGGACGGGTGCTCGAGGTGCTCTCCGAGCACCTGTGCCAGGGGTGGCTGGAGGGGTACGTACTGACCGGCAGGAGCGGGCTGTTCGCTTCCTACGAGGCGTTCGCCAACCTGGTCGCGAGCATGGCGGCGCAGCATGTGAAGTGGGTGCACAGCGCCCGGGAGGTGTCGTGGCGGCGGCCGGTCGCGTCGCTCAACTATCTGCTCACCTCGCACGCCTGGCGCCAGGACCACAACGGCTTCTCGCACCAGGACCCCGGCTTCATCGACCATGTCCTGAGCAAGAGCCCGGACGTGGTGCGGGTCTATCTGCCGCCGGACACCAACACGCTGCTGTGCGTGGCCGATCACGCGCTGCGGACCCGGGACACGGTGAACGTGGTGGTGGCGGGCAAGCACCCCTGCTTCGACTGGCTGGATCTCGACCAGGCACGGGCGCACTGTGCACGCGGCCTGGGGGTGTGGGAGTGGGCCGGTACCGAGCGCGGCGACACCGGGCCCGACGTGGTGCTCGCCTGCGCGGGGGACGTGCCCACCCACGAGACGCTGGCCGCCGCCTCGCTGCTGCGCGAGTGGCTGCCCCAGCTGGCGGTTCGGGTGGTCAACGTGGTGGACATGGCACGGCTGATGAGCCCCACCGAGCACCCGCACGGGCTGAGCGACGCGGAGTTCGACACCGTCTTCACCAAGGACCGGCCGGTGATCTTCGCGTACCACGGCTATCCGTGGCTGGTGCACCGGCTGACCTACTCCCGGGCGGTGCACGGACAGCTGGCGGTACGCGGCTACCGCGAGTCCGGCTCGACGACGACGCCGTTCGACATGGTGGTGCGCAACGGCCTGGACCGCTATCACCTGGTGATGGACGTGATCGACCGGACGAAGGGGCTCGGCGCCCGAGCGGCGGGCGTCCGGCAGCGTGCGGCCGACCTGCGTGGGCGGCACCGGCCGTACGTGGTCGAGCACGGCACCGACATGCCGGAGGTCACCGACTGGCGCTGGCCCGGCCGGTGACCTCCGGTGACTCCAGGAGTCCGGCCCCTGCGTCCAGGGGCCGGACCGTCCTGGGTCAGACCTCGACGTCCTCCAGGATGCCGAGCGCGTCGGGCACCAGCACGGCGGCCGAGAAGTAGACGCTGACGAGGTACGAGATCAGGGCCCGATCGTCGATGCCCATGAAGCGGACGTTGAGACCGGGCTGGATCTCGTCGGGGATTCCCGTCTGGTGCAGCCCGATGACGCCCTGGTCCTCCACCCCGGTGCGCATGGCCAGCACCGAGGTGGTGCCGTCCGCGCGTACCGGGATCTTGTCGCAGGGCAGCAGCGGGATGCCGCGCCAGGCGACGGCCCTGCTGCCCTCGACCTGGGTCTGTTCGGGGTAGATGCCGCACTTGCTGCACTCGCGGCCGATGGCGGCGATGGCACGCGGATGCGCCAGCAGATAGCGGGTCTTGCGGCGGCGTGCGATCAGCTCGTCCAGGTCCTCGGGGGTGGGCGGGCCCGAGCGGGCGCGGATGCGCTGGCTGAGGTCGGCGTTGTACAGCAGCCCGAACTCGCGGTTGTTGACCAGCTCGTTCTCCTGGCGCTCACGCAGCGCCTCGATGGTGAGCCGCAGCTGCTCCTCGAGCTGGTTCATCGGGGCGTTGTAGATGTCCGCGACCCGGCTGTGCACCCTGAGCACGGTCTGCGCGACGGCCAGCTCGTACTCGCGCGGGCTCAGTTCATAGTCGACGAAGGTGCCCGGCAGCTGCTGCTCGCCGATGTGGCCGGAGGCCAGCGCGATATCGGCCTCGCCGCGCCGGTTCTGCGCGGGGACGGAACGGGAGAGCACCGCGTCGAGGTGGTCCCGCAGCGGCGGGGAGGCGTCCGCGGTCTGCCGGAACTTGCTGCGCGGCAGCGCGAGAACGGTGCAGCGCGTGGTGGCGCGCAGGGTGTACTCCCAGCCGCCGGGCTCCGGGGTGAGGATCTGGTCACCGGCGTGGTCGCCGTCCGCGATGACGCCGAGTTCGATCTCCTCGTCGTACTGTCCCGCCGCCTGCTTGACGACCCGGCCGTGCGCGATCAGCAGCAGTTCGTCGGCCGGTTCGCCGCAGGTGGCCAGGGCCTCGCCGGGCGCGTACTCGCGCTGGGTGAACCCGTCGGCCAGGGCGCGCAGTGCCGCTTCGTCGTCCAGATCGCGCAGCAGGGGGATCTCCCGCAGCTCGGCCGGGATGACGCTGACGTCGGCGCCGGTGGAGACGAACTCGATCCTGCCGTCGCCCAGGGTGTGGGTGAGCCGCCGGTTGACGCGGTAGGTACCGCCGGTGGTCTCGGTCCAGGGCAGCACTCGCAGCAGCCAGCGCGGGGAGATCCCCTGCATCTGCGGCGGCGTCTTGGTCGTGGTGGTGAGCTTGCGCGCGGCCGCTGTGGAGAGGCTGGAGCGGTCCTGCTGGACTTCTTCGGGGTGCGTCGTCATCTGTCGCCAGTTCGTGGTGGTTCCGACTGCCTGATTTCGTAGTGTGCGACGGCTCTGCGTCAGTGCCCGATCTCGACGTCCTCGAGAATTCCGAGTGCGTCGGGCACGAGTACGGCAGCGGAGTAGTAAGCGCTCACCAGATAGGACATGACTGCCTTTTCGTTGATGCCCATGAAGCGAACCGAAAGGCTCGGGCTGTACTCGTCGGGAATTCCCGTCTGGTGCAGTCCGACGACCCCCTGCGCCTTTTCTCCGGTACGCATCGCCAGGACGGAGGTGCTGCCCTGCGGGCTGACCGGAATCTTGTTGCAGGGCAGGATGGGGACGCCGCGCCAGGCGGGCACGGAGTGGCCCTCGTAGTCGACGGACTGCGGGTAGAGGCCGCGCCTGCTGAACTCACGGCCGATCGCGGCGATCGCCTTGGGGTGGGCCAGGATGACGCTGGGGTCCTTCCATACGGTGGCCAGCAGCTCGTCCAGGTCGTCCGGGGTGGGCGGGCCGGAACGGGTGTGGATGCGCTGCTTCATATCGGCGTTGTGCAGCAGTCCGATCTGCCGGTTGTTGACCAGCTCGTTCTCCTGGCGCTCGCGCAGCGCCTCGATGGTGAGCCGCAGCTGCTCCTCGAGCTGGTTCATCGGGTGGTTGTAGAGGTCGGCGACCCTGGTGTGGACCCGCAGCACGGTCTGGGCGACTTCCAGTTCGTACTCGCGCGGGCTCAGTTCGTAGTCGACGAACGTGCCGGGCAGCGCCGGCTCGCCCACATGCCCGGAGGCCAGCTCGATCGCGGACTCGCCGTTCTCCGTGCGCTGGGACGGGATCAGGGAGCGGGTGGCGGCAACATGGGTGCGCAGCGAGTCCGAGTCGGCCAGGACGGCATCGAAGGCGCGCCGCTCCAGGGTGAGGACGGTGCCGCTGGTGAGCGAGGTGAGGGTGTGGTCCCAGGTGCCGGACTGCCCCGTCAGCCGGTCGTCGCCGACGAAGTCGCCGTCCGCGAGCACGCCCTGGGTGATGTCCTCGTCGTACCTGCCGCGGATGGACCGGCGCAGCTTGCCGTGCGCGATCAGCACCAGCCGGTCCGCGGGCTGCCCCTCCTCGACGATCACTTCACCGGGGCGGAAGTCGCGCTGCTCGCACCGCGCAGCGAGCGCCTCCAGGGCCTCGCGGTCCTCGTAACCACGCAGCGTCGGCAGTTCCGTCAGCTCCAGCGGGATCACCCGGACCTCGGAACCGGTGGAGACGAACTCGACGCGGCCGTCACCGAGGGTGTGGCTCAGCCGCCGGTTCACCCGGAAGGTGCCACCGGTCACCTGCACCCACGGCAGGACCCGCAGCAGCCACCGCGAGGTGATCCCCTGCATCTGCGGGGGCGTCTTCGTGGTGGTCGCGAGATTCCGTGCCGCTGCTGTGGCGAGGCTCTGCTGCGTCTGCTCGGATGCCTGCTCCGCGCTCTCGTTACCGGAATTCCGCTCCGCCGCAGTCGTCATCCGACACCGCCTATCCTCGTGATCATCCGTCAATTCACATGCCGCGGCTCGAAGCTAGGTGAGGTCCGTGACCGGCGGCAATCGCTCAAAAGATGACGCCGCTGTCCGAATGCCCGCGCGATTCCCGGGGTAAAGCCCGCCGCCGACTCCCGTTCGATTTACCGACGGTGACGAAATTCCGGCCGCCCTCACCGTGTGCGACGTTTCCGTGCGGTGCGCGCCACCGCCCCCTCCGGAACCACCACCGCCCTGCGTGGGCGCGCCGGGGGCGCACAGGCTCCAGGTCTGCGCCCGCTGTCCGACACCGGAAGCCCACTCGGTAAACTCGGCGGATCACGAGGTGGAACGAAGCGAGCCTGCGGAGCGGAAAGGGACCCACGGACGAGCCCACGGACCACGAAAGAGTGCGCCCGAACCACCATGCCCCGCCCCTCGACCAGGTGCGGGCAGGCCATCCGGAGCAGGCCCGATGTCCGGCACACCGATCACAAATCGGTGACTTTTGGGCCCTTCGGCCCTTCTCGTGCATGCACCGAGCCCGATGAGGTACGTAAGGGACGGCGAGAAGGGGGTGAGCAGCGGTGCGCTCTGTTGTCGGCCTGTGGCGCTGGCGCGGAAATCCGCTGTGCCGCCGTACCGACCGCCGTGAGGCATGGCTGACCTTCTGGGCTGCGCTGCTGATCGTCCTGGGCACCCCGCTGGTGGGCTGGGGCGCGGCGGAGGCCGCCCATGAGGCGCTGCTTCACACGGCCCAGGAGCAGCGGGACCAAAGACAGCGGATCTGGGCGACGGTCGAGCACGTGACTGTTCTCCCGCCGCTGGACTCCGAGAGGGAGGCCGCCGCCGGCGCCCCGAACCGCAACCGGGTCACGGCGCACTGGACGGGGCCCGACGGCAGCAGGCACACGGGTGTCCTCGTGCTGCGCCATCCCGTGGAGGCCGGCAGCCGCTTCCCTGTGTGGGCCGATATGCACGGCCGTCTGACGTCCCGTCCGATGAGTGTGCGCAGCGCCGACTCGTACTCGCTGCTGGCAGGGCTGGCCGGCGCCGCCTGCACTGCGGGAGTGCTGGAGGCCGGGCGCCGGACGGCCGTACGGCTGCTGCTGCGGCGCCGTTATGCGCGCTGGGACGAGGAGTGGGGGCGTATCGGTCCCGACTGGGGCCGCACCGGCACCAGCAGCTGACGGGCGCTCGCGGTTCGGCAGGTTCCGAACCGGTCTCCCGGAAGGATTCCGAAGCGACTCCGAGGGGGTTCCCGAACGGATGCCGAAGGGGTGCCGCAGCGGTGTCCGTGCCGGTCACTCGGTTGGACCCGTCAACGCCGACCACCAGCGCACGCTACGGTGGTGCGGCCGGCACGAACGGCGCACTTCGGCGTTCCGTGCGACAGGCGTAACGCATCTTGGCACGCACGAGGTTGGGGCACAGCACTCCATGGCACAGGGCTCGGTCCAGGTGACGCACAGCGGCACGTCGCGGTGGCGGCGACGCACGGGCGAATACGCGTCGTTGTCCGCCGCGCTGGAGGCGGCAGGCGACGGTGACGTCCTCACCGTGGCTCCGGGCACCTACCGGGAGAACCTCGTCATCGAACGCATGGTCACCGTGCGCGGCCCGGAGCGGGGCAACTCCGGACCTGTGCGTATCGCGCCCGCCGACGGGGTGGCGCTGACCGTACGGGCCGCCGCCCTCGTCCAGGACCTCCAGGTCGAGGGCCAGGACTCGGCCGTGCCCGCCGTACTGGTGGAGGACGCGGCTCCGGAGCTGGCCGGGCTGCGCGTGATGACCCGCTCGGCTTCGGGGATCGAGGTACGCGGCGGCGCCCGGCCCACGGTGCGGCGCTGCACCGTGGACAACCCGGCCGGAATCGGGCTGAGCATCACCGGTGGGGCGAGCGGTGTCTACGAGGAGTGCGAGGTGGTGGCCGCCGGTCAGTCCGGAGTCCTGGTGCGGGACGGCGCACGTCCGCGCCTCGCGCACTGCCGGGTGCACCTCGCCTCGGGGGCAGGTATCGCGCTGCAGGGCGAGGGCAGCACGCTGGAGGCGCTCGACTGCGAGGTGTACGAGATCAAGGGCAGCGGGCTGCGCGTCGCGGCGCGCGCCAGCGGTCACTTCACCGACTGCCGGGTGCACCGCACCTCGGCCGACGGCGTCACCCTGGAGGCCGACGCCGTGCTCACCCTCGCCGACTGCGACATCCATGACATCCCGGAGAACGCGGTCGATCTGCGGTCCCGTTCCGTGCTGACGCTGACCCGCTCCAAAGTGCGCCGCTTCGGCCGCAACGGTCTGTCGGTATGGGACCCGGGCACCCGTGCGGACGCCAACGGCTGCGAGATACACGAGAGTACGGGCGACTATCCGGCGGTGTGGGTCAGCGACGGTGCCACCGCCGTGCTGGACAGCTGCCGGGTGCACTCGGTGCCGGACGCGCTGTTCGTCCTCGACCGGGGTTCGCGCGCCGACGTGCTCGACAGCGATCTCTCCCAGGTGCGCGGTACGGCCGTCTCGGTGAGCGACGGAGCCGTCGTTCAGCTGGACGACTGCCGGATCAGCAAGGCGGCCACCGGTGCCTGGTTCCGCGACCACGGCAGCGGCGGGGTGCTCAACGGCTGCACCATCGACCAGGCGTCGACCGGTGTCATCGTCACCAAGGGCGCGGACCCCACCATCGAGCGCTGCACGGTGAGCGGCGCCGCCGAGGCGGGGTTCTATGTGTCCGCCGAGGGGCGCGGGACGTTCCACAACTGCCGGGTGACCGGCTCGCGCGGCTACGGGTTCCACGTCATCGACGGCTGCCGCACCACGCTGCGCCGCTGCCGTACCGAGCGGTGCACCCGCGGCGGCTACGAGTTCGCCGAAGAGGGTCCCACAGTCGAGGACTGCACCAGCGACGAGAGCGCGACGGCCGTGACCGCGCTGTCCGCCGCCGGTACCGCGACCCCCTCACCCGGGTCCGCGGCCGGCGGGTCCGGAGACGGCTCGACCGGGCTGCTGACCGCGCAGGCCGCACTCCCCCGGCAGCGTTCGGGCAGCTCATCGACGGCGCCTGCACTCGCCGCACCGACGGGCGGCACCACTGCGCCGGGCGACGGCACCTCCGGCGCGGAGGCCGGCGAGGAGGCACCGCGCCCGGCCAAGGAGGTGCTGGGCGAACTCGACGCGCTGGTCGGGCTGGAGGGCGTCAAGCGCGAGGTCAGGGCGCTCACCGACATGATCGAGGTCGGCCGCAGGCGGCAGCGCGCGGGGCTCAAGGCGGCGTCCGCGCGGCGGCACCTGGTCTTCACCGGCTCGCCGGGCACCGGCAAGACCACCGTGGCCCGCCTCTACGGCGAGATCCTGCACTCCCTCGGTGTGCTGCGGCGCGGCCATCTGGTCGAGGTCTCCCGCGTCGATCTGGTGGGCGAACACATCGGTTCGACGGCGATCCGCACCCAGGAGGCGTTCGAGCGGGCCAAGGGCGGGGTGCTGTTCATCGACGAGGCGTACGCGCTCGCCCCGCACGACTCGGGCCGCGACTTCGGCCGGGAGGCCATCGACACGCTGGTGAAGCTGATGGAGGACCACCGCGACGACGTGGTGGTCATCGTGGCGGGCTACACGACCGAGATGGAGCACTTCCTGGCCGCCAACCCGGGCGTGGCCTCCCGCTTCTCCCGCACCATCACCTTCGGCGACTACGCGCCGGAGGAGCTGCTGCGCATCGTCGAGCAGCAGGCCGACGAGCATGAGTACCAGCTGGGCGAAGGAGCACGGCAGGCACTGCTCGGCTACTTCACGCGGCTGCCGAAGGGCCCCTCGTTCGGCAACGGCCGTACGGCACGGCAGACGTTCGAGTCGATGGTCGAGCGGCACGCGGGCCGGGTCGCGCAGCTGCCCGACCCGAGCACCGAGGACCTCACCCTGCTCTACCCGTCGGATCTGCCCGGCTCCGACTGAGCGGCCCGGACCCGCGCCCTGTTGTCCGACCGGGTCGGCCGGGGCTCGGGCTGCCGCGGTACACCCCCCGGGTGCTTGTGGGGCCGCCGGGAGCGGGCCTTGAGGCGGGCAAGCAGTCCGGTGCGTTCCTCGGCGAAGGCCGGGTCGGCCTGGTAGTCGCCGTGCGCCAGGATCGGCTCCGGAAGGGGCAGTTCGCAGGTGCGGCCGTAGACGAGGGGGTCGTGGAGCGGTCCACGGTCCACGCCACGGCACTCCTCTGGCGGGCCGGGCTCGGGGGTGTCGGCGGTCTCGGGCCGGACAGGGCCGCCGATCGGATCGGTCAGCCGCCACAGGTTGCGCCAGCACTCCAGGCCGTCGTGGAGCGCCGCGAGCCGGTGCGGCCCGAAGTAGGCGGGGAACCAGCGCCCGTAGAGCCGCTCCAGCGGTGAGCCGTAGGTGAGCAGCGCGATCTGGCGGCGGGTGTCGGGGTCCAGCTGCCAGACGGCCGCCGCGGCCAGGACGCTGCCCTGCGAGTGGCCGGAGATCACCAGTCGCCGCTCCGGCTGCCCGTCGGTCCACATCGCCATCCGCCAGGCCAGGTCGGGCACGGCGCGCTCGGCGTAGCAGGGCGGCGCGAACGGGTGGGCGCAGCGCGGCCAGAAGGTGCCCACGTCCCACAGGATGCCGATGGTGCGGCGGGCCGAAGCGTCCTCGTAGGCGCGGCGGCTCCAGGCGAGCAGCAGGACGAAGGCGAAGCCGACCAGCCAGGAGCCGAGGGCCTGCACGGTGTCGGCGAACCCGGCGACGATGTCGGGGGCGCCCTCGGTCGCCTCCCCGGGCACCTTTCCGGTTCCCATGGTGCCGACCACGGCCACGCCGCCCAGGACGAGCGTGGCGGCGGCCACGGTCGCGACCAGCCAGGGCGCCCGGTCGGTGAGTCCGGCCCGGGCGATCGCGGAGGCGATCCGGCGGGACCGGGACTCGTCGGGCACGACGCCGGGATAGCCGGCCTCCACGTCGTCGGTGAGCCGCCGTGCGTCACGCCAGACGCGGAAGGCGAACCAGCAGGCCAGGAGCAGCACCAGGGCGAGAAGTACGGGAATGATGGACGCCTGCCAGGTGAGCACGGTGGGCGGACCGTCGATGTCGCCGCCGCCCCGGCCCGGTGTGCCGGGCCCGTCCAGCCAGTCGCCGACCCGCTGCGAGACGCCGCCGGAGAGCAGGCCGCCCAGTGCGCAGGCGAGCATGCCGACGGCGGCGGAGGCCAGCCCGCCCAGCGCGGTACGGGACAGGCGCGTGATGCGGTGCAGCCGCAGTCCGAGAACGCCGAGCACGACCACGAGCGTGCCCTGGAGCACCGCGATGACGCTGAACGTCTCGTCGCCCGGGAGCGTGCCGCTGGAGGTCCAGCCGGGACGGCTCCAGCCGCTGTGCACGACAGCGAGCAGCAACAGGGCGAGGGAGGCGCCGGGCAGCGCGCGTACGGCGAGGGTGTCGGCGCCCTGGTCCGGCTCGCTCTCCTTGCGGCCCCTGCGGCAGACGACGAACAGCACCCAGGCGGCACCGGCGAGCACCAGCCCCTCCAGCAGCCGGCCGCAGACGTCGAGCACGGCGTTGCCGCCGGAGCCGCGGTCGTGGCGGGTGGTGGCGGCGGTGAGTGCGGCGGCGACGGTCAGGAACCCGACGGCGGTGTGCGCGGCCCGCAGCCGGGCGACGAGGCGCTTGCCGTACCAGAAGCCGGGCAGCGACAGTGGCGGTCGCCCGTCGGCTGCCGGGGCGTCCTCCGGGACGGCGCGCTCCAGCGGCGGCTGGGACTCGTACGCGCTCCAGGTGCGGTGCGAGAGCAACCACAGCAGCGCCGTCACAGCAGTGGGCAGTACGGCGGCCAGTGCCAGCCTCCGGCCCGGCTGGCTCCACCAGCCGCCGGGGTCGCCGGGGTCCTGCGGTGCTGTCATGAAGGCGAGCCAGGACCGGTCCTGTCCACAGCGCGCGGCTCCGGCGCACTGCCAGGCGATCAGGTCCAGCGCGACCTCGCAGACGGCGGCCACCAGCAGCACCGTCAAGGAGAGCGCGATCAGCCGGACCAGGAGGCCGTGCAGCCGCACGGTGCGGCAACGGCCGTGGGAGGCGGGCCGGGTCCAGTGCGCGAGGTTGGCCACCATGAACGGCAGCAGGATCAGCCACAGGGCGCGGGCCCCGTTGCCCGAGGTGAGGTTCGACCAGCAGTACGCCTCCGGGACCGGCCTGCCCGCATGGTCCGCGGGGTGCCGCTCGGCGTCCTTGTCGTCGGCGCGGCGGTGGACCGCCGCCGTGCTGTCCCCCGTGACGCGCACGGTACGCGCGTCGCCGAGCATCTCGGCGGGAGTGGTTCCCCCCACTCCGTGGACGAGCAGTTCGAGCGCGAGTCCCGGCCCTTTTCCGGGCGCGCCATCAGGTGCGTGGTCTGACTGCACTGTGCTTCCCCCGAGTCCCCCGAACGGTCTGTCAGCTAGGTGTCAGCTACGTAGAGACAGCATCACTGCCGGGCCCGCCGCTGTGCCAGCCCTTCAAGGGTGAAGGTGGGGTGCGGAGTGCTCGATCGTCTCAGCAGCGCACCCGTTGTGCGCGTGCGAGGATGGGCCCACCGGCGGCCTCCCCCACAGCCCTCGAGAAGTCGGTCACGAAAGGAACGGAGACAGCGGAAGTGAGCGACAACCAGAACCTCCTCGCCGAGCAGCGGCGCGCGCTGATCCTGGAGGAGGTGCGGCGCAGGGGCGGGGCGCGGGTCAACGAGCTGACCCGGAAACTGTCGGTCTCGGACATGACGGTGCGGCGCGACCTGGACGCACTGGCCCGGCAAGGTGCCTTGGAGAAGGTGCACGGCGGTGCCGTACCGGTCGCCGAGGCGAGCACGCACGAGCCCGGGTTCGAGGCGAAGTCCTCCCTGGAGCTGAGCGCGAAGGAGGACATCGCGCGTGCGGCGGCCACCATGGCGCAGCCGGGCACCGCGATCGCGCTGTCGGGCGGTACGACGACGTTCGCGCTGGCGCAGCATCTGCTGGACGTGCCGAACCTGACGGTGGTCACCAACTCGGTGCGGGTCGCCGACGTCTTCCACGCCGCGCAGCGGGCGGGCGCCGGGGCCACGGGGAGCCGTCCGGGTGCGGCGACGGTGGTGCTGACGGGCGGGGTGCGTACGCCCTCGGACTCGCTGGTGGGTTCGGTCGCGGACGCGGCGATCCGGTCGCTGCACTTCGACGCGCTGTTCCTGGGTGTGCACGGCATATCGGTGGAGGCCGGGCTGTCCACGCCCAACCTGGCGGAGGCCGAGACGAACCGGCACTTCGTGGGTTCGGCGCGCCGGGTGATCGTGGTCGCGGACCACACCAAGTGGGGGACGGTGGGGCTGAGTTCGTTCGCCTCGCTGGATCAGGTGGACGCGCTGGTGACGGACAGCGGGATGCCGCCCGAGGCGCGGGAGGAGATCCGGGACCGGCTGCCGGAGCTGGTGATTGCCGGGGAGCAGGAGCCGGACGGGAGCTAGGGGGTCGTTCGTATGGCACGTCACCTTTCGGCACGTCAACTGCACCCTGTCGGACTGGACTTTGCCGACACCGCGCCGCTGCGGCTCGTCTTCGCGGCGGATCTCGGGGTGCCGGTCGAGCGGGTCTACGCGGCGCTGGCCGAAGAGTTGGAGACGTGGCCGTGCTGGTTCACGGCGGTCACCGAGCTGCGGCCCACCGGTGGCGGCCAGGGCCGGGACGTCAGGCTGAAGGGCGGGGGCTTCTTCCAGGAGACGGTCCTGGCGGCGCACCCCGCCGAGCGGTACGCCTACCGGATCGACCGCACCAACGCGCCTGGCGTACGCGCCATGCTGGAGGACTGGAATCTGGCGCACTCCACAGCCGGCGGGACCCGGGTGGGCTGGACGATGGCCGTGGACGGCACGCCGGCGCTGCGTGCCGTTCTGCGGCTGGGCAAACCGGGGATCGGCGCCTCGTTCCGGGATGCGATGCGGAAGCTGGAGCGCAGACTGCGCCCCTGAAATCCGGGGCCTGCGCGGGGCGGGGTGGCTACGACCACTCGCCGGTGGCGAGGAAGCGCTCCAGCGTGCGGGTGTACGGGCCGATGTCCAGGCCCTGTCCGGCGAGCCAGGCGTCCGAGTAGTACTTGTCCAGATATCTCTCGCCCGGGTCGCAGAGCAGGGTGACGACGCTGCCCTGCTCGCCGGCGGCCAGCATCTCGGCGACGATCCGCAGACTGCTCCACAGTCCGGTGCCTGTGGAACCGCCCGCCTTGCGCCCCAGTACCCGGTCGAGAGTGCGTACGGCGGCCACGCTGGCGGCGTCCGGGACCTTCATCATGCGGTCGATGGCGCGCGGCACGAAGCTGGGTTCCATCCGGGGCCGTCCGATGCCCTCGATGCGGGAGCCGGTCTCGCTGGTGGCGTCCGGGTCGCCGCGTGTCCAGCCTTCGAAGAAGCAGGAGTTCTCCGGGTCGGGGACGCAGACCCGGGTGTCGTACTGCATGTAGCGGATGTAGCGCGCGAAGGTCGCCGAGGTGCCGCCGGTGCCCGCGGTGGCGACGATCCAGGCGGGTTCCGGGTACCGCTCCCGGCAGAGCTGCTGGTAGACGGACTCGGCGATGTTGTTGTTGCCGCGCCAGTCGGTGGCCCGTTCGGCGTAGGTGAACTGGTCCATGAAGTGTCCGCCGCTCTCTGCGGCGAGCCGTGCGGAGACCTCGTAGACGGTCCGGGGGTCGTCCACCAGATGGCAGGTACCGCCCTGGAACTCGATCAGACGGGTCTTCTCGTGGCTCGTCGTGCGCGGCATCACCGCGATGAACGGCACCCCGATCAGCTTGGCGAAGTACGCCTCGCTCAGCGCCGTGGAACCGCTGGACGCCTCGATGACGGGGCGGCCGGGGCGGATCCAGCCGTTGCACAGCGCATAGAGGAACAGCGAGCGCGCCAGGCGGTGTTTGAGGCTGCCGGTGGGGTGGGTCGACTCGTCCTTGAGGTACAGGTCGATGCCCCACTCCTCGGGGAGCGGGAAGGCCAGCAGATGGGTGTCGGCGCTGCGGCCGCTCTCGGCCCGCACCTTGCGTACCGCCTCCTTCAGCCAGCCGCGGTGGTCCGGGTCGCTGCGGTCCACGTCCTGGGTGGGGAGATCCGGGACAGGAGGGGCGGGTTCCGTGGCGCTCACGGGCCGATCATAGAGGGGGCAGGTAGACAGGCCCGGACATGGGCATGCTCCCGGCGAGGGGTGGAGTTTCTCCGGGGTGTACGGGCACCGCTCGGGGGTACCCCTGCTCGGCAGGATCCGGTGGGAGGCGGTGTGTAGTGGCGGAGCCGGAGTTCGACGCGACTGGGGTCGGGATAAGCAGGATGCTTCGCTCACTCACCCGGGCCGGCCATGTGCTGGTGCGGGACGGCGAGCTGGTACTGATGACCAGCTACGGCAGTGAGATCGACAGCGCGCCGGTCGACGAGGTGCGGATCAGCGGCTATGGGCTGCGCGATCAGGCACTGGCGACGTTGCGGGGCAGAAGCTATCTGCTGCGGCTGGGGCTGAGGCATCGGGAGGGGCTGCTGTCGGCCGTGCGTATGGCGCGGGCGAAGGCCGCCGCCGAGCGCGGTGTGCTCGGCAGATGAGCAGACGCCAGCTCCCTGTGTGACCGAATCGTCGCTGAGCGTTTGCACCTCCGCTCGTCCGCTCTCATCCTGGCTCTGTAGCGCACGTCACATGTGATCCGTCCCCGCCCTCCGGGCGGCCCCTCGTGAGGGAGTCACAGTCGTGATCAGTCCACCGAGCAGCACGAGCAAACAGATCAGCCCAGCGCGACACTGTGCCGTGGAGTTCCAGGCGTTGCCCTCGCGCATAGGCCAGGTGCGCAGGATCGTCTCCGCCCAGCTGCGGTACTGGCGTCTGGACGCTCTCATAGACGCCACCGCGCTCGGCCTGACCGAGCTGCTGGCCAACGTCCACCGGCACGCGGACCCCGAGGGGCGCAGCGCCGGCGACGGCGCAGCGCTCGCCGACAAGCACTGCACCGTGGAGCTCTCCTTCGTGTGGAACCGGCTCACGGTCTCGGTACACGACCACGACCCCCGGCTGCCCCGGGTTCGCGGCTCGGGCGAGCGGGAGCCGCTGTCCACCAGCGGGCGGGGGCTGGCGCTGGTGGCGTCCATCAGTGAGAGCTGGGGGATGCGCACGCGGTCCGACGGCTCCGGGAAGACCGTATGGTTCTCCCTCCCCGCCCCCTCACCCGATCCGGCCGCCCAGCCCCGGGGCCGTACGGGCGGCGCCGCACGCGACGCCGCCCCGCCGGACCGCTCGGCCCCCGCCCCGGCGCCCGTGCCGCCCCCCGCCGAGGTGGAACCCGCAGCAGCGGGCTGAGGGCCCCGCGGCAGTCCGGCTGCCCCGCCCGGGCTACTCGGTGGCGATGGCGCGGAGCACATCCAGGCGGGCTGCTCTGCGCGCGGGGCGCCAGCCCGCCAACAGTCCGGCGGCAACGCCGACCAGGGCGATCACAGTCAACTGCGGCGGCGGCAGGCTGAAGACGCTCAGCCCCCGGCTGTCGGTGGCCCGCACCAGCGCCCAGCCCAGGAACCCGCCGAGGCCGAGTCCGCCGAGCGTGCCGAAGGTGGCGACCAGCACCGACTCCCACCGCACCATGGCCCGCAGTTGGCCGCGGGTCTGGCCGACCGAACGCAGCAGCCCCAGCTCCCTCGTACGCTCGTGCACGGTGAGGGTGAGGGTGTTGGCGATGCCCAGCAGGGCGATGAGCACGGCGAGGCCCAGCAGCGCGTAGACGAGGGTCAGCATCATGTCGATGCCGCCGGCCGCGGACTGCGCGTACTCCTCGCGGGTCTGCACATCCGGTTTGCCGTAGCGGTCCGCGACCCGCTCGACGGCGGCCTGGCCCGCTTCCTGGGAGACGCCGTCCTTGAAGCCGACGGCCAGCAAACTGTCGGCGTCCTGGGTGCGGTGCGGTGCCCACGCCTGGTCGGTGATGACGTAGTCGCCGGTCAGCCCGCTCGTCTCGTAGACGGCGCGGACGGTGAAGCGCTGCTCGGTGCCGTCGGTGAAGGTGAGCTTCGCGGCCGAGCCGGGCCGCCAGCCATGGTCGGCGGCCTCGCTCCGCGAGACGGCGATGCCGCGGGTGCCCAGATCGGTGAGGGAGCCGTCCACCTCGCCCAGGTTCATGACACGCGGCAGCGCGGCCGGATCGGTCACGGTCAGTTCCTGGCCAGCGCCGTCGACGCGGGCGACACCACGGCCCAGGCCGAGCGCGGTGTCCACCTCGGGCAGCCGCTGCAGGGCTGGGGCCAGTTCGGGGCTCAGATCGCTGCCGCCGGCGCCGAAGCCGGGAGTGCCGACGGCGACGTCCCCGGCGAAGTTGCGGCTGACCGTCTCGTCCATCATCGCCTTCAGCGAGGAGGCGAAGACGGTGAAGAGGGTGACGACGGCTACGCCGATCATCAGCGCTCCGGCGGTCGCGGCGGTGCGCTTGGGGCTGCGCAGTGCGTTGCGCTGGGCAAGCGCCCCTGTCGTACCGCGCAGCCTGGCCACCGGCCCGCCCAATGCCCGTACGGCGAGTGCTGCCGCCAGTGGCCCGAGGACGATGAACGCGGCAAGGACGGCGACGGCGCCGGACGCGGTCATCGTCACCGACCTGCTGCCGGAGGCGGCCCCCAGCGCGGCGAGCGCGATCCCGGCAGCGCCGAGCACGACTCCGAAAGCGGCGCGGGCGCGGGAGACGCGGGTGTCTTCCGCGACGGTCTCCCGCAGTGCCGCCAGCGGCGCGGTGCGACCCGCCCGTACAGCAGGCAGCAGCGCGGAGGCGAGGCACACCGCGACCCCGACACCCAGCGGCAACAGCAGGGACAGGGCGCTGATGACCAACGAGCCCTCGGGGAAGGGGAACCCGACCACCGGGAAGAGCACTTGGAGCCCGGCGGCGATCCCGATCCCCGCGGCGAGCCCCACGGCCGAGGCGACGGCACCGACGACCGCGGCCTCGCTCAGCGTGGTGCCCAGCACTTGGCGGCGGGAGGCGCCCAGGGCGCGCAACAGGGCGTTCTCCCGGGTGCGCTGGGCGACGACGATCGCGAAGGTGTTGTGGATGGAGAAGACGGCGACCAGCAGTGCGATGCCGGAGAAGACGAGCAGCAGGCTGGTGAAGAGGGTCAGGAACTGACCGGAGATGTTCTCGGAGTTCTCCTCGGCCGCCTCCTCCCCCGTGACGGCCTCGACGCCCTTGGGCAGCGCGGACTCCAGCCGCTCGGCGAGCTGCCGCTGGCCGGTGCCGTCCTCGGCCCGTACCCGGATGGAGGCGGCCATGCCGGGCTCGGGCATCAGGTACTTCTCGGCGTCCGCGCGGGTCAGCCCGGCGAAGGTGGACTGCCCCATGCCGCTTTCGCCGCCGAAGGTGGCCAGGCCGACGATCCTCACCCGGACGGGGTCGGGGGTACGCAGGGTCGTCACATCGCCGATCCGGAGCTTGCCGGACTCGGCTGCGCCCTCGTTGACGACGACCTCGCCGGAGGACCGGGGCGCACGGCCCCGGGAGAGCTCATAGGGGTTGAGCTCCTTGTCGTGGATCCAGTTGCCCGCTGTGGTGGGCGGGCCCTGGCCGCCGACGGGTTTGCCGTCGGCGCCGACGAGTTGCCCGGCGCCCTCGATGCCGGGTTCGGCCGCGGCGACGCCAGGCGTGCCGCGTACGGCCTTGAGGCTCTCGCCGGTGCGCAGCGGGCTGCGGGTGCCCATCGCATCGTCCGAAGTGGTGATGACGCTGTCGCTGCGCACCACCGCGTCGGTGCCGCTGGTGGCGTTGCCGAACAGCGTGTCGAAACTGGCCCGCAGCGTGTCGCCCATGACTAGGGTGCCGGTGAGGAAGGCGACACCCAGCAGCACTGCGGAGAAGGTCCCGGCGAAACGGCGTTTGTGGGTCCGCAGCGACGCGAAGCTGATCCGCAACGCGGCACGGGCGCTGCCGTCGGTGCCCGTTCGGGCGCCGTTGTCGGCGCCTGCGCGGGCTCTGCTGTCGGTGCTCATCGGGCCGCCCCCGTACGGTCGTACGACTTGAGCTGGTCCAGCACCCGTTCCGCCGTGGGCTGTTGCATCCGCCCGGCGAGCCGGCCGTCGGCGAGGAAGACGACCTCGTCGGCGTGTGCGGCGGCCACCGGGTCGTGGGTGACCATGACGACGGTGCGGCCCATCTCGTGCACCGCGCGGCCCAGCAGCCCTAGCACCTCCTCACTCGATTGGGAGTCGAGATTGCCGGTGGGCTCGTCGGCGAAGACCACCTCGGGCCGGGAGGCGAGCGCCCGGGCGACGGCGACGCGCTGCTGCTGACCGCCGGAGAGTTCACCGGGCCGGTGGTGCAGCCGGTCGCCGAGCCCGACGACGTCGATGAGAGCTGCGGTCCACTCCGGGTCCGGACGCGAGCCGGCCAGATCCTGCGGGAGGGTGATGTTCTCGGCGACGTTCAGGGTCGGCAGCAGATTGAACGCCTGGAAGACGAAGCCGACCCGCTCCCGGCGCAGCAGGGTGAGCTTCTTGTCACCGAGAGAGCCCAGTTCGGTGCCGCCGATGTACGCCTGCCCCGAGGTGAGCGTGTCCAGCCCGGCGGCGCAGTGCATCAGGGTGGACTTGCCCGATCCGGAGGGGCCCATGATGGCGGTGAAGCGGCCCGTTCCGAAGCCGAGCGTCACGCCGTCGAGTGCGCGGACCTCCGTGTCACCGCCGCCGTAGACCTTCACGGCAGCGGTGACACGGGCTGCGGCGGTGCCGCTCATCGCTTGCCGCCCTTGGACTCGCCGCGGCGGCGCTCACGGGTGCTCTCGTTCAGCACGGAGACGCGGCGCCAGTACTCGTCCTCGTCCATCTCGCCCTGCGCGAAGCGCCGGTCGAGCATGTCGAGCGGGCTCTCGGTGCCCTCTGCCATGCGCGGCTGCGGCTGCCAGGGGCCGCGCGGACCGCGACCGCCGCGCCGGACGGTGCGGCGCAGCAGGACGATCCCGCCTGCGATGACGGCGGCCCAGACGAGGGGGAAGAAGAGGATCCAGGGTCCTGGGCCTCCGCCGTTGTGCCATTGCGCCAGGGTCTGCATGGTTCTCAGCTCCTCGGTAGCGGTCGGTGGTGCGCGCTACCGAGAGTGCGCGTTGAGCAGGGGCCCGGTCGTCGTACGGCCAGCGGCAGTGCGGATACCTCCCGGGGAGTACGGAGGGGGTTTCCGGCTGCTCCCTCGCGAGGCGCGTCACTCAACGACGTGGGCGACCGGGCTTCATCCGGCGATGGCTACGGACCCCGGCGACGACGAGCGGCATCCTGTTTCTCGTCCACCTCCCGGCGCATGCACACCCGCGGCCAGCGGTCCAGCCCTGCCTTGGTCTCCCGGACGCGGATCTCCCGTAGTTCTGGGCCGAGTTCGTGTGCGGCGAGGGTGCGGAAGCCGAGGCGGGCGTAGTAGGGCGCGTTCCAGGGGACGTCGGTGAAGGTGGTGAGGGTGAGCGCGGGCATCCGGTCGGCGGCTGCGCGGGCCGTCAGGTGGTCGAGGAGTGCGCGTCCGATGCCGCGCCGGGCCCGGTCCGGGTGGACGGAGAGCTGCTCGATGTGCAGGCAGCCGTCGACCGGTTCGGTGAGTACATAGGCGACGGGTGGGCCGTCCGTGGCGTCCGTGGCGACCCACAGCCCGCCCGCTTCCGCGAACTCGCGCAGGCACTCCGTCGAGGGCGGCTCGTCGTCGGCGATCTCGTCCATGCCGAGGTCGCGGAACCACCGGCCCGCAGCCCGTTCTATCTCCTGAAGCCTGCCGAGTTCGCGGGCGGTACCCGCTCGGATAAGCATGGGCCTATCCTCCCAGCGCTCCGATCGGGTCATCGAGCACGGGCTGCCAGGCCAGTTCGGCGGCGCCTACCAGGGAGTTGTGCTCCAGTTCGCTGGGCAGTACGGGCACGCTGCCGCTGCGCCCCCACAGGCTGCGGTCCGCGACGACGCCGCGCAGCCGGTCCCCGTCGGCCTCCACCAGGGCGCGGTGCAGTCCGGCGAGCACGATGCGGTCGGGGTTGAGGATGTTGACGAGCCCGGCGAGGCCGAGCCCGAGCCGGTCGATGAGCCGGCCGGCCGCCTCACGGACCCCGGGACCGGTGTCGTACTCCGTACGGACGAGTTCGGCGGCCTGGGTCAGCAGCGAGGTGCCGGGGTCGGCCTCGCGCTCGGCGGCGTCGAAGAGGGCCACCGGGTCGGTCTCCACGTCGAGGCAGCCGCGGCTGCCGCAGTGGCAGGGGCGGCCCTCGGGGTCCACGGTCAGATGGCCGACCTCCAGGGCGAGGCCCGAACTCCCGGTGTGCAGCCGCCCGTCGAGCACGAGCGCCCCGCCGACGCCGTGGTGTCCGGTGCCGACGACGAGCAGATGGCGGGCTCCGCGTCCGGCGCCGTGCCGGTGCTCGGCCAGTGCCGCGACGTTGAGGTCGTTGGCGGCGAACCCGGTGACCGGGGCATCACCGGCCAAGCCGGTGACATCGGAATCGGCGAGGCAGGTGCGGAAGGTGTCACGCACCGGAGCGCCCGCCTCCCAGGTGAGGTGCAGCGGGTTGAGCGCGGTGCCTTCCGGTTCGGCGACGGCCGAGGGCACGGCGAGCCCCGCGCCGACGCAGCGCCGTCCCGTGCTGCGCAGCAACTCGGCGCCCACCTCGACTACTTCGCTGATCACCTGTGCCGGGTCGGCGTCCACGGTGCCGCAGCCGGGCGCGGTGGCGACGATGCGCCCGCCGAGGCCGACCAGGGCAGCGCGGTAGCCGTCCGCGTGGATCTGCGCGGCCAGCGCCACGGGCCCCGCGGGGTCGACGGCGAGCCGGTGGGAGGGGCGGCCTTGGCTGCCGACGGGAGCGGTGGGATGGGCGTCGACGGTGATCAGCCCGAGGGCTTCCAGCTCGGCGGCCACGGCCCCGGCGGTCGCGCGGGTCACGCCCAGTTCGGCGGTGAGCACGGCGCGGGTGGGCGCCTGCCCGGTGTGGACCAGCTCCAGTGCGGGCCCGAGCGCCGAACGCCCTCTCTCCAACCTTGTTGTACGCGTAGGGGTCACGCCTCTATTCTCTCTTTGTGCCGACACTAAACAAAATACGGTCGGCGCTCGCCGGTGCGAAGGGGCACGGCGGCCGGTCCACCGCCGCCTCCCACCGCCCGGACCTGCGCCGCTTCCGTTACGCACTGACCGCCTTCTTCGCTCTCGATGGCTTCCTCTTCGCCGGTTGGGTTGTCCGCATCCCCGCCGTCAAGGCCCAGACGGGCGCCTCTGCCAGCGCTCTCGGCCTCGCGCTGCTCGGCGTGTCGGCGGGAGCCGTGGCCACCATGATGGTGACCGGACGATTGTGCTCCCGCTTCGGCAACCAGCCTGTTCTGCTCGCCTGCGGTTTTCTGCTGCCCCTCAGCGTCGCACTGCCGCCGCTCACCCGCTCGGTACTCGCCCTGGGTCTGGTGCTACTGGTCTTCGGCGCCGCCTACGGAGGGATCAACGTCGCCCTCAACAGCACCGCCGTCGATCTGATCGCCGCTCTGCGCCGCCCGGTGATGCCGGGCTTCCACGCCGCCTTCAGCCTCGGTGGCATGGTCGGCGCGGGCCTCGGCGGGCTGCTCGCCGGGGAGTTGAGCCCGACCCGGCATCTGCTGCTCCTCACGGTCGCGGGACTGATCGTCGCCGCACTGGCCGCCCGGCCCCTGCTGCGCTTCCAACTGCCGGTTGCACCACGCGCGGAGCACGAGCAGGGTGCCGGTCCCGCTCGGGCCACGCGGATGACCGGGCGGGCGCGCCGGCTGGTCGCCGTACTGGGGCTGATCGCACTCTGTACGGCGTACGGCGAGGGCGCGTTGGCCGACTGGAGCGCGCTGCATCTGACGGACGACCTGGGGGCGAGCGCGGGCCTCGCCGCCTCCGGCTACTCGGTGTTCGCCGGGGCCATGACGCTGGGACGGCTCTCCGGCACGACCCTCGTCGAACGGCTCGGCCCCGGCCGGGTGCTGGTCGGCGGTGGCGCGCTCGGCTGCTGCGGCATGCTGCTGGGCTCGCTCGCGCCGTCGGTGTGGCCGGCTCTGGCCGGCTTCGTCCTCACCGGTCTCGGGCTGGCCAACGTCTTTCCCATCGCCATCGGGCGGGCCGGCGATCTCGCGGGGCCCGGCGGTGTCGCCGCCGCCTCCACCTTCGGCTACGGCGGAATCCTGTTCGGCCCGGTGGCCATCGGCTTCCTGGCGGACTGGTTCTCGCTCCGGACAGCGCTGTTGACGGTCGCGCTGCTGGCGGCGCTCGCCTCGGTGACGGCGGCGGCGACGCGACGGGCGGTGCTGCCGGACCACTGAGGTGGCCAGAATCTTGCGCTTGTCGTCACTCAGGCCAGTTTTTCGACGGCCCAGCAGCCCGCAGAGTGGTACCCATGAACGACACATGGACGCTGGACCGCACCTTCGAGAGCACGACCGGAACGGTGCGCTGGGCCACCCTCGGCGACCCCGCGCTGCCGCCCGTGGTGCTGCTGCACGGAACCCCCTGGTCCTCCTACACCTGGCGGAGCGTCGCCCGCGCGCTCTCGGCCGACCACCAGGTGTACGTGTGGGACATGCCGGGCTACGGCGCTTCGGCGAAGTACGAGGGGCAGGACGTCTCCCTCGGTGCGCAGGCCCGGGTGTTCACCGAACTCCTGGAGCACTGGGGGCTGGAGCGGCCCGCCGTGGTGGCGCATGACTTCGGCGGCACGGTGGCCATGCGCGCGCACCTGCTGCATGGAGTACCGTTCGAGCGGCTCGCGCTGGTGAACGTCGTGGTGGCCTTCGACTCCTGGGGCTCACCCACGTACAAGCTGATGGGCACGCACCCCGAGATCTTCGCTCAACTGCCGCCCGCGCTCCATCGCGCCATGGTCCGCGAGTACATCTCCTCAGCCAGCGCGCCGGGCCTGCACCCCGATGTCCTCGACCAACTGGCCCGGCCCTGGCTGGACGAGGCGGGACAGCCCGCGTTCTTCCGTCAGATCGCCCAGAACGACCAGCGCTGGACCCACGAAGCGGAAGAGCGGTACGGCGAGACAACGGTGCCGGTACTCGTCTGCTGGGGCAGCGATGACGCCTGGATCCGGTCCGACAACGCACACCAGATCGCCGACCGCATCCCCGGAGCCCGGCTCCAGCTGATCGAGGGCGCGGGCCACCTCGTACAGGAAGATGCTCCGGCAGAACTGACCGCAGCACTGGTGAAGTTCCTGGGCAACAAGTGATTACCGGGCAGTAACGACCGGTGCTAACGTCCCGCTCATGGCTAACGTGCTGCGCACCCCGAAGGGACTGCGGCGAGCCCTGAGCTGGTACCCGCCGTACCGCTTTGCAGGCATCCGGGTCCTGGACATCGCCGACGACTGGAGCAGCGCCCGGGTACGGCTGAAGCTCGGCCGGCTGAACCGCAACTACTTCGGCACGCAGTTCGGCGGCTCGCTCTACTCGATGAGTGATCCCTTCTGGTGCCTGCTGGCGGTCAACCGGCTGGGCCGGGAGTACGTGGTGTGGGACAAGGCGGCCGAGATCGAGTTCGTCTCCCCCGGACGCGGCGATGTCTACACCGAGTTCAAGCTGACCGAGGACCGGCTGGAGGAGATCCGCGCCGCCACCGCCGACGGCTCCAAGGCGCTGCCCTGGTTCGAGTCGACGGTCACCACGGCGGACGGCACCATCGTCGCCCGCGTGCGCAAACAGCTCTACGTACGCCGCAAACGGGACGGGTGACAGCAGACGTCCTACCGGCCGGCTCCGCGGCTCCGCCGTTCCGCGGCTGTCAGCCGAGCCAGCCCGGGCGCACCAGGCCCGACTCGTAGGCGAGGACGACCAGTTGGGCGCGGTCACGGGCACCCAGCTTGACCATCGTGCGGCTCACATGGGTCTTGGCGGTCAGCGGCGAGACGACCAGGCGGCGGGCGATCTCCTCGTTGGAGAGCCCGATTCCCACCAGCGCCATCACCTCCCGTTCCCGCTCGGTGAGTTCGGCCAGCCCCTCGGTCCCGGCGGGCTCCTTGGAACGGGCCGCAAACTCCTCGATGAGCCGCCGGGTGACGCCCGGCGACAGCAGTGCGTCCCCGTCGACCACGGCGCGCACCGCCCGCACCAGTTCGTCCGGCTCGGTGTCCTTGACGAGGAACCCCGAAGCTCCCGAACGCAGCGCCTCGAAGACGTACTCGTCCAGCTCGAAGGTGGTCAGCATGACCACCTTCACCTCGCTCAGCTCCGGGTCGGAGGTGATACGACGAGTGGCGGCCAGGCCGTCCACGAGGGGCATCCGGATGTCCATCAGGACCAGGTCCGGGCCGAGTTCCCGTACCAGCGCGACCGCCTCCTCGCCGTCTGCCGCCTCGCCCGCCACCTCGATGTCGGGCTGCGCGTCCAGCAGCGCACGGAAGCCGGCGCGCACCAGGAGCTGGTCGTCGGCCAGCAGCACACGGATCACGGTCTCTCTCCTCGTCTCGGCGGCTCTGCGGCCGGGCGCTCACTGTAGCGGCGGCCTGTTCTCCCCGGAGTGCAGCGGGATCGTCGCGCGGACGCGGAAGCCGCCGTCCGGTCGCCGGCCCGCCTCGACGGTGCCGCCGAACGCCGCGGCGCGCTCGCGCATCCCCACCAGCCCGTTGCCGCCCCCCGTCGGCCCGGTGCCGGTCGCGGGCCCTTCGTCGTCGACGAGCAGCTCCAGCACGTCGGTGCCGTAGCGGATACGGATACCGGCCGTGCGGGAGCCGGAGTGCCGCACGGTGTTGGTGAGCGCCTCCTGGACGACGCGGAACGCCGCGAGATCCGCCCCCGGCGGCAGCGGTACCGGCGTCCCTTGGGTCTCGGTGCTGACCCGGAGCCCGGCGCTCGCGGCCTGCTCGGTCAGTTCGCCGAGCCGGTCCAGACCCGGCGCCGGCGCGCGGGGCGCGTCCCCCGGCGCCCGCAGCGTAGCCAGCACCTGGCGCACTTCGCCGAGCGCCTCCTTGCTGGCCGACTTGATGGTGGTGAGTGCCGTACGGGCCTGCGCCGGATCGGAGTCCAGCAGTGCGAGCCCCACGCCCGCCTGCACGTTGATGACGGAGATGCTGTGCGCCAGTACGTCGTGCAGCTCGCGCGCGATCCGTAGCCGTTCCTCGTCGGCCCGCCGCTTCGCGGCCTCCTCTTCCTCGCGTACCCAGCGCACCCGCTCGGCGCGGCGCACCCGGGCCAGGTCGCCCGCCGTGCACAGCGCGACCATCCATACGGCCATGAACAGGTCGGTCCCCCACGGCCCCGGCCCGTTCCCCGCCGGCGGCAGCCGGCCGTAGAACGTATGGGCCGCCAGCAGATTGCCCACCCACAGCGTCCCGAGCGCCCCCCAGGCCGCGTACCGGTACCCGGCGACGAGCGCGGCGAACCCGGCCACCACGACGCTGAACAGCACCGGGCCGTAGGGATAACCGGCCGCCAGATACACCAGCGTGACCGCCGACGCACCGAACACCGCAGTACAGGGAAACCGATGCCGCAGCAGCAACAACAGCGGCCCGAGCACCAGCAGCGCCCGGGCCGCACCGTCCAGGCCCACGGTGTCCGCCCGCTGGTTGTACGCGGCGAAGGTGGTGCCGACCTGCTGCACGACCAGGACGGCGAGCGAGGACGGCCACGGGATACGCCGCACCCCCGGCCCGTGCCCGGGGCGGCGGAGCCACGGGGGAAACAGCGGCCAGTCGGCGGGCGGGTTGCCGCCGAGGGAGAACGGGTTGCCGCCGAGGGACAGGTGGCCGCCGAGGCGCGCGTTGCCGCCAAGGCGCGCGTTGCCGCCGGTGGAAGAGTTGCCGTCTGGAGGCGCGTCCCCGGCGGCGGGCGGGGGCGCGCCGAAGAACCGGTGCGCGAAGGCACAGGACGGGCGGCGGAACGGGAGCTTGCTGGTCACGCCCCTCACGCTAGACCTGGCGCGCGCTCGCGGCGTCAGCCGAGCGCGGTGGGGACGGCTACTCCTTGCGGAGTACGCGGACGAGCAGCGTGCCCGCGTGGGCGGGGTGCCCACGTGGCGCGGTGCCCGCGTGGGCGGGGTGCCGCTCGCGTCAGCGCCGCAGGCCCACCTGGTCGGCGAGGCGCTCGACGGCGTGGTCGAAGAACGCGTCCCGCGCTGCGACGACATTGGTGAACTGCCCGAACAGCTCGAAGCTGACCAGCCCGAAGAGCTGCGACCACGCCGCGACCGCCTCCGCCGCCACAGCCGCGGGCAGCCGCACCCCGAGCTCCCCGACCAGGCGCTCGGTGTCCTTGAGCACCACGTCCGGCGCTGCGGCGGACCGGCCGGGCTCCCGCAGTGCGCCACTGGCGTGCGCGTCACGGAGAACCGTCAGCAGGGCGAGACCGACCCGGGACGCGGGCTGCGTGGTGGTGGGCGGAGCCGCGTACCCGGGGACGGGCGAACCGTAGATCAACGCGTACTCGTGCGGATGCTCCAGCCCCCACGCCCGCACGGCCCGGCAGACGGCCCGCCAGCGGACGAGATGCGAGTCCCCCACCGACTCGGCCTCGGCGAGCGCCGCTTCGGCCGCTGCCCCCACCGCGTCGTAGGCGTCGGTGATCAGCGCCGTCAGGAGGTCGTCGCGGCTGGGGAAGTAGCGGTAGAGGGCGGACGAGACCATGCCGAGCTCGCGGGCGACGGCGCGGAGGGAGAGCCGGGAGGCGCCCTCGTTCGCGAGATGGCGACGTGCCTCGTCCTTGATCGCGCTGGTGATCTCGCCTCGGGCGCGCTGCCGGGCGCCCTGGATCTTGCTGCTCATGAGAGCAGTGTGCCAGGTAGGAGAGCGGCGCTCAATAACGAGAGCACTGCTCCTCTTCGAGGACGCCGCTCGTCAACGAGGGCGGCGCTCGCCAGCGAGGGCGGCGCCGCGATTCGAGAGCAGTGCTCTTGTTTCGGAGCGCGGTCGGTGCAACACTGCTCTACATCGAGAGCAGTGCTCTCGTTTCGGATCGCCGCTTCGCCCACCGCTTCCCATCGCCGCTCCCCATCGCCGCCCCGCTCCACCCGCCCCTCGTCGGAGGAACAGATGTCGTCCAAGCCGTTCGTCAAGCGCCCCGGCTGGTTCACCAACAAGGTGCTGAACCGCGCCGTCTCCTGGCTCTCCCGGCGGGGTATCAGCCTTGCGGGGTCGAGCGTGCTCGCGGTCAAGGGACGCAAGAGCGGCGAGTGGCGCCGCACCCCGGTCAACCCGCTCACCCACGAGGGCGAGGTCTATCTGGTGGCCGCCCGCGGACACGTCCAGTGGACGCACAACATGCGCGCCGCGGGAGGGGGCGAGATGTTCCACGGCAAGCGCGGTCGGCGCTTCACCGCGGCCGAGGTACCCGACGCGGAGAAGCCGGAGATTCTGCGAGCCTATCTGCGCAAGTGGAAGTGGGAGGTCGGGGCGTTCTTCGAGGGCGTGGGCCCGGACTCCTCCGACGAGGAGCTCCGCTCGGTGGCGGAGCGTCACCCCGTCTTCCGGCTCACCTACACCAACTGAACGCCCGCGCAGGCTGCGCGGGGCGAGTGCCCCGCCCCGCGCGAAAGGCGGCTACGCGGACCGCCCGGACGTCGTCCCGTCAGCGCTGCCCTCACCACCGCCACGGCCCTCACCGCCGCCGCCCTCACCGCCGTCGCGGCCTCCGCCACCGTCGCGGCCTCCACCGGTCCCACCGGTCCCACCGGCTCCGCCAGTCCCGCCGGTGCCGTCACCCGCACTTCCGTCGTCGGCCCCGGAGTCGCTGCCGGGGCCGACCGCGCCGTCGGCGCCCTCGCCCCGTCCGGCCTCCCGGCGGTCGAGGGTGTCCAGGGCCCGGCGGGCGAGTGGGTGGACGCGGACGACCTCGGCGAGGGAGGTGGCGCCGCGGGCGAAGCGGGCGAAGACGTTCCAGGCGGGACGGAATCCGGTGAGCGCCGCATGGAAGAGGCCGGGGCGGCGGGAGAAGATCCGCAGCAGCCGCCGACCCACACCCATCTCGACGCCGAGTCCGGCCTTGACGGCGAACGCGTAGTTGAGGGCCTGCCGCCGCGCGTCCACCGCGTCGTGCGCCTCGGCGATCCGTACGGCCCACTCGCCGGCCAGCCGCCCCGAGCGCAGGGCGAAGGAGATGCCCTCGCGGGTCCAGGGCTCCAGCAGTCCGGCCGCGTCACCGCAGACCAGCACCCGGCCGCGGGAGAGCGGCGAGTCATCCGTACGGCAGCGGGTCAGATGACCGGAGGAGACGGCGGGTTCGAATCCGGCGAGGCCGAGGCGGCCGATGAAGTCGTCCAAATAGCGCTTGGTGGCCGCGCCTTCGCCGCGGGCCGAGATGACGCCGACGGTGAGGGTGTCGCCCTTGGGGAAGACCCAGCCGTAACTGCCCGGCAGCGGGCCCCAGTCCACGAGCACCCGCCCGGCCCAGTCCTCGGCGACGCTCTCGGGGACCGGGATCTCGGCCTCCAGGCCGAGGTCGACCTGGCCCATCTTGACGCCGACGTGTGCCCCTATCCGGCTGGCGCTGCCGTCGGCGCCGACGACTGCCCGGGCGAGAACGGGCTGTTCCTCGCCTGCCGGCACGACGGCCACCGTGCGGCGGTCGGGCACGGCAGGGCCGTGCTGTTCGACGCGGGAGACCGTGACACCGGTGCGCACCTCGGCACCGGCCTTGAGCGCTGACTCGACCAGGCTGTTGTCGAACTCGTCCCGGTTGACGAGGCCGAAGAGCATGTTGCGGGAGCGGCGGGTGCGCGTGAGCTTGCCGTTGAGGGAGAAGGTCACGGCGTGCACGCGCTCCCGCAGTGGCAGATCGAAGCCGGGAGGCAGGGCGTCGCGGGACGGACCGATGATGCCGCCACCGCACGTCTTGTAGCGGGGGAGTTCGGCCTTCTCCAGGAGCAGTACGCTGCGGCCCGCGACAGCCGCAGCGTACGCGGCCGAGGCTCCGGCGGGTCCGGCGCCGACCACGACGACGTCCCAGACGGGGCGGTCCGCTCCCCCGTCCGCCGCGGCTTCCTCGGCGGGGCTCTCGACGGGCGGTTCGCCGGGCTCACCCGGCCCGCCCGCCCGGCCCGTACCGGCGTTCTCCGCAGGCTCGACGTCCTCGTTCCCGGCTGCGTGCTCGCTGCTCACGATGTGTTGTGCTCCCGCTTGACCTCGGCTTACGGAATGGCCCATCGCATCCTACGGGCCCGCCCATGTGCGATACACATGTCTCCGTACACGTGTGCCAACGTCGCGCCCACAAGGAGCGTTCCCCATGCAGCAGCCTTCGTCCGACCCGACGGCTATGCCTTCCTCGCCCGCTTCGTCCACTTCTTCCGCGTCATCCGTATCACCCGCTTCGGACGTGTCGGCTGTCGCCGCGACGGTCGCCTCGCTGATGCCGCGGGCGAGGACCGAGCTCGCCGAGCTGGTGGCGTTCCGGTCGGTCGCGGACCCGGAGCAGTTCCCGCGGAGCGAGTGCGAGGGTGCGGCCGCCTGGGTCGCGGAGGCGCTGCGTGCGGAGGGCTTCCAGGATGTGGCGGCGCTCGACACCCCGGACGGCACCCGGTCCGTCTACGGATATCTGCCGGGCCCGGCGGGAGCGCCCACGGTGCTGCTGTACGCGCATTACGACGTACAGCCGCCGCTGGACGAAGCGGCCTGGCGCACCCCGCCGTTCGAGCTGACCGACGGTGCGGACGGGCGCTGGTACGGACGTGGCGCGGCCGACTGCAAGGGCGGGTTCATCATGCATCTGCTCGCCCTGCGTGCCGTCAAGGAGAACGGCGGGCTGCCCGTCTCGGTGAAGATGATCGTGGAGGGCTCGGAGGAGCAGGGCACCGGCGGTCTCGAACAGTACGCACGGCAGCATCCCGAGTTGCTGACCGCGGACACCATCGTGATCGGGGACGCGGGCAACTTCCGCTGCGGGCTGCCGACCGTCACCGCCACCCTGCGCGGTATGACGCTGCTCCGCGTTCAGGTGGACACGCTTGAAGGGAACCTGCATTCGGGCCTGTTCGGCGGCACGGCACCCGACGCGCTGGCGGCACTGCTGCGCACCCTCGACTCGCTGCGGGACGCCGAGGGCAACACTGTCATCGACGGGCTGGACTCGGACGCGCGGTGGGAGGGCATGCCGTATCCGGAGGAGAACTTCCGGCGCGACGCCAAGGTGCTGGACGGGGTCGGCCTGATCGGTGACGGGGCCGTCGCCGACCGGTTGTGGGCACGCCCCGCCGTGACCGTGCTGGGCATCGACTGCCCGCCCGTGGTCGGCGCTACGCCCTCGGTGCACGCGTCGGCACGCGCGCTGATCTCGCTGCGGATCCCGCCGGGCACCGACGTGGAGAAGGCCATCGAACTGCTGATCGCGCATGTGGAGTCGCACGTGCCGTGGCAGGCGCGGGTGTCGACCGAAGTGATCGGCAAGGGCCAGCCCTTCAGGGCGGACACCTCCAGCCCCGCGTACACCGCGATGGCCGCGGCGCTGAGCGCGGCGTACGACGGACAGGAGATGCAGATCGCCGGGATGGGCGGCTCGATCCCGCTGTGCAACGCGCTGGACGCGCTCTATCCGGAAGCCGAGATCCTGCTCATCGGGCTGAGCGAGCCCGAGGCGCAGATCCACGCGGTGAACGAGAGCGTGGACCCGCGCGAGCTGCAGCGGATGGCGGTGGCCGAGGCGCTGTTCCTGCGCGGTTACGCGGAGCAGGCCGGCGGAGCCTGAGCGCGGACCCGCTGGGAGCCGCACCAGGGCCGGAGCCACTCGTAGAGATCAGCGCAGCAGGTTGCCCGAGTCGGCGGCACCGGTCGGAACGCCGCCCTCCAGATAGAGCGGGTGTCCCGCCCGGCGGGCCCGGAGGGCACAGCGCAGCCGCTCCAGCCGTACCGGAGGCAGCAGTTCAGCTGCTTCCTCCTCCGTGACGAACCGCCAGCCGCGGAGTTCGGCGCTGGGCAGCAGCAGCGCCGCGGCAGCCTCGGCCGGGAGCCGTCCGCCGTCGAAGAGCAGCCGCATCCCGCCGTAACCCGGCGGATGCGGCGGCTCCCAGTCCACGACGAGCAGCGCGAGCTCACCGTCCAGCCGCAGCCCCAGCTCCTCGAACACCTCCCGCACGCCGGCGGCGCTCGGCGCCTCCCCCTGTTCCACCACACCGCCCGGGAACTCCCAGCCGGGCTTGTAGGTGGGGTCGACGAGCAGCACCCGGTCGCGGTCGTCGAAGAGCAGGATCCCGGCGGCGACCGTCTCGGCCGTGGGTTCGGGCGTCTGCACGATGTCCACGTCCCCCGCCCCGGCGCTGATCGCCTCGGCGAGGCGTTCGGCGGTGCGGCGCGGGGCGAGAAAGGTGGTGTCGACGGTGTGCGCTTCAGCGGTGATCCACGGCAGCGCCTCCCGATAGGGGCGCAGCTGGCTCAGGCACCAGGCCCGGGTGGCGCCGCCGTCCGCGGCGGCGCGGGTGTCGATACGCTCGCGCAGTACGGGCTCCTCGACGTGCAGCAGAAGGTGGCGTACGGGTATCCGGCGGGCGGCGAAGGCGCCGAACATCTCGTCCCGGTACTCGCGTCGCAGCAGCGTCATCGGGGTGATCAGCGGGCCCGGGACCTCGGTAAGCAGAGCGGCGGCCGTGTCCACCACGAGCCGCCGCCACGAGCGCAGATCCTGGAAGTCGGCTATCTGCGCCAGTCGTTCCTTCGGCAGCATCCAGCGCAGCTCCGCGCCGATGACTTCGGGATCGTAGAGCGTGCTGCCTGGGAGCAGGTCCAGGAGTTCGTACGCCGCAGTGGTCTTGCCCGCGCCGAAGGCGCCGTTCAGCCAGACGATCACGGTGTTCCCCCCTCATCCGTCGTCCCCGTTCAGTTGCCCGCATCACCCGGTGCGGGAAACGCGCCGGGTCGGCTCTCCCGGCGCTGAACGAGGCACGGCGCCCGCGCCCCGGCGCGTACCGCAGGCGCGTGCGACCCCCAGGAGAGACGGGGAATCGACGGACGGAACGGACGGAGTGGCCCGCCACCGTCAGTTGGGCGACCGGCCGGGGTCAGGACGGCCACGAGCCCGGGGACAGGATGGCCACCAGCCCGGGTCACGACGGTGGCCGGCCCGGGTCACCGGCGAGACCAGCCCTGGTCACGACGGCGACCAGCCCGGGTCACGACCGGTGCGCATGAGCACCCGCTCGAAGGGGGTGGCCTCGGGCGGCGCGGCGATCTCCTCGCCGAAGGCGCCTGCCTTCCGGGCCATGGGCGCCATCTCCTCCAGGGCCGGTCCGGCTTCGCCGAGCGCGGCCGGATCGGGCCGGTAGTCCTGGCCGGTGGCGCGGGCGAGGTCCCAGCCGTGCACGACCAGATCGCCCATCACCATGTGCGCGACAGTGCGCTGCGGCAGGCCCATGCCCTGGGAAACGCCCTCCAGCGCGTCCGGCGCCGACCATGCCTCGGCCAGCTTGACCGTCTCGTCGCCGAAGCGGGAACGCCAGTCCCCTTCGAGGTAGTCGGGGGTGGTGCTGAAGTCGGCGGTTCCCCTGGCGGCCAGCGCCTGGAAGCTGACGACGACATGGAAGAGGTGATTGAGCAGTGCCCGCACGTCGTACTCGGCGCAGGGTGTGGGCCAGGTCAGCTGCTCATCCTTGATGCTGCGGACCACGGGGTCGGTCGCGCGGGCGGCGCTGTCGATGAGGGGAGCGAGTGCGTTTGCCATGCCGTCACGCTATGCCGGGCCGCACGCCGTGACTTGAAGAAACGCGACACCGGGCGGCGCCGCGATCGCCGCATAGGATTGCTGTCATGGCAGGTCAGAGCGATCGCGACGGGGAGCGGGCAGCCGGGAGAGCCGGTCCCGGCAACGGCGGGCGTGTAGGCCCTCGCCGGGACACCCGGGGCATCGTGCAGGCGCCCGGGCTGCTGGCACGGGTCGACTTCCGCCGCAGACTTCCGGCCGAGCCGCTGCGCCGCTGGGTCGAGCACTACTGGCTGATCGACTGGGACCTGGCAGAGCCGTACGTCTCACAGGTGGTACCGCACCCGTGCGTCAACGTCGTCTTCGAGCGGCGTGGCCCTGCGGACCTCGCGCCCAGGACGGGGCTGGTCGCGGGGGTGGGTACCGGTGTGTTCTCCACCAAGCTGGAGGGGGTCGGACGCGTGTGCGGGGTGCAGTTCCGCCCAGGCGGCTTCCGCCCCTTCCTCACGCCGCCCCGCCGGATCTCCACGCTCACCGGCCGACAGCTGTCACTCGAAGAGGCATTCGGCACCGACGGCGCGGCCACGTCCAGGGTCCTGGACCCGAACCGGGAGGACGAGCGCGTGGCGGCCCTCGACTCCTTCCTGCTCTCCCTCTCCCCCACCCCGGACCCCGCCGCCGAGCGGGCCATGGCGCTGGCGCACCGGGTGCGTACGGACCGCTCCGTACTGCGCGTCGAACGGCTCGCGGAAGACGCGGGCCTGACCGTACGCACGCTCCAGCGGCTGTTCGCCACGTATGTCGGAGTCACCCCAAAATGGGCGATCCTGCGGTACCGCGTCCACGAAGCCATGGCGCGCGCCACCGCCCACCCCGAGACGGACTGGTCCCGCCTCGCCGCCGAGCTCGGCTACAGCGACCAGGCCCACCTGGTCCGCGACTTCACCGCGGCGGTGGGCGTCACCCCCTCCGCGTACGCCCGCGCGGCGGCAGAGCCCCTGCCTCCGCCGAGCTGACCGGGCGGAGGCGGGGGCGCAGCGGGGACGTGTGCGGACCGCCCGACCTGGTTACCCGCCGGACTGCGGCGCCGTCCGGGAACGACCGGAGCAGACGGCGAACCGGCGCGCGTCGGCGCGCGCCGGACAACCGGAATCCCTGCCACCGAGGAGGCCGGAAGCCCATGTCAGCACAGCAGTCCAACGCTCTGCCGCTGCCCGACTACGACCAGCTGCCGGCCGGGAGTGTGGAGCACCGGATCAGGTCGCTGGGGAGCGACGAGGTGCGGCGGCTCCTGGAGTACGAGCAGGCACACGCGGACCGGCCGCAGGTGAGGCAGATCCTGACCGCACGCTTGGACCAGCTCGCATCCGGCGCCGAGCCTTCCGAGGGCGATCCCCGCGCCGCAGGCCCCGACATTCCGCCCGACACCCCCGGCTCCTCCCCCGTCTCCCCGGCGAGCGCAGCCGAACCGGAAGAACCGCTGCGCCACGGCAAGCACGACAGGTAACCCGCACGGATCTCGCCCCGCACCCCGTAAGCACCGGGCAGGGGCACCACCCTTGCCGAAACTGAGGGAGGGGCGCCCTCTCACATCTCCCCGGCGGCCAGCAGCTGCCAGCCCGCTGAGGCGGCGCCGATGAGGCCGGCGTCGGTACCGGTGGCGGCGGGGGCCAGTTCGAGCCCCCGGATGTAAGGGAGGGTGGCGTAGCGCTTCAGTTCGGTGCGGAGGGGGGCGAAGAGGACGTCGCCCGCGCGGGCGACCCCGCCGCCGATGACGGCGATGTCGAGCTCCACGAGGGCGGCGGTGGCGGCGATGGCGGCGGCCAGGGCGCGGGCCGCCCGGGCGAAGGCGGCGCGGGCCAGTGGGTCGCCTGCGCGGGCGGCGGCGGCGACGCCTGCCGCGGTGGTGTCCTGATCCGGGCCGGGGCGCCAGCCGGACTCCAGGGCGCGGCGGGCGATGTTGGTACCGCTGGCGAGGGTCTCGACGCAGCCGCGCGATCCGCAGGGGCACAGGTCGCCGTCCATGTCGACGCTGATGTGCCCGATGTGCCCCGCGTTCCCGGTGGGCCCGGAGTGGAGAGCGCCGTTCAGGATGAGGCCCCCGCCGACGCCCGTGGAGACGACCATGCACAGGGCGTCGGCGCGGCCCTTGGCGGCGCCCTGCCAGTGCTCGGCCGCGGCGATGGCCGGGCCGTCGCCGATCAGCGTGACGGGGAGGCCGCCGGCCCGTTCGCGTACGTCGGCGACGAGCGGATGGTCGCGCCAGGCGGGGATGTTGACCGGGCTGACGGTGCCGGCCTTGGCGTCGACGGGGCCCGCGCTGCCGATGCCGACGGCGCCGACGCGGTGCCATTCGCGGGCGGCGGTCAGTTCGCCGAGTACCTCGTCGACGGTCGCGCGCAGCTGGCCGGCGCTCTCCTGCGCGGGGGTCGGCCGCTGGGTGCGGGCGAGGAGTCTGCCGCCGCGGTCCACCAGGGCACCCGCGATCTTGGTGCCGCCGATGTCGAGCGCGGCGACGAGGTCGTTGTGCATGGGCAGTCGACTCCTGCGCGTGCGGTGTACGGACCCGCACGGTGCGCGGGGTGGACCGGCCAAGTCTTGCAAGAGCCGACCCTTCTTGACAACGTTGTCCGGACCGCGGACCTGACCCGTCCCCGCGGCTATGCTGCTGCTCCGCACCACGATCAACGACAGCACCGACCGCCCCGCCCCAACCGCCCGACCCCTCCGACAAGGAACAGGACCCGTGGCAGCCGACGCCTCCGACACTGCACTCCCCTCAGCCTCCGCAGGACCGCGCGCCGCAGGACCGCGCGCCGCGGGTCCGCGCCGCGGGGACCGCCGCCATGCCGGCCGCCCGACGATGAAGGACGTGGCGGCACGGGCGGGCGTCGGCCTCAAGACCGTCTCCCGCGTCGTCAACGGCGAGGCCGGGGTCTCCAGCGACACCGAGCGACGGGTACAGGAGGCCATCACCTCGCTCGGCTTCCGGCGCAACGACAGCGCCCGCGTACTGCGCAAGGGCACCACGGCCAGCATCGGCCTGGTGCTGGAGGACCTGGCCGACCCGTTCTACTCGCCGCTCAGCCGCGCGGTCGAGGAGGTCGCGCGGGCACATGGTGCGCTGCTGATCAACGGGTCGAGCGCGGAGGATCCGGAGCGGGAGCAGGAGTTGGCGCTGGCGCTGTGTGCCCGCCGCGTCGACGGACTGGTGATCATCCCGGCCAGTGACGACCACCGCTATCTGGCCCCGGAGATCGCCGCGGGCGTGGCCACCGTGTTCGTCGACCGGCCGCCCGGGCGGATAGCGGCCGACCTGGTGCTCTCCGACAACTTCGAGGGGGCGCGCACCGGTGTCGCCCACTTGATCGCGCACGGGCACCGGCGTATCGGATTCATCGGTGACCGGCCGGAGATCCACACCGCCCAGGAACGGCTCCGCGGCTACCGCGCCGCGATGGAGGACGCCGGTCTGCCGGTGACCGACTCCTGGGTGGCTCCGGGAAGCACGGACTCCGACCGGGTACGGGCCGACGCGGCCCGAATGCTTGGCAGCACCGACGCCACTGAGCCCGTGACCGCGTTCTTCGCCGGCAACAACCGGGTGACGGTCACCCTGGTGCGGGTGCTGGCCGCGCCGGAGCGGCGGGACCGGCCCGTGGCGCTGGTCGGGTTCGACGACTTCGAGCTGGCCGATCTGCTCTCGCCCCCGGTCACGGTCGTCGCCCAGGACCCGGCGGACCTCGGTCGCAGCGCTGCCGAGCTGCTGTTCAGGCGGCTGGACGGCGCCGATGACGAGCCCCGTACGGTCTCGCGCCCGACGAGGCTGATCGCCCGCGGCTCCGGTGAGCTCCCCCCGTACGACTGACAAGCTCATCCGCCGTTGCCGGTCCGCGCGCGCCTTCGACTTCGGCGACGGCAACCCGCTCGGTCAGGTCGAGCCGACCGAACTGCGTGGCGTCACTTCCGCATCCGACGTGGCGCGTCGGAACGTGGGCGCCGTCGTCCGGGGGCGGAGGATCGGACGAGGGAAGGAACATGCGGCTGGAATGGTGCGAGGAAGGGATCGGCGGTCGTGGAGCTTGTGTTGCGCCCGGGTACCGGGGACGATGCCGCGGAGTGCGGCAGGATCTGTTTCGAAGCCTTTGCCGGGATTGCTCGTGAGCATGCCTTTCCGCCCGACGTGCCCAGTCCCGAGGTGGGTGTCGAGCTGATCCATGCGGGGCTGACCCACCCCGGGTTCTACAGCGTCGTCGCCGAGCTCGACGGCCGGATCGTGGGCAGTAACTTTCTCGACGAGCGCTCGTCCGTCGTCGGGGTCGGGCCCCTCACCATCGATCCTGCCGTGCAGAACCGAGGCGCGGGCCGTCGGCTGATGCAGGACGTGATGGACCGGGCCGCCGAGCAGGGAGCGCCCGGAATCCGTCTCTTGCAGAGCGGGTATCACACCAGATCGTTCTCGCTGTACGCGAGCCTCGGGTTCGCGTTCCGGGAGACGGTGGCGTGCATGCAAGGGCCTGCGATTTCGCGCGCGGTGACCGGGCACACCGTCCGGGAGGCCACGGAAGCGGATCTGGCACCGTGCAACGAACTGTGCCGAAGAGTCCACGGCTTCGACCGTGGCGGCGAGGTCGCCGATGCGCTCGGACACGGCACGGCCCGTGTCGTCGAGCACGAGGGGCGCATCACCGGTTACGCCACGGACCTCGCGTTCTTCGCGCACGCTGTGGCCGAGACGACCACGGGGCTCCAGGCCCTGATCGCCTCGGCTCCCGCCTTCGGCGGCCCCGGCATCCTCGTGCCGGCGCGCAACAGTCCGCTGGTGCAATGGGGGCTCGCGAACGGCCTCAGGGTGGTGCAGTTGATGAGCCTGATGACCATCGGCCTCTACAACGAGCCCGCCGGGGCGTACCTGCCCTCGATCCTCTACTGAGCAGTCTTCGCCAGAAGTACTGCCCGGACGACACCCGGAAGGGCCTCCGCTGCGGTGGTTGTGGCCGACTACCCGGAGGGAGCCGCCCGGTCAACCGCGGCCGGGGGAGCGTCCAACTCCCGTGCTTAAGTGGGTGCATGGCTGACAAAACCCCGGAGAAAACCCCCACGTCGGACCCTGCGGCAGCGGGCCCCTCCCCCGGCACGCCCACCGCCCCCACCGCTCCTGACGTGCTCACCACCGCACCCGGATATCAGGTGCGACGCCTGTATCAGGCGTATCTCGCGGTGTGGCTGCGCGGTGTCGGCCAGACGCTGACCGGACCGCAGTTCGCCGTTCTGACGACGGTGCGGGCCCATCCGGGCAGCGACCAGAGTTCGCTCGCCTCCGCCGTCGCGCTGGACACCTCCACCATGGCGGACCTGGTGCGGCGGCTGGAGAACCGCGGGCTGCTGGAGCGTAGGACCGCGGCCTCGGACGGCCGCCGGAAACTGCTGCACCCCACACCGGAGGGCGAGCGCGCCCTGCGTGAGGCCGACGGCCGGGCACGGGAGTTGAACGAGCGGCTGCTCGCACGGTACGACTCCGGGAACCGCGAACGGCTGCTGCGCGAGCTCACCGCCCTTGCCGACGACTGGGAGCAGTTGGGCGTCGGCTCCTGACCGGACAGGGCGGGCGCGGAAGAGAGACGAGAGGGGGCGGGGCGAGGTCCGGGGAGGCCCGCACCTGTGCCGGCGGCAGGCTGGTGTGCCGGCGTCAGTCGCCGGTGGGCAGGGCCGCGGGATCGGTGGCGGCAGCCGCCAGCCGGTCGCGGATGCCGCGCCGGGCCCGCTGGTACGGCTTCGCGTCGACCGAGGCGTCGCCGTGCAGTACGGACTCGGCGTTGCTGGCTTCCAGCAGCGCGATGATCTCGAAGGCGAGCTGGGGGACGTCGGTGCCCTCGGTGAACTCTCCGGCATGCAGGGCTTCCTGGAGGGTGCGTTCGACGAAGGCGGTCCAGTCGGCGCGTGCCTGGGCGATGCTGTCGTGCACCCGGCCCTCGCGCGCGTCGAACTCGGCGGAGACGGAGGCGAAGAAGCAGCCGCCGGGGAAGACCCGCTCCTGCGAGTAGGTCAGCCAGCTCTCGTACAGGCGCACGACCCGGCGCAGCCCGGCCGGTTCTTCCAGGGCCGGCTGCACGACATGCTCGGTGTAGATCCGGATGGCGGCCCGTACGGTCGCGAGCTGAAGCTCCTCCTTGGAGCCGAAGAGGGTGAAGACGCCGCTCTTGCTCAGCTTGAGCTCCCCGGCGAGGCGGCCCAGCGAGAGGCCGTCGAGCCCCTCCGAGGAGGCGACCTGTACGGCTCGGCCCAAGACCAGCCGTCGCGTCTGGTTGCCGCGTTCGACGCGTCCGTCCGACCGCTCCACAGTTCCTCCGTCGTCGTCCCGCCTGCGACAGGTGCCACGGGCTGTCGCCCGCTGGCGCAGCCGCAAGGCAGCCGCAGGCGCAGCCGTGTCGGCAGCCACGCAGCCGCAGTCTACTCGGTGGACGACCGTTCGGTCATGTGCCAGACTGCGGGCAACTAACCGCACGACCGTGCGGTTAATTTTCTTGCGCCGGCCAACCGGCCAGGGCCGCGGCGCGAGCCGGAACGACACGGGAGGGCGGCATGCGGACACAGCGGACACAGCACGGCGACGGACGGCGGAGGCAGCGCGCGGAGGCGATTCTGGGGTCGGCCCTCAACGCGGGCGCGACGGTCTCCCCCGCGCTCGCGGGACGGATGGCGTACGCCGTCTTCCGCGCACCCCTCAAGCGGGGCAAGGTCCTGCCGTCCGAGCACGACGTACACATCCGCGCGAAGACCGACGAACTCGTCTCCGACGGCCGCCGTGTGACCACCTATCGGTGGGGCGACGGCGAGCGCCCCGTGCTCATGCTGCACGGATGGCAGTCCCGCGCCTCCCGCTTCGCCGCGTTCGTGCCCCGGCTGGAGGCCCTCGGCCTGAGCCCGGTCTCGTTCGACGCCCCGAGGCACGGCGACTCCGAGGGGCGTACGACGACCGTCCTGGAGAACGCCGAGATCGCCGCGCGGCTCCAGGACCGGCACGGCCCCTTCCACTCCGTCGTCGCGCACTCCTTCGGGGTGCTCTGCGCTTTCCTCGCCCTCCGCGAACGGATCAAGGCGGAGCGGCTGGTCGCTGTCGCGGGGGTGAGCGATTTCGGTTTCCTGGTCGACGGGTTCAGCCGGATGCTCCGGCTGAACCCCACTCTCCGCGCCGGTCTGCGGCAGCAGGTCGAGACCCGGCTGTTCCCGGAGGTGGAGAAGGTCTGGGAGCGCTTCGACGCGACGCACCGGCCCGGCGACATCGACCTGCCCATGCTGATCGTCCACGACGAGGGCGACCGGATGGTGCCGCTTCAGCAGGCCCATCGGCTCGTATCGGCTTATGACGCGCGGGCCGAACTCCTCGTCACCTCCGGTCTCGGCCATCGCCGGATACTCGGCGCGCCGTTCACGGTCGACAGCGCACTCGACTTCCTCGTCCCGCAGCGGAGTTGACCGCCCCGGTCATCGGGGCCTCGCCGGGAAATCGGTTTGCCGCGCGGGAGGTCCGGTGGCACGGTCTGGCGATGCAGGAATCGCGATGTCAGCTGTTGCGCTGGCAGTTCGAGCTGACGTGGTCGCTGTTCGAGTATCACCTGGAGCGGTTGGAGCCCGGGGATCTGCTGTGGGAGCCGGGCCCGAACTGCTGGACCGTACGGCGCGACGCCGACGGCAGCTGGGTGCCGGACTTCGCGGAGACGGAGCCCGATCCGGTGCCGGTCCCGACGATGGGCTGGGTGAGCTGGCATCTGGGCTGGTGGTGGAGTGTCACCTTGGACCATGCGAAGGGCCGCCCGCCCCGGGACCGTTCCGCCGTCGTCTTCCCCGGTGAAGAGGCCGCCACCGTGGCGTGGCTGCGCGAGCTGCGGGAGGAGTGGCTGACGGTGCTGGAGGGGCTGACCGACGGCGAACTCGACGCGACGGCGCCCTTCCCGTGGGAGGACGACCCCGCGCATACCGTCGCGCACATGGTGGCGTGGGTGAATGCCGAGCTGATGAAGAACGTGACGGAGATCGGTCAACTCCGCCTGCTGCGGGCCTCGTCGGCAGGCTGAGCCGGTGGATGCCGGGCGGCCGCGCGAGACCTGGGCGGCCGCCCGGGGTTCTGGTGGGTCAGCGGCCGGCGAGCCGGTCGAGCGCGGCGCGGTCCAGGCCGGAGACCTCCGTGACCTCGGCGGTGTCGAGCGCGCCGCAGTCGAGGCCGCGCAGCAGATAGCCGCTGAGGGCGCGCGCTGTCGCGGGCTCGTCCATGACATCGCCCCCGGCCCGGCCCACATAGGCGGCGAGCCGCTCGCCCGCGCGTCGCATGCCCTCGCGGTAGAAGGCGTAGACGGCGGCGTAGCGGGTGGGCAGGTGGCCGGGGTGCATGTCCCAGCCCTGGTAGTAGGCGCGGGCGAGCGAGCGCCGCACCAGGGAGTGGTGGAGCCGCCAGGCGTCGTGCACCTGCGCCCGGTCGCCGGTGGGGACGATGTTGGTGGAGCCGTCGGAGAGCCGTACGCCGGTGCCCGCGGCGGCCACCTGCATCACGGCCTTGGCGTGGTCGGCCGCCGGGTGGTCCATCGCCTGGTAGGCGGCGGAGACCCCGCACGAGGCGCTGTAGTCGAAGGTGCCGTAGTGCAGCGAGGTGGCGCGGCCCTCGGCGGCGTCGATCAGCCGGGCGACGGTGGCCCGGCCGTCGGCCCCGAGGATCGACTGGGTCGTCTCGATCTGGATCTCGAAGCCGATACGCCGCATCTCCAGACCTCGCGCCTTCTCGAACTCCTCGCACAGCCGGACCATCGCGGTGACCTGCTCCGGATAGGTCACCTTGGGCAGGGTGAGTACCAGTCCGTCGGGCAGCCCGTCCGCCTCCATGAGTCCGGTGAGGAAGATGTCGAGCGTACGGATGCCCCGGTCGCGGACGGCCGCCTCCATGCACTTCATGCGGATGCCGGCGTACGCGGGTACGGGCCCCTCGGCGCCCTCGGTGAAGGCGTCGGCGATCAGTTCGGCGGCCCGGACGGCGGCGGCGTCCTCCTCGTCGTCGGGCCGGGCGCCGTAGCCGTCCTCGAAGTCGATACGCAGGTCCTCGACGGGTTCACGGCGCAGCTTTTCCCGGATACGGGCATGGACCGGCCCCGCCAGTTCCTCGTCCATGCCGAGGACCCGGGCGAGCGCTTCGGCGTCGGGGGCGTGTGCGTCGAGCAGCGCTCCTGCGGCCTCGCCCCACTCCCGTACGGTGCCGGGCGTAACGGCGTCGGCGGGCACATAGACGGTGTGCACCGGTTGCCGCGTGCCCGGGTCACCCGGGTAGCGCCGGGCGAGTTCGGCGTCCACCGGCGCGAGCAGCTCGGAAACCCCTTCCAGTGCGCCGCTCCCCAAGCTGGTCCCGACCGTCCGGCCCTGCGCCATCTGTACTCCCTCTACCGCTCTCCGAGCAGGCATCAACAAAACGTTGAAGCCAGTGCCGTGACGCTAATGGCGGCCTGACCAGCCAGTCAAGGGTTCCCCGTACGGTCCGCACACCGGGACCGCCGCAGGGGCGGCGAGCGGCTGGAACCACGGTTTCCGGTCGTCGTGGAGCGTCGAGGATCAAGCCACGCAGGCCGAACACGCGCCCCACAAAAGGGTGTTGCAGCAGGTGGCGACGGCGCGCAGTTATCACTTCGCGCCACTGATTCAATGCGAAACGTTACCGAAATATAGGGTGCCGATGTGCTTTATCCCGACGGACTCGGCAAACTCACTTTCGCCGATAGATCCGGCACTTACCTCAAAGCGGAAGGAAGCACACAATGCGGAAGACCGCACCCTGGCGCACCGTCCTCACCACGGCGGCTGCTGTCACGGGGGCCGTCAGCGCCCTCGCGCTCACGGCAGCACCTGCCCAGGCCGCACCTGCGAAAGCCACCTCGCTCTACGCACCCTCGGCCCTGGTGCTCACCATCGCGGACGGTGAGAGCTCCGCGACCACGGCACCCCAGCGTGCCGTCACGCTCGACTGCATGCCCGGGCCGTCCGGCACCCACCCCGCCGCGAAGGAAGCCTGCACCCAGCTGCGGGCCTCGGGCGGGGACTTCGAAGCTCTGGTCGGCGACGCCGGGAACACGTACTGCACCAAGGAGTGGCGACCCGTCGTCGTGACCGCCCAGGGCGTGTGGGAGGGCAAGCGCGTGAACTACGAGCGCGTCTACGCCAACAGCTGCATGAAGAAGGTCGCGGGAGCTTCCGTTTTCGCCTTCTGACCGGGGGCTGCCTGCGGAGCTTCTGACAAACGCCGAGGAGCCCCGCACCGACGTACCGGTGCGGGGCTCCTCTCCGAGCTCTCGGAGAGCGTCAGCCCTTGCGGGTCTTGATCTCTTCGGTCAGCTGGGGGACGACCTCGAAGAGGTCGCCCACGACGCCGTAGTCGACCAGGTCGAAGATCGGGGCCTCGGCGTCCTTGTTGATGGCCACGATCGTCTTCGAGGTCTGCATGCCGGCGCGGTGCTGGATGGCACCGGAGATGCCGGTGGCGATGTAGAGCTGCGGCGACACACTCTTACCGGTCTGGCCCACCTGGTGGGAGTGCGGGTACCAGCCGGCGTCGACCGCGGCACGGGAGGCGCCCACCGCGGCGCCCAGCGAGTCGGCCAGGCCCTCGATCAGCGGGAAGTTCTCGGCGCCGTTGAGGCCACGGCCGCCGGAGACCACGATCGCGGCCTCGGTCAGCTCGGGGCGCCCGGTGGACTCGCGCGGGGTGCGCGAGGTGACCTTGGTGCCGGTGGCGGCCTCGCCGAAGCTCACCGAGAGCTGCTCGACCGCACCGGCGGCGGCGGATGCCTCCGGGGTGGCCGAGTTGGGCTTGACGGTGATGACCGGGGTGCCCTTGGCGATCCGGGACTTGGTGGTGAACGCGGCGGCGAAGACCGACTGGGTGGTCACAGGCCCCTCGTCGCCGGCCTCCAGGTCGACCGCGTCGGTGACGATGCCGGAGCCGATGCGCACCGCGAGGCGCGCCGCGATCTCCTTGCCCTCCGCGGAGGAGGGGACCAGCACGGCCACGGGCGAGACGGACTCGTAGGCGCCCTGGAGCGCGTCCACCTTCGGAACGACGAGATAGTCGGCGAACTCCGGCGCGTCGGCGGCCAGTACCCGGGTGGCGCCGTACTCGCCGAGCGTCTTGGCGGCGTCCTCGGCGTTCGGGCCGAGGTGCACGGCGACCGGGTCGCCCAGCCGGCGGGCGAGGGTCAGCAGTTCGAGGGTGGGCTTACGGACGGCGCCGTCCACGTGGTCGACGTAGACAAGGACTTCAGCCATGGGGTGCTCTCCTGCGGAAGATCAAAGTGAGGTCGGAGGGAAGAGGGGCGCCGGGTCCGGAGGAACTTCCGGCGCCGGGCTGCCTTAGACGAACTTGCGCTCCGCGAGGAAGGCCGCAAGCTGCTTGCCGCCGTCGCCCTCGTCCTTGACGACGGTGCCTGCGGTGCGCGGCGGGCGCTCGGTCACGTCCTCGACCTTGGTCCAGGCGCCCTCCAGGCCGACCTCCTCGGCCTCGATGTCCAGGTCGTCCAGGTCCAGCGACTCGACGGGCTTCTTCTTGGCGGCCATGATCCCCTTGAAGGAGGGGTAACGCGCCTCGCCCGACTGGTCCGTGACGGAGACGACGGCCGGGAGCTGGGCCTCCAGCTGCTCGGTGGCGGCGTCACCGTCGCGGCGCCCGGTCACCTTGCCGTCCGCCACAGAGACCTCGGACAGCAGCGTCACCTGCGGCACGCCCAGCCGCTCGGCGAGCATCGCGGGCAGCACGCCCATCGTGCCGTCGGTGGAGGCCATACCGCAGACGACCAGGTCGAAGCCGGTCTTCTCGATGGCCTTGGCCAGTACGTACGAGGTGCCGAGCGCATCGGTGCCGTGCAGATCGTCGTCCTCGACGTGCACGGCCTTGTCCGCGCCCATGGACAGCGCCTTGCGCAGGGCGTCCTTGGCGTCCTCCGGGCCGACGGTGAGCACGGTGATCTCCGCGTCGTCGACCTCGTCCGAGTCCGCGAGCTGCAGCGCCTGCTCGACGGCGTACTCGTCCAGCTCGGAGAGCAGGCCGTCGACCGACTCGCGATCAGTGGTCAGGTCCTCCGCGAAGTGCCGGTCACCGGTGGCGTCGGGCACGTACTTCACACAGACAACGATCCTCAAGCTCACGCCGGCTCTCCTACTGCTTCGACTTACGGGTTCCGGTCCGGTGGGACCGGGCGTCCGTCCACAATATTACTCGTCAGTACATCCAGCACGTGCCCCGTTCTCAATACCGCCGAGGTGTGACGTTGCCAACGGGGAGAGTGAACAGCCCAACTCCATCACGCGGGACGGTACGAAGCGAGTGCCGCGGAGCGGGATCTGGATCACGCGGGCGGTCCGTGCGGTGGGGGTTCACGCGATGGCGAGGCCCAGGGCAGCGATGACATCCGGCTTACGGGGCCGGCCCGTGGCTCGCTTCACGATGCGCCCCTCGGCGTCGAGGACGAGAACCGTGGGCGTACCTGTGACGCCCAGCGCACGCACCAGGGCCAGCTGCTCCTCCGCGTCGATCTCGATATGGGCGACGCCGTCGACCATGGCGGCCACCTCGGAGAGGATGCGCCGGGTGGCGCGGCAGGGCTGGCAGAAGGCGCTGGAGAACTGGACGAGGGTGGCCCGCTCCCCCAGACCGTCCACGGCACCGAGCGCCTCGGCGCTCACCAGGTCCGCCCGGCCCGCCCGCTCCGCCACGAAGTCCTCCATTCCCGGGTCCATAGGGACAAGTCTGCCGTGAGGGTAGCCAGGAGCAACGCTTTGGGGAACGATCGGCCGGAGTCGGAAGTTACGCACCCGTAAGTACCGGCATCCCGAGACGAAGGGTTCCCCCGACGTGGCAGATCTCCTCTACCCGCCGGTGATCGGTGCAGCGCGAGCGTGGTTCAAGGCTCTCGACCTGCGCTTCGACATCCGCGGCACCGCCCATGTGCCTTCGAGCGGCGGCGCCGTACTGGTGAGCAACCACATCAGCTATCTCGATTTCGTCTTCACAGGGCTGGCGGCCCGCCCCGCCAAGCGTCTGGTGCGGTTCATGGCCAAGGAGTCGGTCTTCCGGCACAAGGTCTCCGGACCGCTGATGCGCGCGATGAAGCACATACCGGTGGACCGCTCGCGCGGCGAGGACGCGTACGCGCACGCGCTCAAGGCGCTGCGGTCCGGCGAGGTCATCGGCGTCTTCCCGGAGGCGACCATCTCGCCCTCCTTCACGCTCAAGGAATTCAAGACCGGCGCTGCCCGGCTGGCCCAGGAGGCGCGGGTGCCGCTGGTCCCGATGGCGCTGTGGGGTACGCAGCGGCTGTGGACCAAGGGCCACAAGCGGGACTTCGGCCGCAACCACTTCCCCGTCAGCATCCACGTCGGCGAACCGGTCGAGCCCGGCCAGGAGGAGTCGGCGCTCAGCGTCACCGAGCGGCTGCGGGAACGGATGCACGAGCTGCTGGAGGCCGCCCAGCGCGCCTACCCGGCCACCCCGCAGAACGCCGCCGACGCCTGGTGGCTACCCGCCCACCTGGGCGGCACGGCCCCCACACCGGCCCAGGCCCAGGCGCTGTAGCCGGATCTTGCGTACCCGGCAAGGGGAGCCGCGCCCCGTCAGGGGCGCGGGGAACTGCGCGACAAGCCACAACTCACCGGCAGCCCGCGGACAACGGACAGAGGCACCCCCTCACCGGAACAACGGAGAGGACCGCCCGGCACATCCGCGGGACCGCAACCTAGCGCCCCGCATCCGCCAGCACCCGCGTCTCGACCTTCACCGCGCGCTCCAGCCAGTCCCTGCTGACGAGGTCGAAGACCTGGTGGGAGGGCTTGGCAAGCAGGTGCTTGACATTCTCCTGAAGCGCCGTGCTTCCGGTCGAGCAGGACGCGGACGAACCGGGTGAGGTGGAGATGGCAGATCACCCGCATCCGGACCAGTTGCCTGGAGCGGCTGTCCCAGATGGCGAAGGCGTACATGCCGTTCAGCCGCTCGGCCAGGGCAGGGTCCCACTCCAGGTAGGCGCGGAGCACGACCTCCGTGTCCGAGTCGGTGCTGAACCGGTGGCCGCGGCCGGTCAGTTCACGGTGCAGCTCGGTGTAGTCCGCGGGGCACCGGATTACAGCGCCGTATCCAGCAATTGCCACAGCTGTGCGGGGTACGTGGCCTGCCGCAGCGCGCGTAGGACGACCGGGTGCGGCTCGGCGTAGAGCACCGGATAGTCGCACTCGCCCTTCTCCGGCCACACGGAGAAGGCGAGCTGCTCACGGTCCAGGCTGAACTGGGCGTTCACCCCCGGCTTGTTGCCCCGTGCGTCCTGCCGTACCCAACGCCGTGACCCTGGGAGCCGCAGCGCGATCAGTCCGTGCAGCACGTTCAGTTTCTGGTAGCAGAAGCCCGCCGGGATGCCTTCCGCGCGCAACAGGGCCACCAGAGCGTGGGACTTGGCGTGACAGATACCGACCCGCTGGTCCAGTACGTCGGAGGCACGCCAGGTGATGCGCCAGTCCCCCACATCGGCGGAGTGCGGGATGGTGTCGCGGACGAACTCGTAGGCGGCGCGGGCGTATGCGGCCAGATCACCGTCCGTCCCGGTACTCAGCCGGGCAGCCGTTTCGCGGACCAGCGGATGGGTGTGGTCGACGACATCGTCGGCGGCGAGGTAGGCGGACTCGTCAGCGGTGACGGGAGTGAGCATCATGCCGCGTCAGCGTACGGCGCAGCCCGCCGTAGCTCAATGGAATTACGGCGGGCTGCATAAATATTCAGAGCGCGAGGCGTTAGCGGGCCATCTCCTCGCGGAGTGCGGCGAGGAAGCCGTCGACGTCCTGCTCGGTGGTGTCGTACGAACACATCCAGCGCACCTCGCCCACGGACTCGTCCCAGAAGTAGAAGCGGTAGCGCTTCTGGAGGCGTTCGCCCACATCGTGCGGCAGGCGCGCGAAGACGGCATTGGCCTGCACCGGGTAGCAGATCTCCACCCCGGCCACTTCCCGGACGCCTGCGGCGAGCCGCTGCGCCATGGCGTTGGAGTGCCGTGCGTTGCGCAGCCACAGATCCCCCGACAGCAGCGCCTCCAGCTGCACCGATATGAACCGCATCTTGGAGGCCAGCTGCATCGACAGCTTGCGCAGATGCTTCATATGGCGGACCGCGTCCGGGTTGAGCACGATGACGGCCTCGCCGAAGAGCATGCCGTTCTTGGTGCCGCCGAAGGAGAGGATGTCCACGCCTGCGGCGTTGGTGAACGCGCGCATCGGAACGTCCAGCGCCGCCGCCGCGTTGGCGATCCGCGCCCCGTCGAGGTGGACGAGCATCCCGCGCTCGTGTGCGTGCTCGCACAGGGCACGGATCTCCTCCACCGTGTAGAGGGTGCCGAGCTCGGTGTTCTGGGCGAGGGAGACCACCTGTGGCATGGCGCGGTGCTCGTCGTCCCAGCCGAACGCCTCCCGGTCGATCAGCTCGGGGGTGAGCTTGCCGTCCGGGGTCGGCACGGTGAGCAGCTTGAGGCCGCCGACCCGCTCCGGGGCACCGCACTCGTCGACGTGGATGTGTGCGGTGTCGGCGCAGATGACGGCGCCCCAGCGGTCGGTCAGCGCCTGGAGCGCGACGACATTGGCGCCGGTGCCGTTGAAGACCGGGAACGCCTCGGCACGCCGGCCGAAGTGGCTGCGGACGACGGTCTGGAGGTGTTCGGTGTACTCGTCGGCGCCGTAGGAGGACTGGTGACCGCCGTTGGCCACCGCCAGCGCCGCCAGGATCTCCGGATGCGCACCCGCGTAGTTGTCACTGGCGAAGCCACGGACCTCCGGGTCGTGCCGACGCCTGGCATCGGTGGCCGGCGCCGACCCGGACGCGGGTCGGTTCAGGTGTTGGGCGTCAGCCACAGGCGGGTTCCGTTCAGCTCTTCGGCGGGCTTGTTCCAGGTGTCGACAATGGCCTTCGCGAGGTCCTTGACGTCCGTGAAGCCCGCGAACTTCGCGTTCGGCCTGTCGGCGCGCATCTGGTCGTTCACCAGTGCCTTCACCACCAGGATGACAGCGGCCGCCGGTGGCCCCTCCGCACCCCCCGCCTTGCGGAAGGAGTCGCCCAGCGCCAGCGTCCACGCCTCGGCCGCCGCCTTGGACGCGGCGTAGGCAGCGTTGCCCGCGGTCGGCTTGCTGGCGCCCAGCGCGCTGATCAGCAGGAACCGGCCGTCTTCCGCGCGCTTGAGCGGGGCCTCGAAGGCGAGCGAGGTGTGCTGGAGGGTGCGGACGAGGAGATTGTGCAAGGTGTCCCAGTCGGACAGGTCGGTCTCGGCGAACGAGGCCGAGCCGCGCCAGCCGCCGACCAGGTGCACCAGACCGTCGATACGGCCGAACTCCTTCTCCGTCTTGTCCGCCCAGGCCCGGGTCTCCTCCAGGCTGAGCAGATCGACGGTGTCGCCGGTGACGGTGGCTCCCCCGTGGGCGAACCGCGCGGCGTCCACGGCCTCCGCCAGGCGCTCCGCGTCCGCATCACAGGCCACCACGGTGGCGCCCTCCTCGGCGAGCTGCAGCAGCGTGGCCTGGCCCGCGGGCCCGGCCGCTCCCGCGACCGCGATCACGCGGCCCTGGAGGTCACCCTCGCCGTCGCCCTCGTAGCCGCGCTCTGTCGTTGTGTCCGTGATGCCCGTCATCTCCGTCGCCTCCTCGCGCTCCTGCCCTCCGCTGTGCCCTTGGGGCGACCCGCTCATGCGGCGGTGGCCTGGACCGGGTCGGCAGCGGTGATGCCCTGAGTCGATGCGATCACACTCCGGAGCTTCTTCGCGAGGGCTTCATAGAACATGCTGAGCGGAAACTCATCAGGCAGCACCTCGTCCACCAGCTTGCGCGGCGGGAGCGTCAGGTCCAGCGCTTCCGGGCCCTTGGCCCACGTCGAGCCGGGGTGCGGGGCCAGATAGCGGGAGACCAGCTCGTACGCCTTGAACCAGTGGACGATCTTGGGCCGGTCGATGCCTGCGCGGTAGAGCGTCTCGATCTCCTCGCGCAGCGCGACGGTGACCTCGCGGGCGCGGTCCCAGTCGATGGACAGCCTGTTGTCCCGCCAGCGCAGTGCCTCGTGCTGGTGCAGATAGGCGAAGAGCAGCTGTCCGCCGAGGCCGTCGTAGTTGCGCTTGCGCTCACCGGTGACCGGGAAGCGGAAGAGCCGCTCCAGGATCATCGCGTACTGCACGTCGCGGCCCTGCGGGTAGCCGTCGGCCTCCAGCTTCACCCCCTCGTGGAAGGCGGTGAGGTCGCAGCGCAGCTCCTCCAGGCCGTACATCCAGAACGGCTGCCGCTGCTTGATCATGAAGGGGTCGAAGGGCAGGTCGCCATGGCTGTGGGTGCGGTCGTGGACCATGTCCCACAGCACGAACGCCTGCTGGCAGCGCCCCTGGTCGGCCAGCAGTTCCTGGGCGTCCTCGGGGAGTTCGAGGCTGGTGACCTCGCAGGCCGCCTGGACGACGCGGCGGAAGCGCGCTGCCTCGCGGTCGCAGAAGATGCCGCCCCAGCTGAAGCGCTCGGGCGCCTCCCGCACGGCGATGGTCTCCGGGAAGAGTACGGCGGAGTGGGTGTCGTAGCCGGAGGTGAAGTCCTCGAAGGTGATGCCGCAGAAGAGCGGGTTGTCGTAGCGGGTGCGCTCCAGCTCGGCCAGCCAGTCGGGCCAGACCATCCGCAGGACGACGGCCTCCAGATTGCGGTTCAGGTTGCCGTTCTGCGTGTACATCGGGAAGACGACCAGATGCTGGAGGCCGTCGGCGCGGTTCTGCGCGGGCTGGAAGGCGAGCAGCGAGTCGAGGAAGTCCGGCACGCCGAAGCCGTCGTCGGCCCAGCGACGCAGGTCGGTCACGAGGGCACGGTGGTAGTCGGCGTCGTGCGGCAGCAGCGGGGAGAGTTCCTGCACGGCGGCCACGACGCGCTCCACCTCCTCCCGCATCTCCTGGCGGGTGGGTGCGCCCTCGGCGTCGAAGTCGATGGAGCCGTCCTTGGACTGCGCGGGGCGTACGGCCTCCACGGCGGCCTTCAGCGCCCGCCAGGCGGGGTGCGCGGCCACACTCTCGACGGCTCCGCCCTCGGACGGCGAAACACCGCCCCGAGCGGGCGCGGGCGAAAGAATTTCCGTCATGTTGACCCCTCCACAGGAGAAACTCGCGTAAGGAAACCGTATACGTGAGAGCGTCCCCTCTCAAGGGGAGAGATCAAGAGATTATCCTGCGCTCTCCCACTCAGGCCGCTGTTTTTCCTGTGATCTGCGGCCGATACCGCTGCCCTTTCCAGTCCTCCCGGGGTTCCCACGGCCTCCGGCGGCATGCGGGGCGCAGACCGCTAGTCTGGCGATCAACTGCCGTCCCGCACGAAAGCGAGAGCGCCCGTGCCACTGCTCACCGTCGGACACCGTGGAGTGATGGGCGTCGAGCCCGAGAACACGCTGCGCTCCTTCGTCCGCGCCGAACGCGAAGGGCTCGACGTCGTCGAACTCGACCTGCATCTGAGCAAGGACGGCGAGCTGGTGGTGATGCACGACGCCGATGTGGCGCGTACGACCGACGGCAGCGGCCCGATCAGCGACTTCACCCTGGCCGAGCTGCGCGAGCTGGACGCGGGTCAGGGCGAGCGGGTGCCGGTCTTCGACGAGGTGGTGGACGCGGTCGGCAGCCCGCTCCAGGCGGAGATCAAGGACCGCGCCGCGGCGCGGGTGCTCGCCGAGACCATCGTGAGGCGGGGGTTGCAGGAGAGGGTCACGGTGATCTCTTTCCACGCGGAGGCGCTGCGCGAGACCCGCGAGCACCTGCCGGACATCCCCCTCGTGCTGGTGGCGGGGCGCTCCTCGCCCACAGCGCCGGAACGGGCCCAGGAACTGGGCGCGAGGATGATCTCCCTGGAGCTCCAGCACGTGGACGCGGACATCGTGCGCAGGGCGCACGACGCCGGGATCCAGGTCATCAGCTGGACCGTCAACACCGATGAGGAGCTCGCGCGCGTGCGCGAGCTGGGGCTGGACGGGGTCGTCACGGACATGCCGGCCGTGAAGAGGGCCGTCAGGCGTCTGGGCTGAGCCCGTCGGGGATTCTGCTCCCCCAGCCGGGAGACGCCCCCAGGCCCTCGCCATCGTGGGTCTCGCCATTGCGGCGGGAAGCGGTGGGGGCTCAGCCCGCGCGCTCGGTCACTCGCCCAGCGGCTTGACCAGCAGCTCGAAGGCCAGGTCGGCGCGCTGGGGGATGCCGAAGCGCTCGTCCCCGTAGGGGAAGGGGCTCAGCTCGCCCGTGCGGGTGTAGCCGCGGCGCTCGTACCAGGCGATCAGGTCCTCACGTTGCCGGATCACCTGCATCTGCATCTGAGTGGCGCCCCACTCCGCACGCACCGTGCGCTCCGCCTCGGCCAGCACGGCGCGGCCGACGCCGCCGCCCTGGAGCAGCGGGCTGACGGCGAACATGCCGAAGTACGCCTCCGCGCCACGGTGTTCGAGCTGGCAGCAGGCGATGACGGCGCCGTCCCGTTCGACGACCAGCATGATGCTCTTCGGGTCACGGACCACGGCGGCGACCCCCTCAGGGTCGGTGCGCCGGCCGTCCAGCAGATCGGCCTCTGTGGTCCAGCCCGCACGGCTCGCTTCGCCGCGGTAGGCGGACTCCACGAGCTCGGTCAGGGCGGGGATGTCGGCCTCGACGGCGCGGCGGAAGGTCAGGGGCAGCTCGCCCCGCTGTGCGGTGTCGCTCATGTCCGCCGACCCTATCCGGAGCGCGGAACTAGAGTGCGGGCATGGTGCACGTACTGAGCAGCCGGGTACTGCTGCGGCCCACCGATCCGGACAGGTCGCGGGCCTTCTACGGCGACACACTCGGACTGGAGATCGCTCGCGAGTTCGGTACGGGGCCCGAGCGCGGCACCGTCTACTTCCTGGGCGGCGGCTTCCTCGAGGTCTCCGGGCGGAGCGACGAGCCGCCCACTCCCACCCTCCAGCTCTGGCTCCAGGTCGCCGACGCCGACGCCGCGCACGAGGAGCTGCGGGCGGCGGGAGCGGAGATTCTGCGGCCGCCGGTCAAGGAGCCCTGGGGCCTGATCGAGATGTGGATCGCCGACCCGGACGGCCACCGCCTCGTACTGGTGCAGATTCCCGCGGACCATCCGCTGCGTTACCGGCCGGGGATCTGACTCGGGTCAGGGAGCGCTGGTCAGCAAGGAGGCGACCAGGGCGATGCCTTCGGCGATGGCGGTGGGGGTGGCGGCGGCGTAGCCGAGGACGAGTCCGGGGCGGTCGGGCCGCTGGGTGTGCCAGGACAGGGGCTGGGTCTTGACCCCGTGCGCGAGGGCGCGGGAGGCCAGCGTGGTGTCGCTGACGCCGGGCGGCAAGGTGACCATCAGGTGCAGCCCTGCCGCGGCGCCGTGCACGCGCGCGTACGGCAGGTGTGCGCGGATGGCCGCGATCATGGCGTCGCGGCGGGCCCGGTGGCGGCGCCGGAGCAGCCGTAGCTGGCGTTCGAAGGCGCCGGACTCCATCAGCCGCGCGAGCACCAGCTGTGGCAGCGCGGCATTGCCGAGGTCGGCGAAGCGTTTGGCGTCGGTCAGCGCCTCACGGTAGCGGGCGGGTGCGAGCAGCCAGCCGACGCGGAGGGCGGGCGCGAGGAGTTTGGAGACGCTGCCCGCGTAGCAGACGTGCTCCGGCGCCATCGCACCGAGCGCCGCAACCGGGGCCCGGTCGTAGCGGTGTTCGGCGTCGTAGTCGTCCTCGACGATCAGGCCGCCCTCCCCCGCCCAGCGCACCAGCTCCCGGCGGCGCTCGCCGCCGAGGACGACGCCGGTGGGGAACTGGTGCGCCGGGGTCAGCAGCACGGCGCGCGCCCCGGTGGCACGGAGCGCGTCGACCCGTACGCCTTCGGAGTCCACGGGCACGGGCGGCGTCGCCAGTCCCCAGCTGTGCAGATGCTGGCGGGTGCCGAGGGAGCAGGGGTCCTCGACGGCGAGCCTGTCGGTGCCTTCGGCACGCAGCACCTGCGCCACCAGGCCGAGCGCCTGCGCGGTACCGGCGACGATGATGAGGTGCTCGGGCTCCGCCGTGATGCCCCGGTTGACCCGCAGCCAGCCGGCGACCGCGCGGCGCAGCGCGAGGGTGCCGCGGGGGTCGCCGTATCCGAGGTCGGAGGCGGCCAGTTCGGCCAGCACGGCACGTTCGGCCCGCAGCCAGGCGGTGCGGGGGAACGCGGCGAGGTCCGGCAGCCCCGGCGACAGGTCGATACGCGCGTGCGCCGCGCGGAACGCGTCGAAGACATCGGCCCCGGGTGGTACGTCGAACAGCCCGGAGGGTGCAGGGGGACCGGCGGCGGTAACGGTGGCAGCCGTGCTGTGCGCCCCGTTCAGCGGGGTGGTCGCCACCACGGTGCCCGCTCGGCCCCGGCCCACCACATGGCCGTCCTCGACCAGACGGCGGTAGGACTCGGTCACCACGCCCCGCGACACCTTGAGGTCGGCGGCCAGGACGCGGGTGGCGGGCAGCCGGCTGCCGGTCGGCAGCCGGCCGTCGGCGATGGCGCGCCTGATCTCGCCGACGAGCCAGTCCGACAGCCCGCCCCGGGGTACCCCGTCGGCGCTGAGCTGGAGGAAGTCGGAGGCCGCCGGTGCGTCGGAAGCCCCCTTTACGGTCCAGTCGAACGAAGATCCTTTGGCTCTGTTCACAGGCCCATTGTGCCGAGAGGGTCAAGGCATGGAGTTTCTGCTGACCACCCTGGTGATCGTGGTGACCCCGGGCACGGGCGTCCTGTTCACGATCGCCGCCGGGCTCTCGCACGGCAGGCGGGCGAGCCTTGTGGCCGCCCTCGGCTGCACGCTCGGCACTCTCCCGCAGGCGCTCGCCGCCATCACCGGCCTCGCCGCGCTGCTGCACACCAGCACGATGGCGTTCCAGATCCTCAAGTACCTGGGCGTCGCCTATCTGCTGTGGATGGCCTGGAGCACGCTGCGGGACAAGAGCGCACTGACGGCGCAGGACCCGGACGACGCGGCCGGGAGGGCTCCGCGCACGGCGTCGAGGGTCGTCGTGTCAGCCGTACTGCTCAACGTCCTCAACCCGAAACTGACGCTGTTCTTCGTGGCGTTCCTGCCGCAGTTCGTACGCGAGGACGATCCGCACGCCGTGCTGCGTATGACGGAACTGAGCGCCGTGTTCGTGCTGCTGACCCTGGTGGTCTTCGCCGGCTACGGACTGGCGGCGGCAACCATGCGCGAGCACGTCATCTCCCGGCCGCGGGTGGTGCGGTGGATGCGCCGGGTCTTCGCCGGTACGTTCGCCGCACTCGGCGCCCGCCTCGCCTTCTTCTGACCGCTCCGGCCCTGCCGCCGGAACACCGAGCCCCGGAGAGAACACCACCATGCACTTCGCCCACTCCCCGCAACTGTGGCGGGACTTCCCCCGGTTGGTGCCCGGCGTCCTGCACGCCAAGGGCATCACGGCCGGAGCCTCCGTCGACGACCCTGTAAGGCAGCTGTGCGCACGGGCGGCGGCCCGCAACGCCGAGGGCGCGGGCCAGGAGAGCGGGCTGCCGCAGATCCAGGCGTGGCGGCGGGCCTTCGCGGAGCTGGGAGTCAAGCCGACCCAGTACCGCTGTGCCGCCGAGTCGCTGCTGCGCCGCTTCCGCAAGGAGGGAGCGCTGCCGCAGATCCATCCGCTGATCGACCTGTGCAACGCCGCCTCGCTCGCCTTCGCGATCCCGGTGGGCGTCTTCGACCTGGGGCGGATCACCGGCGACCTGCGGGTACGCCATGCCGACGGTGACGAGGTCTACGAGACCTTCGCCGGGAGCGAGGAGCATCCCGAGCCGGGCGAGGTGATCTTCGCCGACGACGCGCGCCGGGCCCACGCCCGCCGCTGGACCAACCGGCAGAGCGGCCACTCCGCCGTACGGGAGGAGACCGGCGAGGTGCTGATCGTCGTCGAGGCCCTGCATGAGACAGCCCCGGGTGAGGTGGCCGAGCTGATGGACGTACTCGCCGACGCACTGCGCATGCACTGGGCTGTCACCCCGCGCTCAGCCGTCCTCACCCGGCAGGCTCCCGGCTTCGAGGTGTAGTGCCCTCCCGTCAGCCGACGACGTCGACGAGGGTGACTCGTCCGGTGTGGTCGCTGATGAGGAGGATGGTGAGGGCGCCGGGGAGGGTGGCGCAGCGGATGCGGACCGGCCCGTCGGTGTCGAGGCCGTAGCGCTGCGTGGCCGTGTCGGGGTCGTCTTCCAGCTGCGGGATGAGGTTGAAGAAGGCGAACTGCGCTTCGGTGGGTAAGGCGGCGATGAGTTCCAGGGCATGCGGGTCGCGCTCGAAGTGCCAGGTCACGCCGCGCTGTGCCCTTGCTGCTGCCTCATCTGCTGCTCCCACTGTTCCCAGGCGGCTTGTGATCGGGGTGTCTCACGGTACTCGGGTGGGAGCTGTCCGTCGCCGTGTTCGGTGCATCCGCGAAGCCGTTCTGCGTGGGCCAGGGCTTCCTGCAGCCGTTCGACGTGCTGCTGCCAGCGGGCGATGGTCTCGGGGAGTTGGTCGACGGGGGTGAGGTTCACATCCCGCCAGAACTGCTGCCGCTGGTCGGGATGTGGGAGCGCATGGGCGAGGCTGTCGATGGTCCACGGCTGGTCGCTCACGGCCGGCCTCCCGCCTTGATCAGTTCATGGTGCGTGATTCCCCGATGAGACACGAGGTTAGCGCGGGGGCGGGGTCCGGCGCACAGGCGTGGGCACATACGTCGAGGCATCTGCGCGTCCGGCAGGCGTAAGGAGGGGCCCTCGCTCCTCGGCCGGGGGCCCCTCCTTACGCAGCTCCTTACGCAGCGGGTCTGCTTGCACCTCCAGGGCTTCCCTCAGCGGATCGGCATGCCCGACAGGGTGCGGGCTATGACCAGGCGCTGGATCTCGCTGGTGCCCTCGAAGATGGAATAGATCGCCGCGTCCCTGTGCATCCGCTCGACCGGGTACTCGCGTGTATAGCCGTTGCCGCCGAGGAGCTGGATGGCCTGGGCCGTCACCTTCTTGGCCGTCTCGCTGGCGAACAGCTTGGACATGGAGCCCTCGGCCGACTCGAACCTGCGGCCCGTCACGCCCATCCAGGATGCCCGCCACACCAGCAGCCGCGCGGCGTCGACGCTGGTGCGCATGTCGGCCAACTGGAAGGCGACGCCCTGGTTGTCGATGACGGGGCGGCCGAACTGCTCGCGGGTCTTGGCATATTCGAGCGCGACCTCGTACGCGGCACGCGCGGTACCGACCGCCATGGCGCCGACGGCGGGGCGGGACGCCTCGAAGGTGGCCATGGCCGCGTTCTTGATCCTCTCCCCGCTCCCCTTCTCCGCACGCTCGCGGGCGCGGGCGAGGCGCTCGTCCAGCTTCTCCTTGCCGCCGAGCAGGCAGTGTCCGGGTACCCGGACGTCGTCGAGGACGACTTCGGCGGTGTGCGAGGCGCGGATGCCGTGCTTCTTGAACTTCTGGCCCTGCGCCAGACCGGGGGTGCCGGGCGGGACGATGAAGGAGGCGTGCCCCTTGGAGCCGAGCTCGGGGTCGACGCCGGCCACGACGACATGGACATCGGCGATGCCGCCGTTGGTGGCCCAGGTCTTGGTGCCGTTGAGGACCCACTCGTCCTTGGCCTCGTCGTAGACGGCGCGGGTGCGCATGGAGGCCACATCGGAGCCGGCGTCCGGCTCGGAGGAGCAGAAGGCGGCGACCTTCACGTCGTTGGCGTCGCCGTACATCTGCGGCACCCAGGTGCCTATCTGCTCCTCGGTGCCGTTGGCGAGCACTCCGACGGCGGCAAGCCCGGTGCCGACGATGGACAGTGCGATGCCCGCGTCCCCCCAGAACAGCTCCTCCATGGTCATGGGGATACCGAGTCCTGTGGGGTCGAAGTACTGCTGTGCGTAGAAGTCGAGCGAGTACAGCCCGATCTTGGCGGCCTCCTGGATGATCGGCCAGGGGGTCTCCTCGCGCTCGTCCCATTCGGCGGCTGCGGGGCGCATCACATCGGCCGCGAATCCGTGGAGCCAGTCCCGGACTTCCTTCTGGTCGTCGTTGAGATCCAGTGCGAACTCGGTCTCGGCCATCGTCGCGGTCCTCCGCCTGTCTGAGAAGCTCGTTACCATCGGTAATCCGCAGTCTGTTACCCGTCAGTAGCCTCTGTCAACTCCCGTTCGCCGAGGCATCCGTGCACGTGAGGGTGTTACGTTCGGCCCGGCAATCGCGGACAGGGGCGGGGAGAAGCACCATGGAGACCACACGGCAGCCCGATCGGGCCGACAGCGCCGAGCAGCGCCGCAGGCAGCTGCTGGAGGCCGCCGAGCGGGTCGTGCTCCGCGAGGGTCCCGGGGCCTCCATGAATGCGATCGCCGCCGAGGCAGGCATCACCAAGCCCATCCTCTACCGGCACTTCGGCGACAAGGGCGGCCTCTACCGCGCACTCGCCGCCCGGCACACCGACGCGCTGCTGTCCTCACTGCGGGCCGCGCTGGACGCTCCCCGCGAGCGGCGCGAGCGCGTGGAGGCCACCCTGGACACCTATCTGGCCGCCATCGAAGCTCATCCGCAGGTCTACAGGTTCCTGATGCATCCGGCCGAGGGCTCCTCCACCAGCGAGCGCGGCTTCGATGTCGGCCAGCACTCGGCACCGCTGCTGCGGCGGCTGGGCGAGGAACTGGCCAAGGTGATCGCCGAACGGCTCGACCTGGGGCCGGAGAGCGAGGAGTTGGCGCGGGTGTGGGGGCACGGCATCGTCGGGATGATGCACGCCGCCGGTGACTGGTGGCTGCGCGAAAAGCCGTATGAGAGGGCGCGGTTGGTACGGCACCTGGCCGATCTGCTGTGGGGGAGGCTGGCCGCGGCGGGCGACCGAGTTGGGGGCCCGCGCTTCTAGCGCTCCCTCCCGTTTTGCTGGTCACGGGGTGCCCCGCCTGCCGTCCGCAGACTGCGGGTTGCGTCGTGGCTTGTCGCGCAGTTCCCCGCGCCCCTTCGGGGCGCGGGTCCCCCTCTGCGCTTGGGAGATCTGCGCCAGAGGCGCAGGGCTGGCAAGCGCAGCCCCCATTGCCGGGTACGGCCTAGTTCGAGGCAGCCGCTTTGCGGAGCACGCGGCGGCGGGTCCACCCCGTGAGCCGGTCGGTGTAGACGCGGCCCTCGAGATGGTCGTACTCGTGCTGGAGGCAGCGCGCGAAGTATCCGGTGCCCTCGATCCGCACCTCGGCGCCGGTCATGTCCTCGCCCTCGATGACGGCCACGTCGGCGCGGGGGGTCGGGGCCTCCGGGCCGGGCAGTGAGAGACAGCCCTCGGGGCCACGCACGGTCACCCCGTCCGCACGCACCAGCCGGGGGTTGACCACATGGCCACGGTGTCGGCGATCGTCGTCGTCGGGACAGTCGTAGACGAACACCCGCAGCGGTACCCCGATCTGACAGGCCGCCAGCCCGACCCCGTGCGCTGCGTACATGGTCGCGTACAGATCCTCCACCAGTACGGGCAGCGAGCCGCGGTCGCCGGCCGCGACCGGGCGGCTGGGGGTGTGCAGCACCGGATCGCCGTACGTTCGCAGCGGATGTACGGCACCGGTGGCGCCGGGGATGGGGCCGCGTCGCATGGCCGCCAGCCTACGCCCGGCGCCGCACTGCCGATCTTCGCAGGGGTGGCGCGGTCAGGGGCCCGGCGGGATCTCGGTAGGCTTCTCTCCTACGCGAGGGGCAAGGAGGTTCAGACACGATGGCAGGCAACACGGAGCCGCTGTCGCCGCGGTCCCGGCTGGCCGTGACGGCGGGCAAGGCAGCCGCGGCGGTGTCGCGGGCTGCGGGCCGCGGCAGCGGGTCGGTGATCGGCGGGAAGGTGGCGCTCAAGCTCGACCCCGACCTGCTTCAGCGGCTGGCCCAGCACCTGGACGTGATCCTGGTGTCCGCGACCAACGGCAAGACGACGACCACCCGGCTGATCGCCGAGGCGCTGCGCGCCAACGGTGAGGTGGTCTCCAACGCACTGGGCGCCAACATGCCTGCCGGTATCACCTCGGCGCTGGCCGGCGGCTCGAACGCGCGCTATGGCGTCATCGAGGTGGACGAGAAGTACCTGTCCGGCGTGGCCAGGGATGTGACGCCGAAGGCCATAGCGCTGCTGAACCTCTCGCGTGACCAGCTCGACCGTGCGGCGGAGACCCGGATGCTTGCCGAGCGCTGGCGCGAGGGCCTCTCGGGTCAGAAAGCCGTCATCGTGGCCAACGCCGACGACCCGCTGGTCGTCTGGGCAGCCTCCTCCTCCCCCAACGTGGTGTGGGTCGCCGCGGGCCAGGAGTGGAAGGACGACGCCTGGTCCTGTCCGGCGTGCGGCGGTGTGATGCAGCGCCCCGGCGACGACTGGTTCTGCGCCGAGTGCGGCTTCCGCCGTCCCACGCCGACCTGGGCCCTCTCCGGCGACCACGTACTGGACCCGCACGGCTCCGCCTGGCCGATCCACCTCCAGCTCCCCGGCCGGGCCAACAAGGCGAACGCCGCCACCTCCGCGGCCGTGGCCGCCGCCTTCGGGGTGCCGCCGCAGGTCGCGCTGGAGCGGATGTTCGCGGTCAAGGCCGTCGCCGGACGGTACGACGTCGTGCAGTACCAGGGCCGGGACATGCGGCTGCTGCTGGCGAAGAACCCCGCCGGGTGGCTGGAGACGTTCTCGCTGATCGACCCGCCACCCACCCCGGTCATCCTTTCGGTGAACGCACGCGGCGCGGACGGCACCGACACCTCGTGGCTGTGGGACGTGGACTACGGGCGGCTGGCCGGGCACCCGATCTGTGTCATCGGCGACCGGAAGCTGGACCTCGCGGTGCGGCTGGAGGTCGCGGGCGTGGACTTCCAGGTGTGCGAGAACCCCGCGGACGCCGTACGCCGGTGCCCGCCCGGACGGATCGAGACCATCGCCAACTACACCGCGTTCCAGGACCTGCGCCGCGCCGTCGGCAACTGATCACCCGTATCTTGGGATTCCGGGCCGTCGTACGCCCGACCCATCGATCCGCTCAAGGAGACTGGCGGCATGAGTGACACGAGTCTGCGTCTGGTCTGGGTCTATCCCGACCTGCTGAGCACGTACGGCGACCAGGGCAACGCGCTCGTGGTGGAGCGGCGGGCGCGGCAGCGCGGGCTGGACGTCCAGCGGCTGGACGTCCGCTCCGACCAGCCGATCCCGACGTCCGGCGACATCTATCTGATCGGCGGCGGCGAGGACCGGCCGCAGCGGCTGGCTGCCGAGCGGCTGCTGCGTGACGGCGGTCTGAACCGGGCCGTGGACAACGGCGCCATCGTCTTCGCGGTGTGCGCCGGCTACCAGATCATGGGGCACGAGTTCGTCAACGACCTGGGCGAGCGCTCGGCCGGGCTCGGGCTGCTGGATGTGATCAGCACCCGCGGCGAGGCCGAGCGGTGCGTGGGCGACGTCCTCGGCGACGCCGACGAGCAGCTGCGCCTCCCCCAGCTCACCGGCTTCGAGAACCACCAGGGCGTCACCCACCTCGGCCCCGGGGTGCGCCCGCTGGGCCGGGTGCGGCTCGGCAACGGCAACGGCACGGGCGACGGCACCGAGGGCGCCTGGCGGGACACCGTCTTCGGGACGTATCTGCACGGCCCGGTGCTGGCCCGTAACCCGCAGATCGCGGACCTGCTGATCAAGCTGTCGCTCGATGTGAACGCGCTGCCACCGACCGATGACACCTGGTACGAGGCGCTGCGCCAGGAGCGGATCGCGGCGGCGACGCAGCCCGCCTGACCTCCGTCCCCGGCACTTCCTGCCCCGTCCCGGCCTGCTGGTCCTCCCCGGCTGTTCCGGCTTCTCACCGGCGGCCCATTTCCGTCGGAGCGTGCGAGGCGACCGCCCGCCTGGGCCGCCCCCATGAGGGCGGCTCAGGCGGGCGGTTCTAGTCTGGTACGGGCTTATCGGTCGGTTGCGGGAGAGTTCGGATGGATCACGGCGGGCACGGCATGACGATGGACCTACCGCCGTTCACGGTCGCGCGGGGGCTGGAGTTCACCGGCGACCCGTTCTTCCTGGTGGGGTGTCTGCTGGCGCTCGCGCTCTACGGCTGGGGCGTGGTGCGGCTGCGGCGCAGGGGCGACAGCTGGCCGGTGGGGCGCACCGTGGGCTTCGCGGCGGGCGTGGCCTCGGTGGCGCTGGTGATGTGCACGGCGCTCAACGAGTACGGCATGGTGCTCTTCAGCGTGCACATGGTGCAGCACATGGTGATCAGCATGCTGTCGCCGATCCTGCTGCTGCTGGGCGCCCCCGTCACGCTGGCGCTGCGTGCGCTGCCGTCGGCGGCCCGTAGCCAGGGGATGCGCAAGGGGCCGCGGGAACTGCTGGTGGCGCTGCTGCACAGCCGCTATGTGCGGGTGATCTCGCACCCGGCGTTCACCATCCCGCTGTTCATCGCCAGCCTGTACGCGCTGTACTTCACGCCGCTGTTCGACTTTCTGATGGGCTCCAAGGCCGGGCATCTCGCGATGATGGTGCACTTCCTCGCCGTCGGCCTGGTCTTCTTCTGGCCGATCATGGGCGTGGACCCGGGCCCGCACCGCCCCGGCTATGTGATGCGGATGCTGGAGCTGTTCGCGGGGATGCCGTTCCACGCCTTCTTCGGCATCGCGCTGATGATGGCTTCCCAACCGATGGTGGAGACCTACGCCGACCCGCCGGCCTCGCTGGGCGTCAGCGCGCTCTCCGACCAGACGGCGGCCGGGGGTATCGCCTGGGCGTTCAGCGAGATCCCCTCGGTGCTGGTGCTGATCGCCCTGGTGTTCCAGTGGTACGTCACCGAGCAGCGGCAGGCCCGCCGCCGGGACCGCAAGGCCGACCGGGACGGCGACAAGGAACTGGCCGCCTACAACGCCTACCTCGCCTCCCTCCAGCCCAGGGAGTGAGCTGCCGGCCCGTCTGCCCGTCCGGCTGCGCACCGGGGCGCGGGAGGGCGGAGGGCATGGGCGCATCGGAGTGCGCAGTGGCGCATGGGGCCGCGGGCGGGTGACCATAGGGACTTGGCCGCGGCCCTTGTGCGTGCGCGACCCGTACGTCCCGGGGCCGCCGGGAGAGGACGGTGTTGTGATGTCCGGGATGACGCGCATGCCGGTGTCCGCGAAGGCCATGACCGTGCTCACGGTCGTGGGCCTTGTGGTGGTGACGGCGTACACCGCGGCGCTGGGGAGCAGCGGGTGGCTGTGGTTCTGCTGGGTCGTACTGGGACTGGTCACCCTGGGTGTGTTCACCACGCGTGAGTGAGCCGACGCGCGGGGCCAGCTCACCAGGAACGTTCGGCTCACCAGGAACCTGAGGGCGCACCGCGGAAAACGGGGCGCAGATGAACGGGAGCGCAGGACAACGCAACGGGGGAGCCGGAAGGCAGCAGACGGCCGGGCCTCGCGGTCCGTCCTTGCGGGCGGAGCGCGGGGCCCGGCCGTCGTAGCCGTGGCAGCAAGGTGGTGGGAGGTCAGCTGCCGACGCCGAACTCCGTCAGGAGCGCCTTGACGAACGCTTCGAGATCGCCCGGCCTACGGCTGGTGATCAGCTTGTTGTTGCCGCCGTCGCAGACCTTGACCTGCTCGTCGACCCAGTTGCCGCCGGCGTTGCGGATATCGGTGCGCAGGCTCGGATACGAGGTCAGGGTGCGGCCCCGCACCACATCGGCCTCGACCAGCGTCCAGGGCGCATGGCAGATGGCGGCGACGGGCAGTCCCGCGTCGAAGAAGCCCTTCACGAAGGCGACGGCCTTCTCGTCGGTGCGCAGGAAGTCCGGGTTGGCGACACCGCCGGGCAGCACGAGCCCGTCGAAGTCGGCAGGTTCGACCTGCGAGACGAGTTCGTCGACGGGGAAGGTGTCGGCCTTGTCAAGGCGCTTGAACGCCTGGACGGTCTTCCCACGGGTGGAGAGCAGGACAGGCTCGCCGCCCGCCTCCTTGACGGCGTCCCACGGGTCGGTCAGCTCGATCTGTTCGGCGCCCTCGGGCGCGACGAGAAAGGCAACACGCACGTGCCTCACGTCCTTTCCGTCATCTCGCGTGCGCCCAGCGGGTCCCCACCGAACAAGCACATATGCGTAAGTGCACGGGTACGGCCTGCCCGTTCAGCGCCGCTTGGCACCGCCCCCGCTGGTACGGCCGAAGAGGCGGGCGGCTGCCAGCAGACACAGGGCTGCCAGCACGACGGTGACGACGGCGCCCGCGGCGACGGTGACGGTGGCCAGTTCGCCGCGGAAGACATCACGTACGGCGTCGACGGTGTAGCGGAACGGGACGGCGCGGGAGACGCCCTCCAGCCAGTCGGGGGCGAGGCTCATGGGCAGCAGCAGACCGGAGAGGAGCATCAGCGGCATCACAGCGGTGTTGGCGACGGCGGCGAATTCGGGCGGCGTCGCGATCCGCATGGCCAGGCCGTGCGAGAGGGCGGCGAGCGCTCCGGAGAGTACGGCGATGAAGGCCAGGCCGACGACGATTCCCCACAGCGGAGCGCGCAGCCCGAGGGCGAGACCGAGCAGGATGAGCAGCACGCTCTGTGCGGCGAGTTGGACCACGTCCCGCAGGGCCCGCCCGAGCAGCATCGCCGTCGGGCTGACGGGGGTGACGCGCATCCGGTCGACCACACCCGTGTTGCGCTCCACCAGCAGACCGAGCCCCACGTACGACCCGCCCAGCAGGGCGAGTTGGACGAGGACCCCGGGGACGAAGGTCTGCCATGAGGAGCCGTCGACGCCCAGGTCGAGCCGGGTCAGGAGCGGGCCGAAGAGGGAGAGGAACAGCAGCGGCTGGAGCATGCCGAAGAACATGCTGGTCTTCGAGCGCAGGGTCGCGCGCAGACAGCGGCCGAAGATGAGGCCGGTGTCGGCGGCAAGGTGCCGAAGCCGGTCGAGGGGCGGGGTGGGCGTCGTGGCGACGGCGGCGGTGCTGGTGGTCATGGCGGTTCCGTAGGGAGGCGGCCGGCCCTGGCACGGGCCGGCGTCGGGTGTGTCAGCTGTAGGTGCCGGTCATCGGCCGTCGGCGGTGTCAGACGGCCACCGGCTGGTGGCTGGGACCGCGCCCGGTGAGGGCGAGGAAGGCGTCCTGGAGGGAGGCACCGGGGCCCGGTCCGTATGCGCGCTTGAGCGCTTCCGGGGTGCCCTCGGCGACGGTTCGGCCGCCGTCGACGACAACGATGCGGTCGGCGAGGGCGTCGGCCTCGTCCAGATAGTGCGTGGTGAGGAAGACGGTGGTCCCCCGGTCCCGGCGGATGCGGCGGACCAGCTCCCACAGTTCGGCGCGGCTGCCCGGGTCGAGGCCGGTGGTGGGCTCGTCCAGGAAGAGGACCTCGGGGTGGTTGACGAGTCCGAGGGCGATCTCCAGCCGACGGCGCTGGCCTCCGGAGAGGGAAGCGGTCGGCCGGTCCAGCAGTGCGGTCAGGCCAAGCTCCTCCGCCAGTTCGTCGGCGCGGTGCCGGGCCTCCTGCTTGGGCATCCGGTGCAGCCGGGCCTGGGTGACCAGCTCCTCGCGGACTCCGCAGGCCGGATCGAGACCGCCCGCCTGGGCGACGTAGCCGATGCGTGACCGTACGGCCGACGGCTCGGCGAGCAGGTCGTGTCCCGCGACGCGGGCCTCGCCGCCGGTGGGCCGCAGCAGCGTCGTGAGCATCCGGAGGGTGCTGGTCTTCCCGGCGCCGTTCGGGCCGAGGAAGCCGAGGATCTCACCGCGCGGGACGGACAGCTCGATGCCGCGCACGGCATGCACGGGGCCCGTCTTGAGCGTGTAGGTGAGGGTGAGCCCGCGGACGTCGAGGGCGGGCCGGGTTGGTGGAGACGGGGGCGTGGGGGCAGGGGTGGGTGTCCGTGTCATGCCGCCGATGGGAACACAGTGGACTGCAAAAGCGCAATGCATTTCAGTTTTGCAGTCGGGTTAGGATTCTCCGTATGAGCGAAGGGCTGCGGGAGCGCAAGAAGCGGCAGACACGGCAGCGCATCCACGAGGTGGCCATGCGGCTGTTCGTGGAGCGGGGCTTCGACAAGGTCACCATCGCGGAGGTCGCCGCGGCGGCAGAGGTGTCCGTGAACACCCTCTACAACTACTTCGAGGCCAAGGAGGACCTCGTCCTACCGCCGGACCAGGCGTCGCCCCAGCGGCTCGCCGAGATCGTCCGGCAGCGCGCACCGGGCGAGTCCCCCGCGCGGGCCGTGCTCTCCCGGCTGCGTGCGGAGGTGCGCGGCCGGGAGCGGCAACTCGGACTGACCGAGGGGTTCGGGCCGGTCTTCGAGATGATGCGGGCCGCGCCCACCCTCACGGCCCGCCTGGGCGACCTCGGCGGGGAGATGACCGACGCGCTCACCGCGCAGCTCGCCGAGGAGACGGGCGCCGCACCGGACGACCCGGCACTGTGCGCCGCGGCGAGCCAGATCGGCTGGTTCCACTCGCTGGTCTTCACCGAGATCGGCCGCCGCCTGGTGACCGGGCGTACCCCGGACGAGATCGCCGACGATGTGCTCGCACTCCTGGACGCCGTCGAGGAGCTGCTGGGCGAACGCGCTTTCAGCTACGCCGTACGAGAGGAACGACCGTGTTCCGAGTGACCATCCGGGGAACCTTCACCGGCCTGGACGAGACCGGCCGCGCCGAGCTCCGCGAGCGGGCCGACGGCTTCGGCGCCTCCTTCACCGAGGCCGGCACCTTCACCTGCGACAGCAGTCTGTCCGCCTTCACCTTCCGCTGCCAGGTCCCGCCGCCGCCCGAGGGCGAGGAGCCCGACGAGGAGACATGGGCCGCCCTCCGGGCCACCGAGGCCCTGGAGGCACACGGGCACCCCCACCGGGTGCTGCGGCTGGCGGTCACGGACCTGCGGGACATCAAGATCCGCCGTAAGGGCCGCGGGAAGCATCAGCGCTGACGTGCCGTCAGGGAGCACCGTCAGGTAGCCTCCTCCGGCTCCTTGGCGACCGGCTGCTTCCCCTCCGGCAGCACCGGGTGTCTGCCCAGGATGAAGACCCCGACGACCACGGCCAGAAGCCCGATCACCTCGCCCGCCAGAGCGCCCGGCGTGAGCCGGATGGAGTCGCCCAGAAACCCGATCCCACAGGCGATGCCGGCCAGCGGCTCGGCCGCCGTCAGTGACGGCAGCGACATCCGCAGCGGGCCGCCCTCGAAGGCGCTCTGCACCAGCACCAGTCCGACCACGGCGAGCGCGACGATGGTGTAGCCCTGCCAGCTCAGCAGCACACCCAGCAGCCCGGAGGAGCTGTAGATCCCGCCGACGACCCTGGTCAGGGCGTCCTGGAGACCGTAGAGCGCTCCGGCCGCGGTCGCCAGCAGGGGCGGCTCCTTGAAGAGTTCGAGATGCCGTGCGATGAGTACCAGGACGAGGGCGATCCCGACGAGGATGCCGAAGATCAGCCAGTGGCGCAGGGCACCGGCCTCGCGCTCGGTGCCCTCCGGCCGGCCCGCCGCGATGAAGGCGGTCACTCCCCCGCTGAGCAGCACCACACCGGCCCAGCCCGACCAGCCGAGGCGTTGGCTGGTCAGCCGTCGCGCGAACAGCATCGCGAAGAGCAGGTTCGTCGCCAGCAGGGGCTCGATCGTGGACAGGTCCCCCTGCGTCAGAGCGAACGCGCTGGTGAGCTGACCGACCACCATGCTGCCGATACCGAGCAGCCAGCGCGGCACCCGCACCAGGTCGAGCAGCAGCCGGAAGGACAGTACGTCGGCGGACGGGGCCCGGGCCGCGGCATCCTGTTGCAGCACGAAGCCCAGACCGAGGAAGCAGGCGGCAACCAGCCCGTAGACGTAGAGAGTCACGGGATGCCCCTTTCCACCGACCGGACGGTGCGAGTGCCTGCCGGCCGCGTTCGCACGCTCGTCCACCCCGTCCGCCTGGGAACAGCGCCGCCGAGATTAGGCGCCCGCCCGGGCGGACACCACGGCACCCGCCGCCGGAGGCGGGCGGCACGCCCCCTAAGCATGAAAGCCCCAGGGCTGAATGGCGCTTCGCCGCCCGGCCGGGGCGGGCGACCGGGCCTCCGCGCCTCCTCGGTGCTGCTGCGACCGATGGCCGCGTCGCCTGGGCGACCGCGGTGGGCCCGAGGGCTCGTACGAAGCGCTGAACCGATGGTTCGGCCAGGCGGAGGACGCCGGCGCGCGTATGGCGCGGCGCGCAAGGTCCTGGCCAGGGGGTGCCCCTTGCCCGATCCCGCCGACTGCGGGTGAGCTGTGGCTGGGCGCGCAGTTCCCCGCGCCCCTTCGGGGCGCCATATCCCCCAGCGCTCAGGAGTTCTGCGCCAGAGGCGCACCGTCTACTGAGTCTGTGACTAGGGCGGCTTTAGTCCTGACGACGACGCTGTAACCCCCCACGTCGGGAAGGAAGAGAATGGACCGTCGCGACATCAAGGCGGGTTTCGCGCTGGAGGTGTCCTGAGCGCTATGAGCGCCGATTCCGCTCCGTCGGCCGACGGCAACGCCCACTCCGCGGCGGACACCCTGCTGCACATGTACCAGCAGGAGCAGCTGGTCCCCCGCTACCCGGAGGTCAGGCAGCTGGTGGGCTCTCTGACCGGCTCCGAACTGACAAGGGCGGGACATCTGCTGAGCCGGGTCGATCCGGAGCGGGTCCTCGCCGCACATCCCGGCGTCCCCGCACTCACCGTGGCCGTGACCGGTCACGGCACACTGGCGGCCCTGGTCCCGGCGCTGACCGCCGAACTGGCCCGGCACGGGCTGCTGATGCGGCGGCACCTCGCCGATTTCGACAGCTACGTCTTCGATCTGGGCGACGCGGACAGCGAGCTGTACGCGGCCCGGCCCGACGTGGCCCTGTGTGTGCTGGACCCGGCTGTCGTCTTCGACGAGGTGCCGACGCCGTGGCTGCCGGAGCACGTCGAGGACGCGGCCAAGCGGAAGCTGGCCCTGCTGGAGGGGCTGGCGGACCGGTTCGGAAACAGCTGTGACGGCACGCTGGTGTTCAACACCCTGCCCCTGCCCCGCCGGTTCGCCGCGCAGCTCGTCGACCACCGGTCCCGGGCGCGGCTCGGCGCCGTGTGGCGGGAGTTCAACGCGCGGTTGCTCACCCTTGCCGAGGACCGCCCCTGGCTGGTCGTGCTGGACCTGGACCCGTTGACGGCCTGCGGGGTGGCCGTGGAGGACGTGCGGCTGAGCATCTACACCAGGGCCCATCTGTCCTCGCCCCTGCTGGCCGCGTACGCGCGCGAGGTCGGCCATCTGGCGCGGCACGTGGCGGGAGGGACCAAGAAGGCGCTCGTCCTCGACCTGGACAACACGGTGTGGGGCGGCGTGCTGGGGGACGACGGGCCGGACGGGATCGAGGTGGCCGGCAGCTACCGCGGGGAGGCGTTCGCGGCGTTCCAGCGCGTCGTCAAACAGCTCGGCTCACAGGGCGTGCTGTTGGCGGCGGCCAGCAAGAACGACGTGGACCCGGTGCGCACCGTGCTGCGCGGTCACCCCGATATGACCCTCCGGGAGGAGGACTTCGTGCGGATCGGCGCCGACTGGGGACCCAAGCACGAGGCGATCGCGGAGGTCGCCGAGGCGCTCAACGTCGGTACGGACGCCTTCGTCTTCGTGGACGACAGCCCCCACGAGCGGGAGCTGGTCCGGCGCGCACTGCCCGACGTCACAGTGGTCGCCGTGGACGACGAGCCGGCGCTGCACATCGAAGCGCTCCTGCACGACGGCTGGTTCGACTGCCGTCAACTGACGCGCGAGGACCACCAGCGCGTCAGCCGCTACCGGCAGGAGGCACAGCGTAAGGACTTCCTGGAGGGCTTCGCCTCCGTCGAGGAGTACCTGAGCCGGCTGGAGGTCCGCGTACGGCTGGCAGCACCCACCGCTGCCGAGGTGCCCCGGATAGCGCAGCTGACCCTGCGCACGAACCAGTTCAACCTGACCACGGTGCGTATGCAGCCCGCCGAGGTGGAGGAACTGCTGGCCGCCCCGGACACCGGGGTGCTTGCCGTGCACAGCAGCGACAGGTTCGGGGACAACGGGCTGGTCGGCGCGCTCTTCCTGCGCCGCGAGCAGGACCGGCTGCACATCGACAACTTCGTGCTCAGCTGCCGGGTCTTCGCCCGCGGTATCGAGCAGACCTGTCTGTCGTCCGTCCTGCGGTACGCGAAGGACAGCGGAGCCGGGTCGGTGACCGGCTCCTACCGCAGGACGGCGAAGAACGGCAAGGTCGCCGGCCTGTACACAGCGCACGGGTTCTCCGAGGTCACCGACGACGGAACCACGACCACCTTCCGCCACGATCTCAGCCACGTTCCGGCCCCGCCGCCGCACGTGCGTCTGACGGAGAGCTTCGGAGAGAGCCCCTAATGATCGCGTTCGAAGCTGGAGCCGCGAGCCGGCCGGCGGATCTCCCCGCCGCCGCGTTGCAGTCCGCCACCTTGCACGACCTCTACGAGCTGGTCGAGAACGCATGACGGGAGTACGGACATGAGAGCGGACCCCTTTCCCCGCGAGCGCCGGCACACGGCGTACTTCCTCCGGGAGATCCGCGGCTACGCGCCGGTTTTCCTGGGAGCCGAGATCGAGATGACCGCGGTGCGGCGCCATCAGCAGGACGCGCGGGCGCGGGGCGACAGGTTCTCGGCGGTCACCTATGTGCTGTACTCCGCTGCGCGGGTGCTGGCCGCGCATCCGGAGGCGAACGCCGCGCTCCGCGGCGGGCTCCGGCCCCGGGTCGCCCCCTACGAAACGGTGGCGGCGAAGCTCGCGCTGGACAAGACGATGGGCGGGCGCCGTGTCGTCCTCTCGGCGGTACTGCCGGACGTACACCTGAGGAGCCTTCGGGACATCGCCGAACAGACGGCCCGCTTCCGCGACGGCGACCCCGACCGGATGCCGGAGTTCGCCGGGGTACGCGCCCTGCAACGGCTGCCGGGACCGCTCGGGCACCTCGCCTACCGGATGGGTACGCGACCGCTGCGCCGCCGGATCACCACCAACGGCACGTTCTCCGTCACCTCGCTGGGGCACCGGCCCGTCACCTCGTTCCACTCCGTCGGTGGCACCACGGTCACCCTCGGCCTGGGCGCCGTCGCCGACCGTCCCGTGGTACGCGACGGTGCGGTCACCGTCGCCCCCGTGCTGCCGCTGTCCCTCACCTTCGACCACCGGGTGATCGACGGGGCCGAGGCGGCGGACGTACTCGGCGAGATCAAGCAGGCACTGGAGAACTTCGACGACGGCAGCGGCAGCACCGGCCACGAGGGGACGGACGCCGCGAAGGCGGTCCCGGCGCCGAACGGGGCGGCCGACCAGCGCACGTGAGCCGCGTCGGGCGACTGCTCCTCGGCGTCGAGCAGTTCGAAGACCCGCTCGGCGGAGGCCGCCCTGGATGTCGCGCGTACGCCTTCGGCCCCGAGATGCACGAGGCAGTGTGTGCCATCGGCCCCGGCGCCCGCGGCGGGCTGGAGACCACCGACGCTGGGCAGTGGCTGGTGAACCGCGGAACCGCACGGTCACCGCCGTCTCCCACCGGCTGCTGATCTCAGACAACTCCCGCTTCTTCGTCCCGGGTTGACTTCTTCTACGCTGTCCGGACGACAGGCCCCGGCCGGTCCCCGACATTCCAGTACCAGTCCCAGACGATTCCGACGGAGTCCGCATGACCACAGCGTCCGGCAACGCGACCGGCCAGACGTCCCGCAGCACGGCGCCCGCTCCGCGCTCCGACCGCTGGCTGCGCCGCCTGGCTTCCGCACCGGGCGCCCGCGCCCGGCTGATCTGCTTCCCGCACGCGGGAGGTTCGGCGAGCTTCTTCTTCCCGCTGCGGCGGTCGCTGCCCGACACCGTGGAGGCATACGCCGTCCAGTACCCGGGACGCCAGGACAGGCTCGCCGAGCCGTGTCTGTCCTCCATCGACGAACTGGCCGACGCTGTATGCGAGGTGCTCCGCGATGAGCCCGGGCCGCCCCTTGTGCTGTTCGGGCACAGCATGGGCGCGATCCTCGCCTTCGAAGTCGCCCGGCGCCTGGAGCGGTCGGGCGCCCGGTCCCCGCTCGGACTGATCGTCTCCGGCCGCCGGGCGCCCTCCCTGACCCGCACGGAGACCGTCCACCAGCTCGACGACGCGGGTCTCATCGACGAGATCCGTCGGCTGAGCGGCACGGACGACGCGCTGCTGGACGACCCCGACATCCGCGAGATGATCCTCCCTGCCCTGCGTGCCGACTACCGGGCGATCGAGACGTACCGCAAGTCGCCGGGCCCGCCGCTCGGCTGTCCGCTCAGCGTCTTCGTCGGCGACGAGGACCCCCGCGCCTCCCGCGCGGAGGCGGACGCCTGGCGCGACCACACCAGCGCCGACGTCACCTTCCATGTCTTCTCCGGCGGCCACTTCTATCTCAGCGACCGGCCACAGGAGTTCGCGGACACCCTCACCCACGAGCTCACCCGCCTGTGCGGTCCGGCTGACGGCTGAGGGGCAAGTGGCGAATCCTGCGTACCCGGCAAGCGCAGCAAGGGGGAGCGCCCCGTCGGGGGGCACCCCCTCCCGGGACAACGGAGCGGCGCCGCGGACACCTCGCCCCTTGAGCGCTACGATACGTTATCTCGATCACACCACCTGATGGTCAGTCAGGAAATCAGCAGGGAGTCAGCATGAGTCCGATCAGACCTGGCCTCAGGTGGCCGGCCGACCGCAGCACCGCGGCTCCTCCGACGCACACTATGACCTGCGAAAAGCCCAACGCTGAGTCGATACGGTAGAGCCAGAGGTGACCCGGTGTTCTATTACGTACTGAAGTACGTGTTGCTGGGGCCGCTGCTGCGGCTCGTGTTCCGGCCCCGGATCGAAGGGCTGGAGAACGTGCCGGACGACGGGCCCGCGATCGTCGCGGGAAACCATCTGTCCTTCTCCGACCACTTCGTGATGCCCGCGATCCTCAAACGCCGGATCACCTTCCTCGCCAAGGCCGAGTACTTCACCGGACCGGGCCTCAAGGGGCGGCTGACGGCGGCGTTCTTCCACAGCGTGGGCCAGATCCCCGTCGACCGCTCCGGAAAAGGCGCAGGCCAAGCGGCCATCGACGAGGGTCTTGGCGTGCTCCGCAAGGGGGAGTTGCTCGGCATCTATCCCGAGGGGACCCGCTCCCACGACGGCCGCCTCTACAAGGGCCGGGTCGGCGTCGCCGCGATGGCACTCGGCGCCGGGGTGAAGGTGATCCCCTGCGCGATGGTCGGCACCTTCGAGCTCCAGCCACCGGGGCGGAAGGTGCCCCGTATGGGCCGGGTGACGATCAGGTTCGGCAAGCCGCTGGACTTCTCCCGGTTCGCGGGAATGGAGCACGAGCGAACAGTGCTGCGGGCCGTCACCGACGAGATCATCCACGAGATCATGCGGCTGTCGGGCCAGGAGTACGTGGACATGTACGCCCCCGACGCGAAGGCCGCCCAGGCCCGGGAGCGGGCCCGCGAAAAGCAGGAGAAGAAGGAGAAGCCGCGCAAGAGCAGCGGCTCGATGCGCTGACGGTCAGCCGTCGGCGTAACCGTCGGGGCGGGGCTCCGTCCCGCCCGGCCGTGCGGAGCACGGCCGGGCGCATGAGCAGGCGCTGCCGGAGATGGCGGAGGCGTACGGCCCTATGCGGGACCTGTTCGGCTACGCGGCCGAGGGGCGACCCGGATCGTCCGGGCCGCCCCTCGGCTGGTGCGGGTCTGCGGTCCCTCACCTCATGGAGTGAGTGCGGGCACCGCTGCGGCCTTGGCCTTCGCCGTTGCCTTGGCCGGGGACTCGACCGGCTCGGGGGTGGCGTGCGGGGCGCAGGTCACATCCTTGGAGTCGACGGTGCCCTTGAGGAGGTAGGCGTCGACCCGCTCGTTGATGCAGGTGTTCTCCAGGTTGGTGATGCCGTGCGAGCCCGCGTCCTTCTCGGTGATCAGACGGGAGCCCTTGAGCCGCTTGTGCAGCTCGACACCGCCCGGGTAGGGGGTGGCGGCGTCCCGGGTGGCCTGGATCAGCAGCACCGGGTGCGAGGTCTTGGCACGGATCTCCAGCGCGTCGTGCTGCTTGAGCGGCCAGACGCCGCACGGGTAGTTCATCCACGCGTTGGACCAGGTGAGGAACGGGTACTTCTCGTGCAGTCGGGTGTTGTCCCGGTCCCAGGTCTTCCAGTCGCGCGGCCACTTGGCGTCGTTGCACTCGACGGCCGTGTAGACGGCGTTGCTGTTCTCGCTCGCCTTGTTGCCCGCCACATCGGACATGTCCGGGCCCGCGGACTCGACCAGCGGCTTCTCGTCACCCTTGAGATAGGCGGACCACACCGAGGCGACCTCGGCCCACGAGGAGTCGTAGTACGGCGCGCTCTGGAAGAAGCCCAACAGCTCGGCGGGGCCGACGACGCCGCCGATGGGGTCCTTCTTCGCGGTGGCGCGCAGCTCGCGCCACTTGGCCTCCACCTTCTCGGGCGTCGAGCCGATGCCGTAGACGTCGTCGTGCTTTGCGACCCACTTCTTCCAGTCGTCCCAGCGGGTCTGGAAGGCCACGTCCTGGTCGAGGTTGACGTCGTACCAGATCTTCTTCGTTGAGGGGTTGACCACGCTGTCGGTGATCATCCGCCGGATGTGGCCGGGGAAGAGCTCGGCGTAGACAGCGCCCATGTAGGTGCCGTAGGAGACGCCGAGGAAGTTGAGCTTCTTGTCGCCGAGCGCAGCGCGGATGACGTCGAGGTCACGCGCGGCGTTGGGCGTGGTCATCTGCGCGAGCAGAGCGCTGCTGCGCTCCTTGCAGCCGTTCGCGTACTCCTTGGCGAGCTTGCGCTGGGCGAGCTTGTCGGCCTCGCTGTCGGGAACCGGGTCCGCCTTGGGAGCCTTGACCCACTCCTGGGGGTCGGCACAGGAGATGGGCGCCGAGTGGCCGACACCGCGTGGGTCGAAGCCGACGAAGTCGTAGGCGGTGGCGGCCTTCGCCCACAGCGGGTTCTTCTCCGGGATGCGGTTGGGGAAGCGCAGGCCCGAGGCGCCGGGGCCGCCCGGGTTGTAGACGAGGGAGCCCTGCCGCTTCTCCTTGCCGCCGGTGCTGCGCGCCCGGTCGACGGCGAGCCGGATCTTCTTGCCGTCCGGCTTGGCGTAGTCGAGCGGCACGGTCACCCAGCCGCACTCGACGCCGTCCTTGGTGCCCCAGTCGGCGGGGCAGTCCTTCCAGTCGATACCGGCACGGGCCGCACGGGCCGCGGCCTGCTGGACGCCGCGCGCCTCGGCGGCGCCGGGGCGCTCGGCCGACTGCGTGTGGGTGCTGCTGCCTTCCGCCAGGGCCGACGGTACGGATATGAGCCCCGCCGTCAGGGCTCCGGCGGCGATGGTGCCGGCGACGGCTATGGCCGCCTTCCGTCTGTTCACGTATTTCCCCCTCCGGGTACTGCCGCGTGTGGTGGCGTTGGTCGGTGACCACGGTGGTGGTGGTCGACCACGGTGGTGGTCTTCAGAGGGGATCCTTCATGGTCGCCGACGCTCAGAGACAGTGCAGCGGATCGTTCTTTACCAAGACGTGAACGTGAGGGCGGAATCGAGTATCCGCCGCAGCTGCAGCGCATCCGGCGCGACGGCGGTGACCAGCAACGCCGGCCCCACCAGCGGCGTGACGACGGCCGTCTCCCTCAGCACCCGCGCCGCAACCGGCTTCTCCTCCGCCAACTGCGGGTCCACCAGGAGGAGTTGGCCCACCGCCCGGTATCCGCCCAGGGCAGCGCCGCCGTCCCAACCTGGGGCGCCCGGCCCGAAGTCGAGCTGCTGGTCGAACAGCGGGCGCCCGTCCCTGCGCACGGTGAGTCGGCTGCTGAGCCTGCCGGGCCCCTCCCCGGTACGGCCCAGCACCTGCTCGTCCCGCAGCACGAGGCGTGCCCCGGGCGCGAGTTCGGCACAAAGGCGCTGCCGCAGGTCGCTGCCGCGTACGGAGATCAACGGCTCCGGCAGCCAGTGCAGTTGGCCGCCCTCGCCGACCTCCAGCCGTACGTCGTAGCGGGCGGGCTCCGCCGTACGGCCCGGCAGCGCGAGGGTGGCCGCGCTGCCGTCCACCCGCAGCGCGGCGCCCGGTTCGGCACGGGCCTCGACGGCGAGCCGGTCCCCGCCCAGCGGGGCACTCATCGCCCCTACGAGCGTGACCCGGGCCGCTGTCGGGTCGGCCGACCGGGTACGGCGCAGCGCCATCGGCCCTCCGCCGCTGAGCAGCGGCAGCGCGGTGCCGCCGCGCCCGTCGGGCACGGCGGTGATCCGGGCGCGAGCGCTGACGCCCGCGGTGGCCGGCGGCTCGGTTGCCGCTGCCGTTGTCGTTGCCCCTGCCGTGACCGTCATGCCGGGAGGGCCGCCGTCGCCGTCCAGGCGGCGTACTGCTCGCGCACCCAGTCCGCGACCGGGCCCACGCCGGGCTCACCGCGCAGCGACTGGAAGAGCACCGGCAGTTCGCCGCGCTGTTCCTTGGCGTCCCGCGCCATGCCCTCCAGATCCGAGCCGACGTAGGGGGCGAGATCCGTCTTGTTGACGACCAGCAGATCCGCGGTGGTGACGCCGGGGCCGCCCTTGCGGGGGATGTCGTCACCGCCCGCCACGTCGATGACGAAGATCTGCACGTCGACCAGTCCCTTGGAGAACGTCGCGGTCAGGTTGTCGCCGCCGGACTCGACCAGCACCACATCCAGCGGAGCGACGTCGTCCTCGAGGTCCTCGACCGCCTCCAGATTGGCGGAGATGTCGTCCCGGATCGCGGTGTGCGGACAGGCGCCGGTCTCCACCGCGGTGATCCGTTCCGGGGGCAGCACAGCCTCGCGGAGCAGAAAGGCGGCGTCCTCCTGGGTGTAGATATCGTTGGTGACGACGGCCAGCGAAAGCCGGTCGCGCAACGCGCGGCACAGCGCCGCGACGGTGGCGGTCTTGCCCGAGCCGACGGGTCCGCCCAAACCGACGCGGAGCGCCCGGCGGCTGCCGTCGGGCCGGGTCGCCGAGACAGTGTGCCGCTCGGGATAGGTGGTGCTGGTGTGATCGAGGTGCACGGGCTCCTCCGGTGGCGAGGTCGGGGGGTGTTCGGAGTCAGGAGGCGAAGAGGCGCACGGGCCAGTTCGCGTGCTGCTCGGCGGTGATGTCCAGAAGCGGGGCCGAAGCAGCGGGAAGGTCCTCGACCGCGCCCCTGCTCGCGGCCTCGGCCTGCCGCGCCACCTCGTCCGTCTCGGTGGCGAGCCGGGCAAGTACGGCGGTCGCGTCGAACGGATCGAGGCTGAGGAGGCGGACGGCTGCCGTCGCCGGTCCGCTGATGCTCTCGTACGCGGAGGCGTACGCCGCGTCCAGCGGGGTGAGCCCTGCCGAGCGGGCCGCGAGCCCCAGTACGACGGGCTGGTGCGCACCCTTGGGACGCGCGGCGGCCAGCGCGTCCAGCTCCGGGCCCGGCCAGGTGGCCCGGGCCGCCCGCATCAGCTGCCGGCCCAGCCTGCGGGCCGTACGGCGCAGCGCCGGCGAGGGAGTCCGGGCGTCGGCCGCCTCGTCCAGCGCAAGCGGGTCGTGCCCTGTTGCGGCGGCGGCTGCGAGGGCCGCCCCGACGAGGCCGGCGGTGTGCAGGCGGCTCCGGCAGAACTCCTCGAGGGTGGCCCCGTCATGGATCCGGCCGGCCTTGACGGCTGCCTCCGCACCGCCCGAGTGGGCGTGCCCGCCCGCGGGGAACCTGCCGTCGGCGAGCACCAGCAACGCGGCAGCGCCACTCATGTTGAAGACCTCCACAGATCGTTCCGGACGCGACGCCGGAGCACGTCCGGCATCGGGGACGCGCCCCGAAGGGGCGCGGGGAACTGCGCGACAAGCCACAACTCACCGGCAGCCCGCGGACAACGGGCAGGGGCACCCCCTCAGAACAAGAAGTACCGCTGCGCCATCGGCAACGTCTCAGCCGGCGACGGATCGACCGGCGTGCCGTCGATGGTGACGGTGAACGTGTCGGGGTCGACCCGCACATCGGGGCGGGCATCGTTCTGCCGCATGTCGGCCTTGGCGACGGAACGGGTGTTGCGGATGGCGAGGAACCGCTTGGCGAGCGGGAGCCGTTCGGGCAGGCCGTCGTCGAGCGCGGTCTGCGTCACGAAGTTGACGGAGTTCGCACCGGGGGCACGGCCTGTTGCCCCGAACATGGGTCGGGGCAGCACCGGCTGCGGGGTGGGGATGGACGCGTTGGCGTCCCCCATCTGTGCGTAGGCGATCTGTCCGCCCTTGATGACGAGCTGCGGTTTGACGCCGAAGAACGCCGGGTCCCACAGCACCAGGTCGGCGAGCTTGCCCGCCTCCACGGAGCCGATCTCGGCGTCCATGCCCTGTGCCACGGCGGGGTTGATCGTGTACTTGGCGACATAGCGGCGTGCCCGCAGATTGTCGGCGCGCCCGTCGCCCGCGAGGGCGCCGTACCGCTCCTTCATCACATGCGCCGTCTGCCAGGTGCGCAGCACCACTTCGCCGATCCGGCCCATGGCCTGCGAGTCGGAGGAGATGATCGAGATGGCGCCGAGGTCGTGCAGGGTGTCCTCGGCCGCTATGGTGCTGGGCCGGATCCGGGACTCGGCGAAGGCGAGGTCCTCGGGCACGGCCGGGTTGAGGTGGTGGCAGACCATCAGCATGTCGAGATGTTCCTCGATGGTGTTGACGGTGTGCGGCCGGGTCGGGTTGGTGGAGGAGGGCAGCACGTTGGGCTCGGCGACGACAGTGATGATGTCGGGCGCGTGCCCGCCGCCGGCGCCCTCGGTGTGGTAGGCGTGGATGCCGCGTCCGGCGATCGCGGCGAGGGTGTCGCCGACGAAACCGGCCTCGTTGAGGGTGTCGGTGTGGATGGCGACCTGGGCGCCGGTCTCGTCGCAGACGGACAGACAGGCGTCGATGGCGGCCGGGGTCGCGCCCCAGTCCTCGTGGATCTTGAATCCGACGGCGCCGCCCCGCAGTTGGGCGAGCATTGCATCGCGCGAGACGGTGTTGCCCTTTCCGAGCAGCCCCACGTTGACCGGCAGGCCGTCCATGCCTTCCAGGGTGCGTGCGGTGTGCCAGGCGCCGGGGGTGACGGTGGTGGCTTTGGAGCCCTCGGCGGGGCCGGTGCCGCCGCCGACGAGCGTGGTGATGCCCGCGGCGAGCGCCTCGTCGACGAGTTGCGGACAGATGAAGTGGACATGCGCGTCGATGGCACCGGCGGTGAGGATCTTGCCGTTGCCCGCGATGATCTCCGTCTCGGGGCCGATGACCAGGTCGGGGTGGACGCCGTCCATGGTGTCGGGGTTGCCGGCCTTGCCCAGGGCGGTGATACGGCCGTCGCGGATGCCCAGATCGGCCTTGACGACACCCCAGTGGTCGAGGACGAGTACGCCGGTGATCACCGTGTCGGGGGCGCCTTCGGCGCGGGTGGCAAGGGCCTGGCCCATGGACTCGCGGATGACTTTGCCGCCGCCGAAGACCGCCTCGTCGCCGGAGCGTCCGGGCCCGCCGGAGAGATCGTCCTCGATCTCGACGAAGAGTGCGGTGTCGGCGAGGCGTACCCGGTCGCCGGTGGTGGGGCCGAACAGATCGACGTAGGCGGGGCGGGACAGCTCACGCATCGAGGGCACCTCCTGCGGCGGAACGCAGCCCCGCGACGATCCGCCTGCCCCCTATCGGGACGAGAGTGACCTCGACGGGGATGCCGGGCTCGAAGCGGACGGCGGTGCCTGCGGCGATGCCGAGGCGCTTGCCCCAGGCAGCCTTGCGGTCGAAGTCGAGCCCGGGGTTGGCCTCGGCGAAGTGGTAGTGGGAGCCGACCTGCACGGGCCGGTCGGCGGCGTTGAGCACGGTCAGCCGGGTGACCTCGGCGCCCACGTTGAGCGGCACCGGTTCCTCGGCGTACCGGATCTCTCCGGGGATCATGGCGTGGGGCTCCTCGTCGGCGCGGTCAGGAGATGGGCTCGTGGACGGTCACGAGCTTGGTGCCGTCCGGGAACGTCGCCTCGACCTGGACGTCGTGGAGCATCTCGGGAATGCCTTCCATGACGTCGTCGCGGGTCAGGACCGTACGCCCGGACTCCATCAGCTGGGCGACGCTCCGCCCGTCGCGGGCCCCTTCGAGCACATGTGCCGTGATGAGGGCGACGGCCTCCGGGTGGTTGAGGCGCACTCCGCGGTCCTTGCGCCGCTGAGCCACATCGGCCGCGACGTGAATGAGCAGCCGCTCCTGCTCGTGCGGGGTCAATTGCATGGTCTCCACCTCACCGTCGTCGCCGGGCCCGGCAATGCCCTTGGTCACTCGCGGCGACGACACACGCCGGTAGATGTATCACACATGTGACTTTCGGCCGCCCATTGCACCGGAGATTACGGCAGCACCGTTTCACCGGCGTTAACACGCTCCGCACGTGCTGACAGGAGGAGCCCGGAAGACCGCGGCCCACGCCGCGCCCCCCGGTCCGTGTGGGCCGAACCGGCGTCACCAGCCGGTCAGCGGCCCTCGCGGCCGCCCGGCACCGACATGGACACCAGCGCGCGCAACCCCTTCGCGAACTCCTCGGGCGCCATTCCGCCCCACAGCGCCTGCTGGACGAAGTACCCCTGTACGGCGCCGATGAGCGTACGGGCGACGTGCAGGGTGTCGGCCTGCGGATCGACCCAGCCGCGCACCTGGTACTCCTCCACGAGCCGGGCCCACTGGGCGGACAGCTGCGTGTACGCGTTGCTGATCGTCTCGGCCAGCTCGGCGTTGCGCAGCCCCTCGCTCCACACCTGGACGAGCAGCCGGGGCAGCTCCCTGGGGTCCTCCCCCGCCCCGACGGCTTTCTGGAGCCGGCCGAAGACCTCGGTGAACAACTCGTCCGGCGTCGGCGGCACTTCGGCCGCTGCCACCCGGTCGAAGGAGCTCCTGATGGTCTCCAGTGCCTCCTCCGCCACGGCCGCGATGATCTCCTCCTTGCTGCGGAAGTACCGGTAGACGGCGCCCGCGGACAGCCCGCTCTCCTTGAGCACGTCCTGCATGGAGGCGGCGTGGAAGCCGCTGCGGAGGAAGCAGCGGCGGGCGCCGTCCAGGATCTGGCGACGGCGGGCTTCGAGGTGTTCCGGGGAGACGCGGGCCATGCGAGCAGCCTAAAACGAACGTTCCTTCTTGACAATCCACGCCCTCGGCGAGACCGTAAGTCCGCGAGAACGAACGCTCATTCTCTTTGAGTTTCCACTCTCACCCACCTCGTTACGCCACTTCCCCCTCCGGAGGGATCCACCTCATGACCACAACGCCCGCCCCCTCCTCCCGCCGCGCCCGGGGGCCGCTCGCAGTGCTGGTGGCGGTACCGCTGATCGTCGCGTTCGCGCTGTGGGCCTTCGCCTGGCCCGCTGCCCGTACCGCACCCCGCGATCTGCCGCTCGGCGTCGCGGGGCCGCCCTCCGCCGTCGAGCAGCTGACGGACCAACTGCAGCAGCACGAGGGCGCCTTCGAAGTGCACCGCTACCACGACGAGGCGGCGGCCCGGAAAGCAGTACAGGACCGCGAGGTCTACGGCGCCCTCGTCGCCGGTCCTTCGGGGCCCAGGATGCTGACGGCGAGCGCCGCCGGCCCGGTGGTCGCGCAGCTGTTGACGCAGGTGGCGAGCCGGACCGCGCCCGAGGGCACGACCGTACGCACCGAGGATGTGGTGCCGGCGCCCGCGAACGACCCGCGGGGCTCGGCGCTGAGTTCGAGCGTGCTGCCTCTCGCCCTCGCGGGGGTGGCGGCCGGGGCGCTGACGGTCCTACTGCGGCTGCGCGGCACGCGGGGCGTGGGAGCGCTGATGGGAACTGCCGTGCTGGTCGGCGTCGTTGGGGCCGCGCTGGCCGACAGCTGGCTCGGTGTGCTGTCCGGCAACTGGTGGGCGGAGGCCGCCGCGTTCGGGCTGACCGTGCTGGCTGTGAGCTCCACGGTGGCGGGCCTCGGAGCACTGCTGGGGGCGAAGGGTATTGCGGTGGGCGCTCTCCTTTCGGTGCTGCTGGGCAACCCCTGGTCGGGCGTGTCCACGGCACCGGAGATGCTGCCCGAACCGGTGGGGATGCTGGGGCAGTTGCTGCCGCCGGGGGCCGGGGGAACGCTGCTGCGCAATGTCGGCCTCTTCGATGGACAGGCGGTCGACACCCCGGTGTTGGTGCTGACCGTGTGGACGGTGCTGGGGCTGATCGCGGTGACCGTCGGCGGTATGCGCTCCGCCCCCGTGAGGGCCGAGAGCGACGGCGCCGCACCCTCCGGTCTCCGTAACAGGCTGTCCGATATGCGCTCTTGACGGGGCGACAGCCTCGCAACCATTCTCATGTCCGCGTCAAAACAACTGCTCCATGTCGCCGCTCCGGGCGATACCTGCCGTCATCGGCAGCCCCACACCCCCCACACAGCATCGGAGCTCAGCAGTGATACGCGGACATCACAGACACCAGCACCGTACGCACCGCGCCACCGTCGCCGCCTCGGCGGGCACCGGTCTCGCGCTCGCCCTGCTCGCCGCAGGCGGGGCGGCGCAGGCCACCACCGGCGACCGGGCGGCCGAGGCTCCCGACATCGACGTTTCGGCCGTCCAGCAGGACCTCAAGGACCTTCAGTCCGTCGCCGAGGAAAACGGCGGCAACCGCGCCCACGGGCAGCCCGGCTACCGTGCCTCCCTCGACTACATGAAGAAGAAGCTGGACGCCGCAGGCTTCAAGACCACCGTCCAGGAGTTCACCAGCGGCGGCTCCACCGGCTACAACCTGATCGCGGACTGGCCCAAGGGCGGCACCGGGGCGACCGTGATGACCGGCTCCCATCTGGACTCGGTCAGCTCCGGACCGGGCATCAACGACAACGGCACCGGCTCCGCCGGGGTGCTGGAGACCGCGCTGGCCGTCGCAAAGGCGGACCTGAAGCCCGCCAAGCATCTGCGGTTCGCCTGGTGGGGAGCTGAGGAAGAAGGACTGGTGGGCTCCAGCCACTACGTCGAGAACTTGTCGAAGGACGAGCTCGGCAAGATCGACACCTATCTGAACTTCGACATGATCGGCTCACCCAACGCGGGCCACTTCGTCTACGACGACGATGCCGCCGTCGAGTCGGTCCTCAAGGACTGGTTCAGCTCCAAGGGTGTCGAGACCGAGGCGTCCGAAGAGACCAACGGGCGCAGCGATCACGCCCCGTTCAAGGAGGCGGGCGTCACCGTCGGCGGCAGCTTCACCGGCGCGGGTGAGGAGAAGACCCAGGAGCAGGCCGACAAGTGGGGCGGCAAGGCGGGCGAGCCGTACGACGCCTGCTACCACTCGGCCTGCGACGACATCTCCAACATCGACGAGAAGGCGCTCGACCTGCACAGCGACGCCATCGCACAGGCGGTCTGGAAGCTCAGCTCCTGACCTTCGGCCTGTACGGGCTCAACTCCCCTGGCCCGGTCGCCGGTCCCCGGCGGCCGGGCCGCGGTGCTCCGCGGCGATCCCGAACCGCCGCGCCTCGCGGGGCACCGCACCACCGCCGATCTCCCGGAACCCGGAGACGGTGCTGATGATCTCCTCGGACTCCGGCTGCTCCTGGTCCGCGGCCTCCAGCTGCTCCAGGCGTTCCAGGTCGGCGGCCGACACCAGCCCCACGAGCGGCTTCCCGTGCCGGGTCACCACGACGCGCTCGTCGCCGTAGACGACCCGATTGATCAGATCCGCCAGCTCGGCCCGCGCCTGCGTCACCGGAATCTCGTAAGCCATGCCGCCATTCTAGGGGCGAGTACAAAATCGCAGGTCAGCGCCCATATCCGGGCTTTCCTTGCTTCGCCTTCAGCGGAATACGCCCCGCTCCAGGGGTCGTTGGGCGCTGTTCATGGCAGGCTGCTCCACGTACGTTCTGTACAACCTGTACGTTTCTCGTCCGAGAGTGGAGTGCGACGCCATGCGGAACCAGCCGACAGCACCGACAGCCCGCTACGTCCTGCCCGAGTTCACGGAGCGCACCAGCAGCGGCATGCGGACGATGGATCCGTACTCGAAGCTCATGGAGGAACGGATCGTCTTCCTCGGCACGCAGATCGACGACACCTCCGCCAACGACGTCATGGCGCAGTTCATCCACCTCGAACACACCGCGCCGGACCAGGACATCTCGCTGTACATCAACTCGCCCGGCGGCTCGTTCACGGCGATGACCGCGATCTACGACACGATGCGGTTCGTCTCCTGCGACATCGAGACGGTCTGTCTGGGGCAGGCGGCCTCCGCCGCTTCCGTACTGCTGGCCGCCGGGACGCCGGGCAAGCGGCTCGCGCTGCCGGGCGCACGCATCCTCATCCACCAGCCGTCGCTCAACGAGCCCATCCAAGGGCAGTCCTCCGATCTGGAGATCCAGGCACGGGAGCTGCTGCGGACCCGCGAGATGCTGGAGGAGCTGTACGAGCGTCACACCGGCCGGCCGCGCAACAAGATCAGCCAGGACATCGAGCGCGACAAGATCTTCACCGCGCAGCAGGCCGTCGACTACGGCCTCATCGACCGTCTGACCACCAGCCGTAAGTCGGCCCCGGTCGCCCCCACGCGGCGGTGAGGCGCGGATGAGCCGCGGGTTGCCGCCCGACCTGCCTCCGCTCCCCGCGCTGACCCGTGCGGAGTGCGAGGTGGTCGACGCGTATCTGGAGGTTCTCGATCTGCTCGGCCGGATCAACCCAGCACGCGGCCGCGACACCTATGGCGGACTGCGCGCCGCACAGGGCCTGGTCAGCAAGGCGGCCCGGCTGCGGGATGCGCTGACGCTGATGCACGAGCGGGGCGAGAGCGAGCTGCACGCGGCGACGCTGGAGCGGGCGTTGCGGGTGCTTGACGGGGAGCGGCGGGCCGGACTGGTCGGACCGCCCGCGCCGAGGCCGGACGGCCGGACCTCCGGGTAGGGGGTGCCCCTGCCTGGCCATCGCAGACTGCGGGCCCGTCGTGGCCGAGCGCGCAGTTCCCCGCGTCCCTTACACGGCGCGTCTCCCTGTGCCTGAGCTCTCCGCGGAGAGGCGGATCGTGTCGAGGAGGTGGTGGAGTTCGAGGCCGGTGTCGAAGTCGGGGACGCTGTGCGATCCGGTACGAAGATCGAGGGCCAGCCGGCTGTACATCCGGGCGACGTTGAAGCCCTCCGCGGCCGGGTCGATCCCGGAGGCCCGGCGGTACCGGTCGGGGAGGGGCAGCTCCCGGTAGGTACCGTCCGACGCGTCCGTTCCGAGCAGGCGCAGTTGGCCGATCTGGATGCCTGCCGGACCGCCTGCCCCGGTGGAGACGAGGGCCAAGTCTCCGTCGGTGCCGGTGATTTCCAGCCGGGTGCGGCCGTCGGTGATCTTGGCGTCGTGGATGTGGGCCGATACGACGGCACCGTTGTCGAGCGTCGCGTCGAGCAGGAGGTGGTCGGGGCTCGTCGCCTCGACCACCTCGCCGGTCTCGGCGATGGTGCAGACAGGGTGCTGGACGGACAGGGTGGCCGACAGCTCGCTGATGTCGCCCAGCAGGTGCCGCAGCGCGTCGAGCGTGTGCCCGCCCGCGACTTCGAGAGTCCCGGCCCCGTTGTGGCGGTCCAGGGTGTACGCGGCCCAGGCGGGGATCCGGCCCCCGGCACCCTTGCCGCGGGCGGCGTACACCGTGGCCGAGGTGACCCGGCCCAGGTGGCCCTCGGCGATCAGGTCGCGGGCGTAGGCGATCGCCGGGGCGTACCGGGCCTGGAGCCCGATCGCATGGTGCACGCCCGCGCCATGGGCCGACTTCGTGAGGCTGTCGGCCTCCTCGGTACTGCGGGCCAACGGCCACTCGCAGTACACATGCTTGCCGGCCGCCAGCGCGGCCCCGACCAGTTCGGCGTGCGCGGGAACCTTCACGGTGATGACGACCAGGTCCACCTCGGGATGTTCGGCGAGCTGCCTGGCGTCGGTGAACGCATGGGCGGCCCCGAACCGGCGCGCCGCCGCCTCGGCGCTCTCCGGACGGCTGGTGCCCACGGCCGTCAGCTCGTACTCCGGTAGTGCTTCGAGCGCGGGGACATGTGCCCGAGCGGCCCAGCCGCGGTCGGGGCTCGCTCCGATGATGCCCACCCGGATCTGTTTCGGTTCCATGCCTGACCCCCAGTCGTAAGCGGACAGATCTTGTCCGATTGAGGACCCTAGCTAACCGGACAGAGTTGGTCCAGTTATCGCTAGGATCGGCGCATGAGCCGACCGAGCAGCACCGCAGTGGACCGCCTCCTGGCCAACGGATCGGGGCGGCGCCCGCGCGCCGACGCCCGGCGCAACGTCGAGCGCCTGGTGGAGGCCGCCCGGATCGCCGTCGCGGAGGTCGGCGTCGGCGTATCGGCGCACGAGATCGCGCGCCGGGCAGGCGTGGGTGTCGGCACCTTCTACCGGCGGATTCCCTCCCTGGAAGTGCTCCTCCAGGCGGTGCTCGACGAGGTCCTCGACGACATCGAGGACGCCGCCGAGCAGGCCATGGAGGACCCGAATCCATGGAGGGGACTCTGCGCCTTCGCGACGGCTTATGTGCGGCTTCGTGCGGAGAGCTGCGGCATCAACGAGGCGCTCGGCGGCGCCTGCGGAGACGCTCTCGCGCCGAGACTGGAGGACTTGGGCGAACGGCTCCGGCTCCTCGTGGAGCGTGCCCGGTCGGCCGGCGCTGTGCGAACGGACATCGCGTGGCAGGACGTCGCGTTCCTGTTCGCCGCCGCCGCGACAGGTGAGCGGACGCTGGGCCTGCGGGCCGGGGAGCAGCAGTGGGAGCGCAATCTCCGAATCGTCCTCGACGGCTTGCGTCCGGCGCAGCCCGGCACGCTGCCGGGTGCTCCGCCGACGTGAAGTCCGTATCTGCGCAGGGGCTGCGGCGTGGTCTGTCCAGCATCCGAATCCCGGATGACGGCTGCCCGCCGCGTGTGCTTAGAGTGCCGACCATGATCTCGGCAAAGCTGACGCTCTCTCCGCCCACCGCGTAAGGCGGGCGGCCACACACGGCGCCGCGGCGGACACGACTGTCCACCGCGGGGGTCGGTGGTGCCCGCGAACGGGACAACCACCATTCACCCCTCCTTACGCGGAGCGCATTCGTGCCGTCATCTTCTTCCGGTTCTGCCGGTTCCTGCGGCCTGCCCGTCGGGCGTGGCCTGCTCTTCCTCGCCGCTGCCGGTGCCACCTGGGGCACCACGGGCGCGGCCGTCGATATCGTCTACTCCTCCAGCGACCTGGGCCCCCTCGCGGTGTCCTTCTGGCGCTACGTCAGCGGACTCGCGCTGCTTCTCATCGGCCGCGCCGTGCTGCTGCGGCTGCGTCCGCGCGGCACGGCCGAGGTGCCGCGGCTGCGCCCCGCCCTGCCGCGTTCCCGGTTCGCGCTACGACTGGCGACGGGACTGTGCCTGGCCGTCTTCCAGACCGCCTACTTCGCCGCCGTACCGGCGACGGGAGTGGCGGTCGCAACGATCGTGACGCTGGGCGCGGCCCCGGTGTTCGTGGCGCTCGGTGCCTGGCTGGCGCTGCGGGAACGGCTCGGCTGGGGCGGAGCGGGTGCCGTCGCCGCAGCGCTCGGCGGGCTCGCCGTACTGGTGCTGGGTGACGGGAGCGGCGGGGTGCACCTCGTCGGGGTCGCTCTCGCCCTGCTGTCCGCGGCGGCGTTCGCGGTCTCGGTGGTGCTGGCCCGCTGGGTCGGCAGTGCGGGCCTGCAGGAGAGCCCCTTCACCCTCACGGCGTGGTCGTTCGGGGTCGGCGCCGTGGTACTGCTGCCGTTCGCGGTGGCCGAGGGCGTGCTGCCGCACTCCGGTGAACTGGTGCGCGTGGTGCTGCTGTTGCTGTACGTGGCGGCGGTGCCCACGGCGCTGGCGTACCCGCTGTACTTCGCCGGTGCGGCCGTCGTACGGGCAGCCACGGCTTCGGTGGTCATGCTGATCGAGCCGGTCAGCGCCGCCGTGCTCGCCGTGGGACTGCTCGGGGAACGGCTGACCCTGCCGATGCTGCTGGGCACGCTGATGCTGCTGACAGCAGTGGTGTTCCTGACCCGTGCCGAGGCCGCGCAGACGGCTTAGCACCCCGCGGGTGGCGTCGGGTCACCCTGTGGGCACCGGCAGCCAAGGGAGCATGACCCAGACGGTCTTGCCGCCGTCGGGCGCGGGCGTGATGCGCAGTCGGCCGCCGGACTCGGCGGTCAGCGTGCGGATGATCAACAATCCGCGGCCGTTGTCCTGCTGCACGGCGGCGGGGAGCCGGCGGGGTCTGCCCGGATGGCTGTCGGTGACTCCCAGACACAGCCGCTCGGCGCCCTCCAGCCGCAGATCGACGGTGAAGGTGGGCGACCGGCCGAAGGTGTGCTGGACGGCGTTGGTGGCGAGCTCGGAGACGATCAGGCGCAGCGACCCCATGGCGTCCGCGTCCTCGGGCAGCCCCCACGCCCGCAGGGTGTCCGTGACGTGTCTGCGTGCGGCCGTGACGGAAGCGGGTGCGCTCGGCAGGGTGATGGTCGCTTCCTGCTGGTCTGCCATGGCGAGGCCGTCCCTTTCCCGGGGCCGTTGGCTCCTCAGTCGCGCGGCAGCGGGCCGGCGCTCCGCCCTCTCGGAGAGACGGAGAGCGTCCCGGACAACCGCTGCGCGACAGAGTGCCATTCCTCGCGGCGCCGTGCGGCAGATCCCCCTGCTTGCGCGGAGTTCTGTCGCCCGAAGCGGTGAACTCTGCGAGGTCAGGGCACATTTGGCGCAGTCGCGGACCTATCGCGGAGCACCTGCCACGGTCGGGGCAGCCTCGCCGGTGGCGGCTCAGGCCGTGCGGGGGGCGGTGGCGATCACCGTGTTCGCCGCCCGGGCGAGCACGGTCTCGTCGAGGTCGCCGCGGGCGGTCAGGCGGAGCCGGGAGATGCCGTCGGGGACGGACGGGGGGCGGAAGCAGCCGACGTGGATACCCGCGGCCCGGCAGTCGGCGGCCCAGTGCACCGCGGCTTGCGGGGACGGGGCGCGTACCGAGACGACGGCCGCGTCGGGGCGGGTGGCGTCCAGGCCGGCGGCGGTCAGCCGGGCGTGCAGTTCGGTGGCGACGGCGCGGGTGTGCGCGGCGCGTTCGGGCTCGCGGCGCAGCAGCCGCAGCGCACCGAGCGCGGCGCCCGCCGCCGCGGGGGCCAGCCCGGTGTCGAAGATGAAGGTCCGCGCGGTGTTGACCAGGTGCGCGATGACATGCGCGGGCCCCAGGACGGCGCCGCCCTGGCTGCCCAGCGACTTGGACAGCGTGACGGTCACGACCGTGCCCGGGGTGCCCGCGAGCCCGGCCGCATGCGGCGCGCCCCGGCCGCCGTCGCCGAGCACGCCGAGGCCGTGTGCGTCGTCGACCAGCAGCCCGGCGCCTGCCGCGGTGCAGACGGAGGCGAGCGCCGCCAGCGGGGCCGCGTCGCCGTCGACGGAGAAGACGGAGTCGGTGACGACGAGAGCGGGTCCCTCCTGCGGGCGTGCGTCCAGTTCCTTGGCCACGGCCTCCGGATCGGCGTGCGCGGCGACGGCGGTACGGGCGCGGGAGAGGCGGCAGCCGTCGATCAGCGAGGCATGGTTGTGCGCGTCGGAGACGAGGAGCCCGCCGCCGCCCGGCGCGCCTGTGAGCGCGGTGACCGCGGCGAGGTTGGCGGCGTACCCGGAGGAGAGCACGAGGGCGGCCTCGAAGCCACAGAACGCGGCCAGTTCCGTCTCCAGCTGTGCGTGCAGTTCGGTCGATCCGGTCACCAGTCGGGAGCCGCCGGCGCCCGCGCCCCAGCGCCGGGCCGCCTCGACGGCGGCGGAGACGACCTCGGGGTGCCGGGAGAGGCCGAGGTAGTCGTTGCCGGCCAGGTCGAGCAGCGGGGAGTCGGCGGGGCGCGGTGCCAGGGTGCGCAGCAGCCCTGCGGCACGGCGGGTCTCCAGCGCCGCGGCGGTCCACGCGAAGGGGTCCTGGGACATGGGGGCTCTCTTCGTCACCGGCCTCGGAGGTCGGCTGAGGGTTCGGCTGGGGTTTGTAGGCAGTCAATAGAACCTAACGTGCCATGCCGAGGGTCGACGTGTGACAACATCCACACCTCGCTCGAGTGGTCTTGTAGGCTTCCTCCATTACCCAGCACGGTCGCATGGGCAAGGATCGTGCCCATGGACGACCTGCTGAACTCACTGGTGAACAAGGGGCTCCGCGGCGAGACACCCACCCGGGACGAGGCACTCGCGGTGCTGCGGACCACGGATGACGACCTGCTCGATGTGGTGGCGGCTGCCGGAAAGGTGCGCCGCCGGTGGTTCGGGAAGCGGGTGAAACTCAACTATCTGGTGAACCTCAAGTCCGGGCTGTGTCCCGAGGACTGCTCGTACTGCTCGCAGCGGCTCGGTTCCGAGGCCGGCATCCTCAAGTACACCTGGCTCAAGCCCGAGGAGGCCGCGGACGCCGCGGCGGCGGGCGTGCAGGGCGGCGCCAAGCGGGTCTGCGTGGTGGCCAGCGGGCGCGGTCCCACCGACCGCGACATCGACCGCGTCTCCAAGACGATCGAGGCCATCAAGGACCGGAACGAGGGCGTCGAGGTGTGCGCCTGCCTCGGGCTGCTCTCCGACGGGCAGGCGGAGCGGCTGCGCGAGGCGGGGGCCGACGCCTACAACCACAACCTCAACACGTCCGAGGCCACCTACGGCGACATCTGCACCACGCACACGTACGACGACCGGGTGGAGACCGTCAAGCAGGCGCGGGGCGCCGGGCTTTCGCCGTGCTCCGGGCTGATCGCAGGGATGGGCGAGACGGACGAGGACCTGGTCGACGTGGCCTTCTCGCTGCGGGAGCTGGACGCGGACTCGGTGCCGGTCAACTTCCTGCTGCCGTTCGAGGGCACGCCGCTGGCCGACGAGTGGAACCTGTCACCGCACCGCGCGCTGCGCATCCTGGCGATGGTGCGGTTCGTCTGCCCGGACGTGGAGGTGCGGCTGGCAGCCGGGCGCGAGGTACATCTGCGTTCGCTCCAGCCGCTGGCGCTGCACCTGGCCAACTCCCTCTTCCTGGGCGACTACCTCACCAGTGAGGGCCAGGCGGGCAAGGCCGATCTGGAGATGATCGCCGACTCGGGCTTCGAGGTGGAGGGCACCGACACCACCACGCTGCCCGAGCACCGCCGCGAGGAGTCGCCGGCCCACCCCCATGAGCGGGTTGCCGTGCGGCGGCGCGGGGCGGGGACGGAGCTGCCGCCCAATGCCTGAGAGCACCACCGGCGCACTTCTCGCGCTGGACCGGCAGCACGTGTGGCACCCGTACGCGCCGATGCCGGGGACGAGTGACCCGCTGGTGGTGGAGTCCGCCTCGGGCGTACGGCTGCGGCTGGCCGAACCCGCGTACGGGCAGCGGGAGCTGGTGGACGGTATGTCGTCCTGGTGGTCGGCGATCCACGGCTACCGCCACCCGGTGCTCGACGAGGCGGCCCGCGACCAGCTCGGCCGGATGAGCCATGTGATGTTCGGCGGGCTCACCCACGAGCCCGCGGTCCGGCTGGCCGCGCGGCTCGCCGAGGTGTCACCCGGCGAGCTGGAGCACGTCTTCCTGTGCGACTCGGGTTCGGTCTCGGTCGAGGTGGCCGTCAAGATGTGCCTCCAGCACTGGCGTTCGCTGGGGCGCCCGGAGAAGCGGCGGCTGTTGACCTGGCGGGGCGGCTACCACGGGGACACCTGGCAGCCGATGTCGGTGTGCGACCCGCAGGGCGGTATGCACCATCTGTGGTCGGGTGCGCTTCCTGTGCAGGTGTTCGCCGATGCTCCGCCCCCGGGCTTCGCCGCGGAGCCCGACGAGGAGTACATCGCGCATCTGCACAAGGTGGTGGAGCAGCACGCGCACGAGCTGGCCGCTGTCATCGTCGAACCGGTGGTGCAGGGCGCGGGCGGGATGAGGTTCCACTCCCCCGGCTACGTACGGGCGCTGCGCGAGGTGTGTGACGAGCACGGCGTGCTGCTGGTGCTGGACGAGATCGCCACCGGGTTCGGCCGTACCGGGGAGCTGTTCGCGGCACAGCACGCCGGGATCACCCCGGACGTGATGTGCGTCGGCAAGGCGTTGACCGGCGGCTATGTGTCGATGGCGGCCACATTGTGCACACCGCGCGTGGCGGAGGGGATCGCGCGCGGCTCGGTGCCGGTGCTGGCACACGGCCCCACGTTCATGGGCAACCCGCTGGCCTCCGCGATCGCGGGCGCCTCGCTGGATCTGCTGCTCTCCCAGGACTGGCAGGCGGAGGTGCGGCGGGTGGGCGACGGCCTGCGCGCCGGGCTGGCCGAGGCCGCCGAACTGCCGGGCGTACGGGAGGTGAGCGTGCTCGGCGCGATCGGTGTCGTACGCCTCGACCACGAGGTGGACCTCGCCGCCGCGACGCGCGCCGCGGTCTCGGCCGGAGTGTGGCTGCGGCCGTTCCGCGACATGGTCTACGCGATGCCGCCGTACGTCACCGACGACGCGGACGTCGCACGGATCGCCGCCGCGATCTGTGCGGCGGCACGGGAGGGCTGAGATGGACAGTGCACCCGGCATGGCAGGGCCCCGGGGCGTGCTGTGCGTCTCCGGTGCCGGGACGGAGATCGGCAAGACGGTGACCACGGCCGCGGTGGCGGCCTGCGCACTGCGGGCCGGCCGTTCGGTGGCGGTGCTCAAGCCCGCTCAGACGGGGGTGCCGGCCGGGGAGCCCGGCGATGTGGCGGAGGTGCTGCGGCTGGCCGGTGACGGGGCGGCGCCGGGCACGGTGACCGGCGCCGAACTGGCGCGGTACCCGGAGCCGTTGGCGCCGGAAACGGCGGCCCGGCGCGCGGGGCTGCCGTATGTGTCGGCGCGGGATGTCGCCGAGGCGGCCGGGAAACTGGCCGCCGAGCACGACCTGGTACTGGTCGAGGGCGCGGGCGGGCTGCTGGTGCGGTTCGACGACGAGGGCTCGACGCTGGCGGACGCCGCCCGACTGCTGGCCGCACCCGTACTGGTGGTCGTCCAGGCGGGGCTGGGGACGCTGAACACCGCGACGCTGACGGCCGAGGCGCTGCGGACCCGGCGGGTGGAGTGTGCGGGGACGGTGATCGGCAGCATGCCCGCGGCGCCGGGGCTCGCGGAGCGCTGCAACATCGCGGACCTGCCGCGGTACTCGGGGCTGCCGCTGCTGGGTGCCGTGCCCGAGGGCGCCGGGGCGCTGTCTCCGCCGCGCTTCGGTGCGGCGGCGCCGGGCTGGCTGACGCCTGAACTGGGAGGGACCGCTGTGGCGCCCGGCTGAAGGCGGCGTACCCCCAAGGCGCAGGCCCGAGGGATCGGAAACGGCACCGTGGCCCGACGGCGAAGCCGTCCATAGGATCGGGGGTCCATCCGCGCGTCGCCCAACGCGGCGTCATCCAGGGAGGGTTGGCATGACGGATCCCGAAAAGCCGTTCCGTTTCGGTGTCAATATGTTGAGTTTCGACTCGGGCAAGGAGTTCCGGCAGCGCTGCCGTCGGGCCGAGGAGCAGGGCTACGACGTCATCCACGTACCCGATCACCTGGGCATGTGCGCGCCGTTCCCGGCGCTGGCAGCCGCCGCCGAGGTGACCGAGCGGCCCCGGCTGGGCACCTTCGTGCTCAACGCCGGGTTCTGGAACCCGGCACTGCTGGCCCGCGAGGCGGCCACCGTCGACCAGCTGTCGGGCGGCCGGCTGGAGCTGGGGCTGGGCGCGGGCTATGTGAAGGCCGAGCACGACAAGGCGGGGCTGCCGTGGCTTTCGCCGGGCGGCCGGGTGGACCACCTGGAGCACACCGTCGCCGAGCTGACCCGGCTGCTCGCCGACTCCGAGCACGCGCCCCGTCCCGTACAGGAGCCGGTGCCGCTGCTGATAGGCGGCAATGGTGACCGCGTACTGAAGCTGGCGGCCCGCACCGCCGCGGTGGCCGCCTTCACGGGCGGACGGCAGGTGCCGGGCGGGCCCGAGGGCACGATGGAGCTGATCACCCCTGCGGAGCTGGAGGAGCGGACCAGGGCGCTCCGCACCTTCGCCGAGGACAGGGCCGAGCCGCCCGAGCTGAACTACCTCATCCAGTACGTCGCCCAGACCTCCGATCCCGGCGAGGCGCTGGCGGGCCTGCGCCCGTACGGGCCGCGGATGAGCGACGAGGAGCTGCTGGAGCACCCGGCCCTCCTGCTGGGCTCGCCCAAGGAGATGGCCGAGCAGCTGCGTGCCCATCGGGAGCGGTTCGGGTTCTCGTACCTCACCGTCCTCGACCCCTATATGGACGCGTTCGCTCCGGTGGTGCAGGAGCTGCACGGCGGCTGACCCGCGCCGGGCCGCGGCTCACCAGGCGAAACAGCGTGGCGGCGGCAGCGCGGGCCGTGCTGGGATACCGGCCATGAGCGATCTTCGGATACGGGCCGCGGCCGAGCGGGACATCGACCACGTACTGGCCTTCTGGCGGGATGCCGCCGAGGGCACCAGCGTCAGCGACGACCGGGACGGGGTCGCCCGGCTGCTCGACCGCGACCCGGAGGCCCTGCTGCTGGCGGAGCGGGACGAGCAGCTGGTCGGCACCGTCATCGCCGGGTGGGACGGCTGGCGCTGCTCCCTCTACCGGCTCGCGGTGCTGCCCTCCCAGCGGCGGCAGGGCGTCTCCCGTGCGCTGCTGGCCGCCGCCGAGGAGCGCTTCGCGGCGCTGGGCGGGCGGCGCGGCGATGCGATGGTGTTGGACGAGAACGAGTCGGCACACCGGGCCTGGCAGGCCGCCGGTTACGCTCCGCAACCGCAATGGAGCCGCTGGGTCAAGACACTCACTCCCTGAGCTCCTTGCGGTGCACGCCTGCACCAGCGTGGGAACCGGCCCACCGCCGGGCCGGTTTACGCTGTACATCGCCGGGCCTGCATTCCCACAGGTCCGGCACAGCCATCGGATCCGAAAGGTGTGAGCGTCCGCCCATGGGCGACCCTCCCAGTCCCAGCCACCGAAGCAGTGAGCGACATCGCGCGTACCGGCGCCCCCTGTCCCACGATGGGAAGGAGGTGAAGGGCCGATGACGGAAGTACTGCTGCTGTTCGTGGCACTGCTGCTGTCGCTGGCCTGCGGTGGTTTCGTGGCTGCGGAGTTCTCCCTCACGACTGTCGAGCGCAGCGAACTGGAACGGGCCGAGCAGCGCGGCGACCGGGGCGCCAAGAGCGCGCTGGCGGCCGTACGGTCCCTCACCTTCCAGCTCTCCGGCGCACAGCTGGGCATCACCGTCACCAACCTGATCGTCGGTATGCTCGCCGAGCCGTCCATCGCGAAGCTGATCGCCGGACCGCTGCGCGCGCTCGGCGTACCGCCCTCGGCCTCCTCGTCCGTCGCCTTGGTGCTCGGCACGGGGTTCTCGACGGTCGTGCTGATGGTGATCGGCGAACTGGTACCGAAGAACTGGGCGATCTCCAAGCCGCTGCCGGTGGCCCGAAAGGTGGCGACGCCGCAGCGGATCTTCTCCGCGACCTTCCGCCCGCTGATCCGGCACCTGAACAACACCGCCAACCGCGTGCTGCTGCGGATGGGGCTCGAGCCCACCGAGGAGCTGGCCTCGGCCCGCTCGCCGCAGGAGCTGGTGGCACTGGCGCGGCACTCCGCAAAGGAGGGCGCGCTGGAGGAGGACACGGCCGATCTGTTCGTCCGCACCCTGCACCTGGCGGAGCTGACGGCGGAGAACGTGATGACGCCGCGCGTGCAGGTCACCTCGCTGGAGGTGCAGGCCACGGTAGAGGACGTCGCCAACGCCACCCGCGCCACGGGGCTCTCCCGCTTCCCGGTCTACCGGGGGAACCTGGACACCGTTGTCGGCATCGTCCGGATCAAGGATGTGCTGGCGGTGCCCGCCGTCGAGCGACGGCTGCGCCCGGTGACCGATCTGATGCGCGAACCGCTGCTGGTGCCCGAGTCGCTGACGGTGGACCGGCTGCTGGACCAGCTCTCCGGTGGGGACCGCAGCATCGCGGTCGTCATCGACGAGTACGGCGGCACGGCCGGCGTCGTCACCCTGGAGGACATCATCGAGGAGGTCGTGGGCGAGGTCCGCGACGAGCACGACCCGCTGGAGGCGCCCGACCTGGCACCCGCAGGACAGGACGCGGAAGGCCGGCGTATCTACGTCGCGGACGGCGCGGCCCGCACCGACCAGCTGCAGACCATAGGGCTGCGCGCCCCGGAGGGCCCGTACGAGACGCTCGCGGGGCTGATCGCCACCGAGCTGGGACGCATTCCGGCCGCCGGTGACACGGTCTCGGTCGCCGGCTGGCAGATCGAGGTCATGGACGCGACCGGACGGCGCGCCGCACAGGTGCGGCTGTACGGGCCCAGGCCGGGCGACGACCCGGCCGGGTCCGAGGCCGCCGACCGGAGGGAGGCGCGGCGATGACGGCGATCCAGCTCCTCATCGGGCTACTGACCCTGGTGCTCAACGCGTTCTTCGTCGGCGCCGAGTTCGCGCTGATCTCGGTGCGGCGCGCACAGATCGAACCGCTGGTCGAGGACGGCGACAAGAAGGCCCGCAAGGTGCTGTGGGGGCTGGAGCACGTGGCGCAGATCCTGGCCGCGGCCCAGCTCGGCATCACCCTGTGCACGCTGGTCCTCGGCGTCGTCGCCGAGCCGGCCATCGCGCACCTGCTGGAGCCGGTCTTCCACACGATGGGCGTGGCGGACGGAGTGGCACACGCGATCTCCTTCGTGATCGCGCTGTCGCTGGCCACGTACCTGCACATGCTGCTGGGCGAGATGGTGCCGAAGAACATCGCGCTGGCCGGGCCTGAGCGGGCCGCTCTGCTGCTGGGCCCGCCGCTGGTGGGGCTGACCAGGGCACTGCGTCCGGTGATCTTCACGGTGAACTCCTTCGCCAACGCGCTGCTCAAGCTGATCCGGGTGCAGCCCCGGAGCGAGGTCGAGGCCGCGTTCTCGGACGACGACCTGGCGCAGATGGTCGCCGACTCCAGTGAGGCAGGGCTGCTGGACGACCGTTCGACCGAGCGGCTCCGGGACGCGCTGGAGCTGGGCAGACGGCCGATCGGCGACGTGGCGCAGCCGCTGCACAAGGTGGTGACGGCGGGCCGTGGTGTGACGCCGGAGGGACTGGAGAACCTCTCGGCCCGGTCCGGGTTCTCGCGCTTCCCCGTGGTGGACGACGACGGGCGGGTGCTGGGCTATCTGCACGTCAAGGACGCGCTGGACGCCTCCCCCCGAGAAGCGCCGTTCCCGCTGACGGCGATGCGCCCCATCGCCCGGGTGCGGGCTTCGCTGCCGCTGGACGACGTACTGGGTGCGATGCGCTCCAGCGGCACCCATCTGGCCGCCGTCACCGGCCAGGACGGGCGGGCGACGGGCGTGGTGACGATGGAGGACGTGCTGCGCGAACTGCTCGGCCAGGCATAGAACGGCCGCCGGCCCGGTGACAGCTGCGTTGCCCCGAGGGCGAGAGATCGTTGCTCGGGGCAACGGGCTACCATGAGCCACCGTGACCAGTGCAGCTCCCGCCTCGCCCGCGAAATCCGCCCAACCACCCGCCGCCTTCCGCTCGTTCGTCGCCCTGGGTGACTCCTTCACCGAAGGCATGTCGGACCTGCTGCCCGGCGGTGCCTACCGTGGCTGGGCCGACGTCCTGGCGACCCGCCTCGCGGCCCTTGAGCCGCAGTTCCGGTACGCCAATCTCGCGGTGCGGGGCAAGCTCATCGGGCAGATCGCCGCGGACCAGGTGGCGCCCGCGGCGGCGATGAAGGCGGACCTTGTGACGCTGGTGGGCGGGCTCAACGACGTGCTGCGGCCGGGCTGCGACACCGCACGGGTGTGTGCGCTGCTGGAGGAGTCCGTCGCCACGCTGGCGCCCAGCTGCGGCACGCTGGTGCTGATGCGCAGCCCCGGCCGCCGCGGCCCGGTGCTGGAGCGCTACCGGGCCCGGATGGAGCAGCTGTTCGACTTCATCGACGAGCTGGCCGCGCGGCACGGCGCGGTGGTGGTCGACCTCTTCGCCTCGGAGGCGCTGGGCGACCCGCGGATGTGGGCCGACGACCGACTGCACCTGACCGCGGAGGGGCACCGGCGGGTGGCCGAGGCCGTCTGGCAACGCCTCGGCCTGCCCCCGGAGGCCGACTGGAACACGCCTCTGCCGTCCGCCGACCCGCCGTCCTGGCCCGCCCGCCGCGCAGCGGATCTGCGTTTTGCCCGCGTCCATCTGCTGCCCTGGATCGGCCGGCGGCTCACGGGTCGCTCCTCGGGCGACGGCCGCTCCCCCAAGCGCCCGGAGCTCGCCCCGCTGTCGTGCGACCTTTAGGGGCCCGAACATTGCGCGTGCCCGGCATGGGGGGGCTGCGCCCCGAAGGGGCGCGGGGAACTGCGCGCGCAACCACGACGCACCCGCGGCCTGCGACGCACAGGAAGGGGCAGCCCCTCCCCAGCCAGGTCAGCGGCACAGCCCTGCGCAGCGGCCCGTAGACTCGGGCGACGTGAGTGACAAGCCCCGCATCCCGAACGTCCTGGCGTCCCGCTACGCCTCCCCCGAGCTGGTCCGTATCTGGTCCCCCGAGTCGAAGATCGTGCTGGAGCGGCGGCTGTGGCTCGCCGTACTGAAGGCACAGCAGGACCTGGGCATCGCTGTGCCCCAGGAGGCGCTGGCGGACTACGAGCGGGTGGTCGAGGACGTCGACCTCGCCTCGATCGCGGAGCGCGAGAAGGTCACCCGGCACGACGTGAAGGCCCGCATCGAGGAGTTCAACGCGCTGGCCGGGCACGAGCACGTACACAAGGGCATGACCTCGCGCGATCTGACGGAGAACGTCGAGCAGCTCCAGATCCGGCTCTCGCTGGAGCTGGTACGGGACCGTACGGTGGCGCTGCTGCACCGGCTGGGCACGCTGGCGGGCGAGCACGCGGCGCTGGTGATGGCGGGCCGCTCGCACAATGTCGCGGCGCAGGCCACCACGCTGGGCAAGCGGTTCGCGACCGGCGCCGACGAGCTGCTGGTCGCCTTCGAGCGGCTGGAGGAGCTGCTGCGCCGCTACCCGCTGCGCGGCATCAAGGGCCCGGTCGGCACCGCGCAGGACATGCTGGACCTGCTCGGCGGAGGATCCGAAGGCGCTGAGCGGCTGACCGACCTGGAGCGCAGGATCGCCGAGCACCTCGGTTTCGGCCGGGTGTTCACCTCCGTCGGGCAGGTGTATCCGCGCTCGCTGGACCACGAGGTGGTCACCGCGCTGGTGCAGCTGGGCGGCGCACCCTCGTCGCTGGCCAAGACGATCCGGCTGATGGCGGGCCAGGAGCTGGTGACCGAGGGCTTCAAGGAGGGCCAGGTCGGCTCCTCGGCGATGCCGCACAAGATGAACACCCGCTCCTGCGAGCGCGTCAACGGCCTCATGGTGATCCTGCGCGGCTACGCCTCCATGGCGGGCGAGCTGGCGGGCGACCAGTGGAACGAGGGCGATGTGTCCTGCTCGGTGGTGCGGCGCGTGGCACTGCCCGATGCGTTCTTCGCCTTCGACGGGATGGTGGAGACGTTCTTGACGGTGCTGGACGAGTTCGGCGCCTTCCCGGCCGTGGTGGCCCGCGAGCTGGACCGCTATCTGCCGTTCCTTGCGACGACGAAGGTGCTGATGGGCGCCGTACGCGCCGGGGTCGGCCGGGAGGTGGCGCACGAGGCGATCAAGGAGCACGCGGTGGCTTCCGCGTTGGCGATGCGCCAGGGCGCCGAGCACAACGAGCTGCTGGACCGGCTCGCTGCGGACTCCCGCATCCCGCTGGACCGCGCCGCGCTGGGCGAGCTGATGGCCGACCGGCTGGCGTTCACGGGCGCCGCGGCCGCGCAGACGGCGGAGGTCGTCAGCCGCGTGCAAGAGGTCGCCGAGCTGCACCCCGACGCCGCCGCCTACCGTCCGGGAGCGATCCTCTGAGTCCGCGGTTCACCAAGGAGGAGCTGGAGGCGGCCCGCGACAAGCTGGTGCCCGACGTGGCCGCCGAGGGGCTGCGGGTGCTGTTCTGCGGCATCAACCCGGGGCTGCTCTCGGCGGCGACGGGCCACCACTTCGCGCGTCCCGGCAACCGGTTCTGGCCTGCCCTGCACGCCTCCGGGTTCACGCCGCGCAGGCTGCACCCCGAGGAGGAGCGGGAGCTCCTGTCGTACGGGCTGGGCATCACCAACGTCGTCGCCCGGGCCACGGCGCGCGCCGACGAGCTGACCCGCGAGGAGTTCACCGAGGGCGGTGGGGGCACCTCCCGGACGGAGTCTGGGGGATGCTGGCGGCGAAGGTGGCGCGGCTGCGGCCGAACTGGCTGGCGGTGCTGGGCATAACCGCCTACCGCGCGGCCTTCGACGAGCCCGCTGCGGCCGTGGGCCCGCAGCAGCGGCTGGTCGGCGGGGTGCCGGTGTGGCTGCTGCCCAACCCCAGCAGGCTCAACGCGCACTACACGCCGCCCGCACTGGCCGAGGAGTTCCGCAAGCTGCGGATGGCGGCGTCGGCCGAGGAGTGAGTGCCGCGCGGACTCACCCGGGGACCGACGGTGCGCTGCTGCCCTGCTCCCCGGCCGCCGCGAGGAGTTGCAGCGGTATCTCCTCGCTGCGGCGCGCCAGGCCGACGCCTATCCAGCGGCCGTCCACCGTCCATACGGTCAGCTCTGCGACCCGCCAGCACAGTGTGCGCTCGGGCTCGGGCAGCCGCGCCCCTTCGGCGGCGGCCAGCAGATGCGCGCCGAGATCGACGGTCCGCGGCTCGCCCCACTGCTGGGACAGCAGGGTGACCAGCGCCTCGTGGTCGGCCCGCACTTCCCGCTCGGCCTCCAGGAGTTCGACCGGGTCGCCGTCGGGGTCCGGGTCCGCCGTACGTAACTCGGCGACCCGCGCTTCGGGCTCGGCGTGCAGGCGGCCGATGGCGGTGAGGTGGTGGGCAAGGTGCATGGGAACAGTCAACCTCCCGGCACTGACAGCCAACCTCCCGGCATTGACATCCAACCTCCCGGCGCTGACAGCCGGTTGAGCGGCCCGCCCGGACGAGGGCACAACGGGTGGGACGGCCGGGGTTCCCCGGCGGCTCGCCGTGACTCCCCACAGCGGTTACGATCCGCCCACACGCACAGGCAGGGAGGCGGAGCGTGAGCAGGCTGTCCGGAAGGGACCCGTCCCTGCTGCGGCGGATCAATTCCACGGTCGTGCTGCGGGCCCTGCGCGGCTCCACGACCCCGGCGGCGCTGACCCTCACCGAGCTGGTGCACGCCACCGAGCTGTCCCGGCCCACGGTCGAGGGCGTGGTCGAGGACCTGATCGAGGCGGGCCTGGTGGCCGAGGCGGCGGACGATCCGGCCCGGCCGGGCGGTGCGGCACGGCGCGGGCGTCCTGCGCGCAGATTCCGCTTCCGGGCCGAGGCGGGTCAGTTGCTCGGCCTGGAGATCGGCCCACACCGGGTGGCGGCCGTCCTCTCGGACCTGACCGGCCGCCTCACCGGCTCCCTCACCCGGGAGGTCGACGAGACGGCAGGGGCCGACGCGCGGCTGGAGCGGGTCCGCAGTACGGTCGCCGAACTGCTGCGCCGCACCGGCACCGCGCGGGACACGCTGCGCGCGGTCGGCGTCGGCACCCCGGGCATCGTGGAGGCCGACGGGACGGTTCGGCTGGGCACGGCGTTGCCCGGCTGGACAGGGCTCGCGCTGGGCGAGCGGCTACGACGGTCGTTCCGCTGCCCCGTACTGGTGGAGAACGACGCGAACGCTGCGGTGCTGGCCGAGCACTGGAAGGGCGCGGCGCGCGGCGTGGACGACGTGGTGATGGTGCTCGCCGGGCTGAGCCCCGGCGCCGGCTCCCTGATCGGCGGCCGGCTGCACCGCGGCTTCGGCGGCGCGGCGGGTGAGATCGGGGCGCTGCACCTGCTGGGCAGGGAGGCCAGGCCCGAACGGCTGCTGTCCACGACGGACGAGCCGCTGCACCCGCTCGACGAGGCAGCGGTGGCGCGGGTGTTCGCGCTGGCCAGGGGCGGGGACGACCAGGCGCGCCGGGCCATGGACCGGTTCCTGGCCCGGCTGGTGCACGATGTGGCGGCCCTGGTGCTGGCGCTGGATCCGGAGCTGCTGGTCGTCGGCGGCTGGGCCTCGGGCCTGGACGGCGTACTGGACCCGCTGCGCGCCGAGTTGGAGCGCTACTGCCTGCGTCCACCCCGGGTAGCCCTCTCACGGCTGGGCGAGACAGCCGTGGCGACGGGAGCCCTGCGGGTCGCCCTGGACCATGCGGAGAGCGAACTGTTCACCTTGGAGGAGACGGAACCCACCCGCACCTAGGGCGTACCCGGCGCAGCCGGGGGGGGCTCGCGCCCCGAAGGGGCGCGGGGAACTGCGCGCGCAACCACAACATGCCCGCAGACTGCAACGGACGGACAGGGGCACCCCCTCCCCAGCACCAGACGAGGGGCAACCTTCCTCAGCTGGCCAACAACGAGACGTCGTCGCTGTCACTGAACGAGAGCCGACACGTATCAGCGCGGTACGTGGCAACGGAGACCGCCGCGGTACGACCGTCGGAGACATACCGCGTCGTGACGACCAGCACCGGCGCTCCGGGCAACCGGTCGAGCCGCCGTGCGTCCTCCGCGCGTGCCGATCCCAGCTCGACCGTGCGGTCCTGCCCCGCGAGCTGGAGCCGGTGGAGTTCGCGCAGCACCGCGCGGGCCCGTGCCGAGCCGTCCGGTTCGGCGTCGGCACCCGGCGGGAGGTCGGGAACCGAAGCCTCGGGAACGTACAGCACCTCGGCCGCCACCTGCTGGCCGCCGGTCGCGCGGCCGCGACGCACCGCGTGCACGCCCGCGTCGACCGGCACGTCGAGCATGCGGGCCACGGGCGCGGGGGCCGGGGCCTCCTCGTGGTCCTCCGCCTGCCAGGCGTCGCCCGGCGCTCCGGGCCAGGTGTGGGGGCCGGACTCGGAGCCGACGTCCACCCCCACGCGCGGGGGCGCGACCGTCGTGCCGACGCCGCGGCGGCGCTGGAGGCGGCCTTCCAGCTCGAGCTGTTCGAGGGCCTGGCGGAGGGTCGCTCTGGCCACGCCGAAGCGGGCGGCCAACTCACGCTCGTTCGGCAGGATCTCGCCGACCGCGAACTCGGAGTCGAGCGCGTCGGAGAGCACGGTCTTCAAGTGCCAGTACTTCGGCTCCGGCACCGTCTCCAGCTGCGTGGTCCCCACCCTTGCCTCCGCAATCCCCGTACGCCCCGCGGGCGATGTGTGGCGGTGTTTTTTGCGTCCTTGTTTTTTAAAGGACCTTGCGTATGCCTCCCTGACCATAGGACGGGCCCCACCCTTGGTCAAGACCAATGCCCCCCGGCCAACCCCTTGCCGAGCTGCGGTCCAGGTGCTTTGATCGATCATCGATCAAACCGTTCGACCGGCCACCGACGCCCGGAGGACCCATGGCCAGCGCCCGCACGTCCGCCTCCCTTCAGCACGTCACCGTCGTCACCGGCGGCAGCCGGGGCATCGGCGCCGCCACGGCCCTGCGGCTCGCCCGGGACGGCCACCATGTGGGCATCGGCTACGCGGAGGACGAGGCGGCGGCAGCACGTACGGCGGCGGCGGTGCGCGCGGCCGGCGGCGAAGCCGTCACCGTCCAGCTGGACACCAGCGAAGCGGACGGTGTCGACCGGCTCTTCGACACCGTGCGGGAAACACTCGGCCCCGTCACCGGGCTGGTCAACAACGCGGGCGTCTCAGGGCCGCTCGGTCGGTTCACCGAGACCTCGCCGGAGGTGATGCGCAGGGTGGTGGACGTCAACGTGACGGGCGCGCTGCTGTGTGCCCGGCGTGCGCTGCGGGAGATGTCCACCGCGTACGGCGGGCCGGGCGGAGCGATCGTGAACATCTCCTCTTCAGCCGCCACGCTCGGCTCCCCCGGCGAGTACGTGCACTACGCGGCGTCCAAGGCGGCCGTCGACGCCATGACCGTGGGACTGGCGAAGGAGTTCACCGGCGAGGGCGTGCGGGTCAACTGCGTACAGCCCGGTTCCGTACTCACCGAGATGCACGCGAAGATGGGCGATCCGGACAGGGCGTGGAAGAAGGCCGAGATCACTCCGGCCCGGCGCCCGGGCGAACCGGAGGAGATCGCCGACGCCGTCGCCTGGCTCTTGTCCGACGAGGCGTCGTACGTCTCGGGCGCTGTGCTCAGGGTCGCGGGCGGCCTGTGAGAGCGCACCGTCCAGGGGTCACTCCCCTGAGTCGTCCAGGTGGGCGAGCTTGCCAGGGTTCCGGATCAGATAGACGGTCTGGATGACGCCGTCGGCCACATCCACGGAGAAGACCACATCCGGTCGGCCGTCGTAGGTCACCAGCGCAGCGGGACCGCCGTTGAGCTCCAGGAGACGGAAGCCGAACGCGGGGTCCTGCGCGCCTTGCGGGCCGACGGCGGCCAGGAAGCGGCTGACCTTGCCGGAGCCGAGAATGACGCGGCGCGGCGCCTTGGCCCCGTCCGCACTGTCGGAGACCATCCGCACGTCCGGAGCCAGCACCGAGACCAGCCCCTGCACATCGCCTTCCACCGCGGCCTTCAAGAAGCGTTCGGTCAGGTCGCGCCGGAGCTTGGGATCGACCTCGAACCGCGGCCTGCGCTCCGCCACGTGCCGCCGCGCGCGGCCCGCGAGCTGACGCACGGCGGCCTCGCTGCGCTCCAGCGTCTCGGCGATCTCGGCGTACGGGAAACCGAACGCCTCGCGCAGTACGAAGACAGCGCGCTCCAGCGGCGAGAGGGATTCCAGCACCACGAGCATGGCCAGCGAGACCGACTCGCTCAGCACCACGCGGTCCGCGCCGTCCTGCTGCTGGGCCGTCACCGCCGCTGGATCCAGGTCGGTGACCAGCGGCTCGGGCAGCCAGGAGCCGACGTACGACTCCCGCCTGGACTGTGCCTGGCGGAGCCGGTCGATGGCCAGCCGGGTGGTGATGCGTACCAGATAGCCGCGCGGTTCGCGCACCTGCGCGTGATCGGCCGCCGACCACCGCAGCCATGCCTCCTGCACCACGTCCTCGGCGTCGGCCACCCTGCCCAGCATCCGGTAGGCCACCCCGTCGAGCACCGGCCGGTGCTCCTCGAAGACCTCGGTCACAGCAGCGGTCAGGTCAGCGGTCACCTGGTCATCATGCCACCGGGACCGGAACCGGCGGCTACTGGGGCTTCCCTGAGCAGGCGCTTGCTGACATCGTGTCAACGAGCCGCAGCAGCGTTCGCTCCCCGGCGTGCACAGCGCCGCGGACAGCCGCGCAGCACCGCAGGAACCGTAGGAGTGGTCATGCCCGCCGTCTTCACCCCGCAGACGCCCGCCCGCGTCTCCGCCTCCGTCATAGCGGTCTCTCCCGACGGGCAGCCGCCGTTCGAGGTGGTGTACGAGCGGCGCGGCTCCGGTGAACCGATGCTGCTGCTGCACGGCATCGGCCACCACTGGCAGGCGTGGGAGCCCGTGCTGACCGTGCTCGCGGGCAGCTATGACGTGATCGCCCTCGACCTGCCGGGGTTCGGCGCCTCCCCCGGGCTGCCCGACGGAGTCTCCTACGGGCTGGAGAGCGTGGTACCGCTGCTCGCCGAAACGTGTACGGCACTCGGCGTCGAACGCCCGCACGTGGTGGGCAACTCCCTGGGCGGGCTGCTGGCGCTGGAGCTGGGGCTGCACGGCTTCGCCCGTTCCGTCACAGCGCTCTCCCCCGCCGGGTTCTTCACCCGTCCCGAGCGGTTGTACGCCTTCGCGGTGCTGCGCGGCATGCGGGCCGGGGCACGGGCGCTGCCGGACCCGGTACTGGGAGCGCTGGCCCGTACGGCAGCCGGCCGGGCCGCCCTGACGAGCACCATCTACGCGCGGCCGGGGCGGCGTTCGGCCGATGCCGTGGTCGCCGAGACCCGGGCCCTGCGGCAGGCCCCCGGCTTCGCGCCCGTCCTGGCCCAGGGGCAGCGACCCGGAGCGCTCTTCGAGGCGGATGTCCCCGGCATCCCGGTCACCATCGGCTGGGGCGACCGGGACCGGCTGCTGCTGCGCCGCCAGGGCGTACGCGCCAAGCGGACCATCCCCGCCGCCCGCCTGGTACGGCTGCGGGGCTGCGGCCACGTACCGATGAACGACGACCCCGCCACGGTGGCCCGCGTCATCGCGGACACCGCCCGGCGGGCCTCGGCCCCTCCTTTGCGCGCATGAGAGGGTGCCCCTGCCCGAAACCCGCGGACTGCGGGTCCGTTGTAGCTGGTCGCGCAGTTCCCCGCGTCCCTTCGGGGCGCCCCCTCAGCTCAACGCACCCTCGATGCGGAGCTCCAGGGCCCCGGCCTCACTCACCCGTTCCGCGACGACGCCGTTGGGGTCCGGCGTGCCCGCCGGATACGCGCCCCGCACCCGGGTGAGCCGGGCGACGGCCTGGTCGTACCGTCCCAGGTCCACCTCCAGCGCGGCAGCCCTCAACTCCGCGCTCGTCGCCTCGTGCAACCCCGCCTCGCCGCAGGCATGGAACGCCGTCACGGCGCGATCCGCGTACTCGATGCCCCGCGCATAGCAGTCCAGCGCCGCAGCGCCCTGCTCGCCGGGGGCCGGGGCTGCAGGCACCGACACCGCCTCGATCAGCAGTTCCGCGGTCTGTCGGTAGGTGTGGCCCGTCTCCAGGCGGAGCCGGAGCCGCTGCTCCTCCTCCAGTGCCTCCTCCGGGCCGTGGAGCACCGCCGTGATCTCCTCCTGCGCCGCGTCCATGAAGCGCAGCGACTCCTCCACCGGCGCGCCCGACTCCATCGCGAGCCAGCCCCGTGCGTGCAGCGTACGGATCACCGCATGCGGGTCGCCGAGCGCCCGCCACAGCTCCTCGCCCCGCCCGTACAGCTCCGCCGCTGCGGGGTACCGGTCGGAGGCGCGGTGGATGTCGGCGGCCAGATGGGTGACGACGGCGTGCCCGTGCGGGTCCTGCCACGGGTGCGGCAGATCGGCGGCGCGGCGCAGCAACCGGGCTGCGGCGTGCAGCTGTTCGGGGCGCGCACAGGACTGGCCGAGCCAGACGCACGCCTGCACGATGCCCGGTTCGTCGGCGGCGTCCAGCAGCTCCCCGAGGGCGGCGACGAGGACGGCCGCCGCCTCGTCGGGCCGTTCGAGGGCGAGCAGACAGCCGCCGAGCCGGAGCCTGGCGCGGGTGACCTCGATACCGCCGTCCGAGGTCTGGAGTGCGTGCACGGCGTGCCGGAGGGATTCGGCCTCTTCGGCGAGCAGACCCTGTGCGGCGTGCACGTCGGCGTGCATCAGGTGGAGGCGTGCGAGGTCGGCCGGGGTGCGGTCGGCCGCCCCTGCCCGGTCCTGGAGGGCACCGCGCAGCACCTCGGCGGCGCGCTTGTGGTCGCCGGTCTCCGTCAGCAGCCGGGCCAGGGCGAGTTCGGGCCCGGTGGCCGACCAGGGGCGGCCCGCCTCGTGGAAGAGGTCGGCGGCATCGGCCAGCAACTCGCCGGCCCGTACGGCGTCGCCGCGCTGGGCCGCAAGCCGTCCCCGGGTCTCGGTGGCCTCGGCGATCCGGGCGCGGACAGCGGGCTCGGAGCTGTCCGGCATGGCCAGGGCGACCAGGTGGGCGAGCTCGGCGTCGAGCGCGTCGGCTTCCGGTCCCAGCAGGTCCGCGGCCCCGTCCGCCTGCTCCGCCCCGGCGGTGTCCGCGGTGTCGGCAGCCTGCGACTGGTTGGCCGGGTTCGCCGCGTCGAAGGGCGTACCACCTCCGTTCCCGGCGCCGTCGTGTGCCCCGCCGAGGTCGTGCGCCCGCAGCCGGGCGCGGGTGAGCAGCACGGCGGTGGCGTGCCGGGTGCTGATGCGGCCCTCGGCGTGCAGGTGCTCGGCCTCCGCGCACAGCGCCTCGACGGACTCGGGCGGCACCGCCGTCCCTTCCGGCGCGAAGGAGGCCGCGAAAGCGGCGCGGGCCCGGCACGCGAGGGCCTCGCCCGGCAGCTCCGCACCGGCGAAGATGCTTGCCGCCTCCGTGAAGCGGGCGGCGCCCGCCGCCGGGTCGGTACGGGCCAGCTCCATGGCCCGGTGGTCGAGGAGTTCGGCCCGCTCGCCCTCGCCGAGCCGTACGCCGGTACGGGCGACGGCCTCGTCCGCTGCGGCCCACCGGGCTGCCGCGTCCGGATGCCCGACGGCGCTCAGCTGCCGGGCCTCGTCCAGCAGCCCGTACGGATCCGCAGCCGCGGTCTCCGCCGCTGCCCCGGTCCCGGCCCCTCCCACTGACGGTGTACCGGCCGGTGGGAGCGCCACTGCGCCGACGCCGAGCGGAAGGTGCGCGGCCAGCGGTTGCGCGGCGAGCCTGGCGCGGACGGCCGCGCCGTGCAGCGTGGTGCCGGCGCGCCGGTCGAACCGGTCTGCCACGTCCTGTGCCTGTGCGGCGGCGTACTCCAGCAGGGATGCGGCGTCCCAGTCCTGTCCCGGGGGCCCGGGGACGCGAAGGGCACCGTGGCCGAGATCGCCGAGCCGCCGCATCAGCAGCGCCACGGCGGACAGCCACGCCTCGTAGCCGGGGGCGTCCTCCTGCGGCTCCCAGCGTGCCTCGTCCTGCTCGGCGAGGATCTCCAGCCCGCGTGGCTCGTTGCCGGTGCGGGCGCAGAACTCCACATGCCGTGCGAGGGAGCCGCGCTCGGCAGGCGCCTCGCGGACCAGCAGATAGCCGGCGAGGTGCCTGCTGCGGGCCTCGGCGGTGCGGCCCAGGCGCAGCAGCGGGGCCTGCGAGGCGGCCAGTACGTACGGCTGCCGTCCGTCGCACGGGTACTCGCCGCGCAGCACCGGCTCCCACATCCGCAGCGCGGCCTCGTCCTCCGCCGCCCCGCTGCCGGGCGCCTCGGCCTCCGCCTCCTCCGCACGGATGGCGTGCGCCCTGCCGCGCCAGGCCAGCTCGCAGCCCGCGCAGTCGGCGCTCCGGTCGCGTTCGGCCGCCAGCCAGTCGTCGTAGGCGCGGGCGGCGCGCGGCCGGTTGCCGAACCGCTGGGCTGCGAGGAACTCGCGGGCGTACACGGCACGTTGGGACAGCCCCGCGTCGGCATGGCTGCGGGCCATCAGGGTGAGCCACTCGTCGACGTCCGCCACCGGTGTCTCCGGGTCGGCGACCAGGTCCTCCACCACCCACCTGAGGGACCACAGCAGTGCGAACGCGGCGTCGGCGTCGAAGGCTTCCGGGTCCTGGTCCCACAGCCGCAGTGCCCGCGCGACGGGGGCCGGAGTGGTGCGCGCCGCGGAGCCGAAGGCGCGGCTGGCGGCCAGATGCAGCAGGGCAGCACCCAGTGCGGCCCGCCCCTCCCGGGTGCCCGCCTCCGCCAGTGCCTCGGCCTCCGCGACCAGATCCGCCGCCCGGGCGACACGCTCGGGACCGTGCGGCGCGCCGGCCCACGCCCGGATGTCCGCACGGAGCTGGGCAGGCGTACGGCTGGTGGTCATCGGGCCTCCTGGGCCGGGGTGGAGCGAGCGGGCGGCATGCGGGTGGAGTTGTCCGTGAAGCGGCATCCTAGGCCGCTGGGAGCGGTCGGACACACGGAGTCGCGGCGCCCCCCTTCTGTCCGGTGTGACACCGGTGTTCACTGTGGCTTCGTGTGTACGGCACACGGACGGGATACAGGTAACACAGGCAACAGCTGACGCCTGCGTACCGCAGACTCTTCGACACCGCATGTTTCAAGGAGGCCCGCACATGGCACAAGGCGATCCGGCGACCGGTAGATCCCCCGCGCGGCGGGCAGTGCTGCGCGGCACGGTCGGCGCGAGCGCGGCGCTGTCGTTGCCGCTGCTCAGCGCCGCTGCGCCGGCCCAGGTACGGCGCGGCCGCCCGGCAGCCGAGTGGGGCGTACAGGCCGGGGACGTGACGGCGTCCTCCGGGCTGGTGTGGGTACGTGCGGACCGCCCGGCGCGGATGGTGGTGGAGACGGCGGCCACCGAGACGTTCCGTAACCCGAAACGGTGGTACGGCCCGGTCGTGGGCCCGGAGACCGACTTCACGGGGCGTACGGCGCTGCACGGGCTGCCGCCCGGCGAGCAGATCCACTACCGGGTGCTCCTGAGCGACCCCGACGACCCGCGGCGCTCCGGCCGGCCGGTGCAGGGGACGTTCCGTACGGCGCCGGCGCGCAGGCGCGATGTGCGCTTCCTGTGGTCCGGTGACCTGGCGGGCCAGGGCTGGGGCATCAACCCGGACCGGGGCGGCTACCCGATCTTCGATCAGATGCGGAAGCTGAACCCGGACTTCTTCCTCAACAGCGGCGACACCATCTACGCCGACGCGCCCATCCAGGAGCGGGTGGAGCTGCCGGACGGCGGAGTGTGGCGGAACGTCACCACCGAGGAGAAGTCCAAGGTGGCCGAGACGCTGGCGGAGTTCCGCGGCAACTTCCGCTACAACCTGCTGGCCGAGAACCTGCGCCGGTTCAACGCGCAGGTGCCCTCGATCGTGCAGTGGGACGACCACGAGGTGCTCAACAACTGGTACCCGGGCGAGATCCTGGACGACGACAGGTACACCGAGAAGAACGTCTCCACCCTCGCGGCCCGCTCGCTGCGCGCCTTCAGCGAGTACTTCCCCGTCAGCACGCTGCCGCCCAAGGACGAGGACGGGCGCGTCTACCGCGTACTGCGGCACGGCCCGCTGCTGGACGTCTTCGTACTGGACATGCGCGCCTACCGGAACGCCAACTCGCCGGGCCGCCAGCCGGACGACACCCAGGGCATCCTGGGCGAGCGGCAGCTGAAGTGGCTCAAGCGTGAGCTGTCGCGCTCCCGCGCGGTGTGGAAGGTGATCGCCTCGGACATGCCGCTGGGGCTGGTCGTACCGGACGGCAAGACCGACTTCGAGGCGGTCGCGCAGGGCGACCCGGGCGCCCCGCTCGGTCGGGAGTTGCAGATCGCGGAGCTGCTGCGGCACATCAAGCAGCACCGGATCACCGGCACCGTGTGGTTCACCACGGACGTGCACCACACCTGTGCTCAGCGGTACGACCCCGACCGTGCGGCGTTCAAGGACTTCGCGCCGTTCTGGGAGTTCGTCTCCGGGCCGCTGAACGCGGGCGGGTTCGGTGCGCTGAAGCTGGACGGCACCTTCGGGCCCGACCAGAAGTTCATCAAGGCCCCGACCCGCCCCAACACGCCGCCCAGCGAGGGCGGACAGTATTTCGGCCAGGTGGACATCGACGGCTCGACCGGCGAGATGACGGTGCGGCTGCGCGAGGAGAGCGGTGCGGTGCTTTTCACCAAGGTGCTCGAACCAGGCCGGGTGGGTCAGTAACGCGGGCAGGGCCGGCCGTGACCGCACAGCAGCCCGCGTTCAGCTACACACCCGTCGGCCGTACCGCACACCGGGTGACACCGCCCGGTTTCCATCCGCTGTGCGTACGCACCCGGCTGGGCGCCGGTGAGGCCGCCTTCACGGCGGCCTCGCTGGCCCTGCTGGAGTGGCGCATGCACCGTGCCATGGGCGTACGGGTGGAGACGGACGCCGAACGGGCGGCACCCGGTGTGCGGGTGACGGTCGGACTGGGTGTGGGGCGGCTGCGGGTGTACGGGCCGTGCCGGGTGGTGTGGACCGTCGTGGAGGAGCGCCGCGCCGGATGGGCGTACGGGACGCTGCCGGGGCATCCGGAGCGCGGCGAGGAGGCGTTCCTGGTCGAGCACGCCGAGGACGACCGGGTCTGGCTGACCGTGTGGGCCTACAGCAGGCCGGCGGTGTGGTGGACCCGCGCGGCGGGTCCCGTGGTGCGGGTGCTGCAACGGCTGTACGCACACCGGTGCGGGCAGGTGCTGCGGCGGCTGACCCGGGAGTGGCCTGCTACAGGATGAACGCTCAACAGTCAGCCAAAAAGGGGCGTTTGACCGCCAGGCGCTCATTTTACGCACCTGTCATGCTTCGTTCGTGGTCAGGCAATGACCGTCCAGCAGGGTGGCCGTATGGCTGATGACTCTGCCGAGAAGAAGACGGGCACCGCGACCGGCGCGACGACCGGCCCCTGGCACCGTGCGACGCTGGCCGCACGGAACGGCTGGCGGGCCTGGCGCGCCCGGGAACAGTACGGCGAACGTTCCGGCAAGAGCACCCGCGCCGACGGCCCGGGCCCCGACGACGCCACCGCGCTGTGGCGGGTGCGGACGACCGTACGCGAGGAACCGGGCTCCCTCGCCCGGGTGTGCAGTGCACTGGCTGCCGGCCGGGTCGACATCCTCACGCTCCAGACGCACCCGCTCGGCGACCGCACGGTGGACGAGTTCCTGCTGCGCACCCCCGCGGCACTGGAGCCGCACGAGCTGGCCCGGCTGCTGTCCGAGGCGGGCGGCAGCGAGACCTGGACCGAGCGGGCCGACGCCCACGATCTGGTCGACACCCCCACCCGCATCCTCGGCCTGGCCACCCGGGCAGCCCTGGACACCGCCGAACTCCCGCTGGCCCTCCGGACCTTGCTGGGCCGCTGCACGATCCGTTCGGTCCCCGGCGACACCCCCGCAGAGGGCACACTGGAGGGTACGCTGCTGCGCCTGCCCGACCCTGCCGGAGGAGAGATCGTCGTGGAACGGCACCATGTGCCCTTCACCCCCACCGAGTTCGCGCGGGCGCACGCCCTGGTGGAGCTGGACGCGCGGCTGGGGCGGCGTACCCCGCGCGAGCAGCACGCACTGACCCTGCCCGAGGGCCGGGCTGTCACCATCCGCCGCGCAGATGAGGGCGATCTGGAAGCGGCGCTGGCCATGCACGCCCGCTGCTCGAAGCAGACGCTCAGCCGGCGCTACCACGGCCCCGTCAAGGACGCCGACCGCTATCTGCGGCATCTGCTCTCCCCCCGCCTCGGCCGCACCCTCGCCGTGGAGTCACCCGCGGGCGAGTTGGTGGCGCTCGGGCATCTGCTGTGGGACGGCGACGAGACGGAGGCGGCGCTGCTGGTCGAGGACGCCTGGCAGCGCCGGGGCATCGGCTCGGCACTGCTGCGACGGCTGATCGGAATGGCACGCGAGACGCGCTGCGAGAGCGTCTACGCGGTCACCCAGTCGTCCAACACGGGCATGGTCGCGGCGATGCGCGGACTCGGGCTGCCGCTCGACTACCAGGTCGAGGAGGGCACCCTGGTGGTGACCGCCGCGCTGGCGTCCGCTGCGGTGGCACCGCGCTGAGCACCGCGCCTGCACCGGGCTCCGGTGCCCCGGCTGCGCCGTCCCGGTGCTGACGGCGAGGGCACCGGCGTACGAGGATGGGCCCATGTCCGATGCGATCAACACAGCGACCCCCGGCCCCCTGCCGCGCCAGGTGGCCGACACCTACGTCGACGCGCTCGTCGAACTCGACCCGATCTCCGGCACCTACCTCGGGGTGCCCGAGAGCCACAGCAAGCTGCCCGACTTCTCGCCCGCGGGCCAGGAGGCGATGGCCGTACTGTGCCGCACCACCCTGGAGGAGCTGGCAGCGGCTCAGGCGCGGCCCGGCGGCGACAGTGACGAGGAGCGGCGCTGCGCACGGCTGCTGCACGAGCGGCTGACCGCCCAGCTGGCCGTCCACGAGGCGGGCGAGGGGCTGCGCGCCGTCAGCAACATCCACTCGCCGCTCCATTCGGTGCGCGGCATCTTCACCGTGATGCCGTCCGAGACGGAGGAGGACTGGAAGGCGGTCGCCGCCCGGATGCGCGCGATGCCGGTCACGCTCGACGGGTACCGTGCCTCCCTCGCCGAGGGGCTCTCGCGCGACCTGTACGCCGGGCCGCGCCAAGTCTCGACAGTGCTGGGACAGCTGGCGCAGTGGCTGGGTGAGAAGGACTTGGAGGACGACCGGGGCTGGTTCGCACAGTTCGCCGGCGGCTGCCCCGACTCCCTCCGCTCCGAACTCGGCGAAGCCGCCGCCGAGGCCACCCGCGCCATCTCCGAACTGCGCGACTGGCTGCGGGACGTGTACGCACCGGGCATCGCGGGCGCCCCCGAGACGGTGGGCCGCGAGCGGTATGCGCTCTGGTCGCGCTACTGGAACGGCGCCGACCTCGACCTGGAGGCGGCGTACCGCTACGGCTGGGAGGAGTTCCACCGGCTGCTCGCCGAGATGCGCGCCGAGGCCGGGAAGATCCTCCCCCGCGCGAAGACCCCCTGGGAGGCGCTGCGCTACCTGGACACGCACGGCGAGGCCATCGAGGGCGTCGAGACGGTACGCGTGTGGCTCCAGGGGCTGATGGACGAGGCCATCACCGCGCTGGACGGCACCCACTTCGAGCTGGCGGAGCCGGTACGCCGGGTGGAGGCCAGGATCGCCCCGCCCGGCAGCGCCGCCGCGCCGTACTACACCCAGCCCTCGCTGGACTTCTCCCGGCCGGGCCGCACCTGGCTGCCCACCATGGGAGAGACCCGGTTCCCGGTCTACGACCTGGTCACCACCTGGTACCACGAGGGCGTGCCGGGACATCATCTGCAGCTCGCGCAGTGGACGTACGTCGCCGACAGGCTCTCCCGCTACCAGACGACCATCGGCATGATCAGCGCCAACGCCGAGGGCTGGGCGCTGTATGCAGAGCGGCTCATGGACGAGCTGGGCTTCCTGACCACGGCCGAGCGGCGGCTGGGCTATCTGGACGCGCAGATGATGCGCTCCACCCGGGTGATCATCGATATCGGCATGCACCTGGAGCTGGAGATCCCCGCCGACTCCCCCTTCCATCCGGGCGAGCGGTGGACCCCGGAGCTCGCGCAGGAGTTCTTCGGCATGCACAGCGGGCGCCCCGCGGATTTCGTGGAGAGCGAGCTGGTGCGTTATCTGGGCATGCCGGGCCAGGCCATCGGCTACAAGCTGGGCGAGCGCGCCTGGCTGGAGGGCCGCGATGCGGCGCAGCGCGAGCGCGGCGCCGCCTTCGATGCCAAGTCTTGGCACATGGCAGCCCTCTCGCTCGGCTCCCTGGGGCTGGATGACCTGGTGGCGGAGCTCTCGGTGCTCTGAGCAACCCTTTTCCGCCGTACTACCGGCGGTGCCGAACGCGCCCCCCGCCTGGGGTGGGTTCGGCACCGCCGGACCGGCACGCCATGCCTAGCCATCCGCGGGGGCCGCGTGGTGCCGCAATGCGGAGCCCGAACGCGACTTGACGACCTCCAATTGAGCCGGCACCCGCTGGCGCAGGTCGGCCACATGGCTGACGATGCCCACGCAGCGATCCCTCTCGCGCAGGGAATCCAGCACGTCCAGCACCTCGTCCAGCGTCTGCTCGTCCAGGCTGCCGAACCCCTCGTCGATGAAGAGGGTCTCCAAGCGGGTGCCGCCGGCCTCCTCGGTGACCACGTCGGCGAGGCCGAGGGCGAGGGCGAGGGAGGCGAAGAAGGTCTCGCCGCCGGAGAGCGTGGCGGTGTCCCGCTCGGCGCCCGTCCAGGCGTCCACCACATGCAGTCCCAGCCCGGATCTGCCGCGCCCGGAGGCCCGTTCGTCGGAGTGCACCAGTGTGTAGCGCCCGTCGGACATCCGGGCGAGCCGCGCCGAGGCGGCCCCGGCGACCTGTTCGAGCCGGGCGGCCAGCACATACGACTCCAGTCGCATACGGCGCTCGTTCTCCGCGGAGGTGCCTGCCGCGAGCCCGGCCAGCCGGGCGATGCGGTCGTAGGCCGTACGCAGCGGCGCCAGCCGACGGGCACGGTCGGCGGCGCGCCCGGCCAGCTCCTCCAGCGCCGCCACCCGGCCGCGCGCCGCGTGGTGCTCGGCGTCGGCGGCACGCAGCCGCTCCTCGGCGGACTCGGCGACGGCCTGGGCCGCCTCCGGCCGTGCCGCCGGTCTGGCAGCCGCCGCGGCGAGCACCGGGTCGGCCAACTCCTCGCGTACGGCAGCCTCTTCGGTCTGCCATCGCTCCAGCCGCGCGCGCAGCTCGCGCTGCTCGGACTCGGGCAGCACGGCCTGTCCGGCGTCGGCGGCGTCGGCGAAACCGGCCCGGCGCGCGGCGTCCGCCAGCTGCGCGGCTGAGTCCGTGAGCCGTTCGGCAGTGCGGACTGCCGTACGCGCCGCCTCCGCAGCCTGGGACAGCAGCCCTACGCGGCGCTCCAGTTCGGCGAAGCGCGCTGCGACGCTGGGAGCCTCGCCGCGGGCTTTCGTCAGCCGCTCGGTGAGGGCCGCCAGCTCCCGCTGGAGCGCGTCCCGGGTCGAAGTGCGGGCTGCGGCACGGCGCTCGGCGTCCTGGCGCGCGGTCTGCCTCTCGGCGTGTTCCCGCTCGGCGGCGGCCAGCACCTCGCGGGCCTCATGGGTGCCGGACGCCTGTGCGTGGGCCTGCACATGCTCGTGTTCCAGCGCAATGACGGCGGCGGCCAGCGCCTCGGCGCTCGCGTCCCCGGCCGCTCCTGGCCGGACGTCTTCCCCGGCTGCTTCATCCGTTTCTGGCCGGATGTCTTCCCCCGCCGCTTCCGACTGCGCGGCACTGTGGCTCTCGCGCAGCGCGGCGAGTCGCTGCTCGGCCGACTGGCGGCGCTCCGCAGCCCGTTGCGAGGCGGCGAGCGCCTCGTCCTCGGCCGCGCGGTCGACGTGGTCCGGCTCCTCGCGCGCCGGATCGGGGTGTGCCGTGGAGCCGCAGACGGCGCACGGCTCGCCCGCTGTCAGGTTCGCGGCGAGCTCGGCCGCGATGCCGCGCAGCCGCCGCTCCCGCAGGGCGAGCCACTGCTCCTTTGCCTGGGCGGCCTCTTCCCTGGCGCTCCGGAGGTCTTCGGCACCGGTCTCGATCTCGACGGCGAGCTCGTCGCGGCGGCGGGCGGCCTGCAGGCGGGCGCGGGCCGGGTGCAGTCGGCCCGCGAGGCGTTCGGCGCGGGTGGCGGCCTCCAGCGCCTCGTCCACCCGGCGCTGCAGGGCGTGCCGCTGCTCCTCCCAGCCCGCCAGCCACTCCCCCGCCTCGCGGAGCAGTTCCTCGTCGGCCCGGGACTCGGCGTCCAAGCGGCGCAGTTCGGCCTCGATCCCGGCTGCCCGCGGTTCCTCCTCGCGGGTGGCCCGTAGTGCGCCCAGCTCCTGGCGCAGCTCCCGCTCCAGGGCCGACAGCCGCTCGTCCCCGGCGTCGGCCAGGGTCTGCGGGAGGTGGGCGCGGGCGTTCCGTTCGGCGGTGCGGGCCTGAGCGTGTTCATCGCGTGCAGCGTGGTGCAGCCGGAGTGCGGGTGCCACGGCCTCGGCAGCCTGTGCCCGCTCCAGCCTGCGCCGCAGCGCGTCCCGCTCCTGGCTCCTGGCCGTCAGCTCCTCGGCGCGCTGCCGGGCGCGGGCGAACCGCTGCTGCTCGCGGTCGAGTTCGCGGCTCGCCTCCAACTCCCGTACGGCGATGCCGTACCGCTCGCGCGCCGTCTCGGCGTCGAGAGCGGCGGAGGTGAGGCGCTCGCGGGCGTACGAGCGGGCCTGTGCCGCCCAGGTCAGGACGGCGTCGGTGAGACCCGGGTCGCCCGGGGCGAGCCTCCCCCGCTCGGCGGCCTTGGCCTGCTTGGCCCGGGTACCGGTACGCGCGCCGCCGCGGGTGCGGGCCGGCGCGCCGCCGGTGCTGCCAGATGTGGCGGTGGACGCCGGGCCAGTGCGCTGACCGGGTACGGAGTCCGCTTCGGGCGCGTCCGTCGGGCCCTCGCCCAACTCGGCCGGGTCGCCGACCGCCTGCCGCATCCGGTGGGCGAGGGCCAGCAGTTCCTCGTCGGCCGAGATCACCTCGTGCTGCGCGCTCTTGCGCATCCGCGCCAGCTCTTCCTCCACCGCCGCGAACCTGCCGGTGTCGAACAGGCGCCCCAACAGCTTCGCCCGGTCCTCGGCATTGGAGCGCAGAAACCGTGCGAAGTCGCCTTGCGGCAACAGGACCACTTGGCAGAACTGGTCCTTGCTCATGCCGAGCGCCTGGCTGATCTCCTCACCGATCTCCTGATTGGAGCGGCTGAGGCCGTGCCACTCGGCGGTCGCCGGGTCCCAGGCGCGCAGTTCGCAGCGGGCCCGTTCACGGGTGAGGCCGGTGCCGCGGGCCTTGGGGCGGAGCTGCTCGGGGGCGCGGCTGATCTCCAGCCGCCGCCCTGCGACGGTCAGGTCCAGGACCACCTGGGTGCGGGTGTGCGGGTCGGCATGGTCGCTGCGCAGGGTGCCGCCCGGCTGCTGGCGGGCGCCGGGCACGCCGCCGTAGAGGGCGAAGCACACAGCGTCCAGCACCGAGGTCTTGCCCGCGCCGGTGGCACCGTGCAGCAGGAAGAGCCCGGCCGAGGAGAGGGTGTCGAAGTCGACGGTGTGGGTGCCGCTGAACGGGCCGAAGGCGGTGAGGGTGAGCCGGTGCAGCCTCAACGTGCCACCTCGCGCCCGCTGTCGACGGCCGGACGCCGACTGCCGCCGTCGGCGGGGCGCACCGTGGGCGCCGTACGGGAGCCGGCAGGCCCTGTACGGGAGGCGGCAGGCGGCTCGCCCGGTTCGGCGGACTCGGCGACCCGCACCGCTTCGAGTGCCTGGCCCAGCATCTCGCGTTCCTCGGGCGCCGCCTGCCGTCCGGGACGTACGTGGCCGACGAAGTCCTCGGCGATCTCCCGGTCGGTGCGGCCCTTCAGCCGTACGGCGTAGGAGCGCCCGTCGTCGGTCTCCTCCCGCTCGGGTGCGAAGACGAGGCTGACGGTGTGCGGGAAGCGCCTCGCCAGCCGGGCCATCGGGTCGTGGGGACGGGCGGCATCGGTGAGGGTGGCCTCCACCCAGGAGTCCTTGTGCTGCTCGTGGTCCGGGTTCGCCAGCAACTCGTCGAGCGTGCCGCGCAGCCGGGCGAGGGGGCGCGGTACGGGGCAGTGCAGCCGCTCGGCGGCGAGTTCACCGCCGGGGCCGAGGTCGACCAGCCACATGGACTTGGGGTGGCCCGCCTCGGAGAAGGAGTAGGCGATCGGGGTGCCGGAGTAGCGCACCCTTTCGGTGATGGACTGACAGTTGTGCAGATGGCCGAGCGCGGCGTAATCGACGCCGTCGAAGACCGAAGCGGGCACGGAAGCGACCCCGCCGACGGTGATGTCCCGCTCGCTGTCGGAGACTTCGGCCCCGGTGACGAAGGCGTGCGCCAGGACGACGGAGCGGGTCCCGGCGGGCCTGGTGGCGAGATCTGCGCGGACCTTGTCCATCGCGGCGCGGAGCACAGCGGTGTGCCCGGAGCGCCGGACGCCGAGGGTCTTCCGTACCAGCGAGGGCTCCAGATAAGGCAGTCCGTAGACGGCGACCTGGCCTCCCCCGGAAGCGTCGTCGAGCAGCACGGGCGTGCCGCACTCGTGCGGAGCGGTGCGCAGGTGGACGCCCGCGCGGCCCATCAACTTGGAGCCGACGCCCAGGCGGCGGGCCGAGTCGTGGTTGCCGGAGATCATCACGGTGGACACGGAGAGCTCGGCCAGCCGGTGCAGCGCGTGGTCGAACATCTCGACCGCGGCGAGCGGGGGAACCGCGCGGTCGTAGATGTCGCCGGAGACGAGCACGGCGTCCACCGCGCGCTCCTGGACGGTGGCGACCAGATGGTCGAGGAAGGCGCGCTGGGCATCGAGAAGGCTCACGCGGTGGAAGCTCCGGCCCAGATGCCAGTCCGAGGTGTGCAGCAGACGCATGGTCAACGACCTTAAGGCCCACCACTGACAGCGCGTACCGCACCCCGGACCGAGCGCGATGTGCGGCTCCGTACGGCACCGCACCACACCGTGCCGGACCCCTTGGCCGCGCGGCCCGTCCCGTTCGCTCAGACGGTGCCGAACGCCTCGCCGCCCACCTCGACCCGCGCGGTGCCCGCGGTCGCGTCGGCGAGCCAGCCGCGGAAGTCGGCCAGATCGGCGTCGGGCAGCCCGAGCTCGATGGTGACCTCGGCGCCGTAGTGCACCTCGCGCACCTCGCGGCCTGTGGCGCGCAGATCGTTCTCCAGGCGTCCGGCACGCTCATGGCCGACCGTGACCGTCACCAGCCGGAAGCGCCGCCGGGTGACCGTCCCGACGGCGTCCAGGGCCTCGCCCACCGCTCCGCCGTACGCGCGGATCAGGCCGCCCGCGCCCAGCTTGACGCCGCCGAAGTAGCGGGTGACGACTGCGACCGCGTAGCGGACCTCGCGGCGCAGCAGCATCTGGAGCATCGGCACGCCCGCGGTACCGCCCGGTTCCCCGTCGTCGTTCGCCTTCTGGATGCTCGCGTCGGCACCGATGACGTACGCCGAGCAGTTGTGGTTGGCGCCGGGGTGCTGCTTGCGGACCCGCGCGATGAACTCCTGCGCCTCGGCCTCGGTGGCGGCGGGGGCGAGGGCGCACAGGAAGCGGGAGCGGTTGACCTCGGTCTCGTGCACGCCCTCCGCCGCGACGGTGATGTACTCCGCGGGCCCCTCGGGCTGCTGCTCCTGCTGCATCCCGCCAGCCTATGGCCAGGGCCACGGGAATCGGCGCGGGGTGCGAGCCGTTGTCCCAGGAAAGGGCTGCTATGGAGGAGAGACACCGATGGACGGCGATTCCCGGACGGTACGGGAGATCCTCACCGAGCTGGGTGACACCTGGGCGGTGGTGGGCCTCTCGCAGAACACTTCCCGGCCCGCGTACGGGGTGGCCCAGGTGCTCCAGCGCTACGGCAAGCGGATCGTGCCCGTCCACCCGAAGGCGGAGACGGTGCACGGCGAGCGCGGCTACGCGAGCCTCGCGGACATCCCCTTCTCCGTGGACGTGGTGGACGTCTTCGTCAACTCGGCCCTTGCGGGGCCGGTCGCCGACGAGGCAGTGGCGATCGGCGCCCAGGCCGTCTGGTTCCAGCTCGGGGTCGTGGACGAGGCAGCGAATGAGCGCACCCGCGCGGCCGGCCTCCGCATGGTGATGGACCGCTGCCCCGCAATCGAAATCCCCCGCCTGGGCTGAGCCCGCGGGGGCCTGGGGGCGAGCCCCCAGGACCATGTCCGGCGGAAAACTCGATCACCGCGATAAAAGCCTCCGGGTAATCTCCGCCGCATGATCGACATACGTAAAGCGACCCCGGACGACGCCGAGGAGATCGTACGGCTGCGCAGGCTCATGTTCGCCGCGATGAGCGGGCGGGACGAGCCGGGGCCGTGGGAGAAGGAAGCCGTCCGGGTCGCGCGTCGGCAGCTCGCGCAGCAGAACTCGCCGCTGCTGGCGTTCGTGGTGGACGGCGCGGGGGCGTCGGCCCACCTCGCGGCGTGCGCGGTGGGCCGGATCGAGGAGCGGCTGCCCGCACCGGTGAGCCCGCGGGGGCTGTTCGGCTTCGTCTTCAACATATGCACCGACGAGCGGTACCGCGGTCGCGGCTACGCGCGGGCGACGACCGCCGCGCTGCTGGAGGAGTTCGCCCGCAGCGGCGTCACGCGCGTGGATCTGCATGCGACGCCGGAGGCGGAGGCGATGTACCGGTCCATGGGCTTCGCCGAGCACTCGATTCCGCTGTCGCTCGATGTGAGCACGCTGGACGCGGCCACCCGGCAGCCGCAGGGCTGAGTGCGGAGCTAGCCGCGCTGCCCCAGCCCCTCCACGATCTCGGCGCCGGGCAGCGCGGCCAGCGCCTTGCCGGGGACGATCAGCTTGCCCCTGCGGCTGCCGCTGCCGATCAACACCCAGGGCAGTGCGGCGACTTCGGCGTCAAGCAGCAGCGGCCAGTCGGCGGGCAGCCCGATGGGGGTGATGCCGCCGTACTCCATGCCGGTCTCGCCGACGGCGGTCTCGTGCGGCGCGAAGGACACCTTCCGGGCGCCCAGGGTGCGCCGCACCGCTCCGTTGACATCGACGCGGCAGGAGGAGAGCACCACGCATCCCGCAAGGGTGCGGACCCCGCCCTGTTTGGCGGCGACGACGACACAGTTGGCCGAGGACTCCAGCAGGTCCGCACCGTAGGTCTCGACGAAGGCGGCGGTGTCGGCCTTCTCCGGATCGGTGTCGACGCGGAGCAACTGGTCGGCGGCGACCGGGCCTTCCCAGCCGCGGACGGCGGCGGCGACAGGTGCGGCCAACTGGTCCAGCACCTCGCGGGCCGGCCGGGCGTTGTCGAAGTCTCCGATGGGCGCTCGCATACCGGCACCTTAGCCAACCGCGCGATGCTAGGTCAGCGCGGTTCGGGGACCGAGACGGCCATCGTCATCTCGACGGTTTCCGTGCCGTCGTTGCGGTAGCCGTGCGGTACGTGGGACTCGAAGCAGGCGGAGGTTCCGGCCGGGACGGTGTACTTGTCCCCGTCCACCTCCAGGGTGAGCGTCCCCACGGTGACGTGGACGAGCTCGGTGGTGCCGATGGGGTGCGGGTCGGAGCTGCTGGTGTCGCCCGGCACCAGCTTCCAGCTCCACAGCTCCAGCGGACCGGGCGCCTCCGTGCCCGCGAGCAGGGTGCTGTGGCTGCCCGCCTCGGTGGACCACAGCCGTACGGCCTGCTCCGGCGGGACCAGCCGGACCTGCGGCTCCTGGTCGAAGTCCAGCAGCGAGGTGATGCTGACTCCGAGAGCGTCGCCGATCTTGACGACGGTGCCGACGCTGGGGTTGGTGCGGGCCTGTTCGATCTGGATGAGCATGCCCCGGCTGACGCCTGCCCGCGCCGCCAGCGCGTCCAGGGTGAAGCCGCGCTCGGCCCGCAGATGTTTGAGATTGCGGGCCAGCGCCTGCGTGAGGTTGTCGAGGTCCGTCACGGTGTTCCGCACCATCCAAAATAATAGATGACAGAGTGCACTATGGTGAACTACGGTGTGCTGGACTTAAGCGTTCACCACACTGTACTGCGAGGGATTCCGTCATGACCGCTGTCTTCGCGCTGGCCACCAGTCTCCTATGGGGGCTGGCCGACTTCGGCGGCGGGCTGCTCAGCAAACGGCTGCGCGAGCTGACCGTGGTGGTCGTCTCGCAGGGCGCGGCCTGCCTGGTGCTCGGCGCCATCGTGCTCGGCACGGGCGCCTGGAGCGAGCTGGACGCCCGCCTGCTGTGGTGCGCGGTCGCGGCCGGGGCCATCGGACCGGTGTCGATGCTGTGCTTCTACCGGGCGCTGGCCATCGGCCCGATGGGCGTGGTCTCCCCCGTCGCAACCCTCGGCAGCGTGGCCGTTCCGGTGGCCGTCGGCATGGTGCTGCACGGCGAACGGCCCGGCATGGTGCAGGCGGTGGGCACCCTGGTCGCCGTCACCGGCGTGGTGCTGGCCGGTGGCGTGGGCGGTGGCGGGGCGCCCGTACAGCAGCGCACGATCCTGCTCACCGTCGTCGCCGCCTTCGGCTTCGGTGCGACGATGAGCCTGGTCGCCGAGGCGTCCTCGACCGTCACGGGGCTCTTCCTCACGCTCTTCGTGCAGCGGGTGGTCAACGTCCTGGTGGGCGGCGGCGCGCTCTACGCCTCGGTACGGCGGGGTACCCCCGCGCTTCCCGAGGAGGGGATGCGGGCGGTGTGGACGGCACTGCCCGCACTGGCCTTCGTCGGACTGGCCGACGTCGCCGCCAACGGCACGTACGCCGTCGCCGCGCAGCACGGCCCGGTCACGGTCGCCGCCGTGCTCGCCTCGCTCTACCCCGTCGTCACCGCGCTGGCCGCCCGGGGCGTGCTCCAGGAGCGGCTGCGGGCCATGCAGACCGCGGGCGCCGGGCTGGCGCTGCTGGGCACGGTGCTGCTCGCCTCGGGCTGACCGCCTCCGGCCTCAGCGGTCGGACGCGGCGTCCTCCGCGCCCTCCACGCCGTCCTCCGCGCCCTGCACGCCCTCCGCGCCCTCCGCGCCCTCCGCGCCCTCCGTGTCGCCGTCCGGCCGGCCGTGCTGGCGGGGCAGTTCGGCGAGGGCAACCAGTTCCTGCGGGGTGACGCCCTCCGGCACGGGCACCGGCGGCGGGGTGCGCAGCGGTGGCTGCCAGCCCTGCTCCGGGTCGAAGCGGCGCACCACCTTGGCGGGGGCGCCCGCGACCACCGCGTGGTCGGGCACCTCACCCCGCACCACGGCACCCGCCGCGACCACCACGTTCCGCCCCAGCTTGGCGCCCGGCAGTACGACGGCTCCCGCGCCGATCCAGCTGCCAGCCCCGATCTCGACCGGCGCGGTACGGGGCCACTGCTTACCGACCGGCCGCGCCGGATCGTCGTAGGAGTGGTTGGTCGAGGTGATGTAGACGTACGGACCGCAGAACACGTCGTCCCCGATGGTGACCTCGGTGTCCGCGATGACATGGCTGCCCCGTCCCAGCACCACGCCGTTCCCCACCCGCAGCACGGTCTCGGGCCCCAGGTCCAGCTCCGGCATCATCCCGGCCGTCAGCGTGACGTCCTGGCCGACGATGCAGTGGTCGCCCAGCTCGATCCACGGCGTTCCGAAGAGTGTCCCCTGCGGAAAGGCGAGCCGGGTCCCGGTGCCGAGTCGGCGGAACGCGTACGGCCCGGGGCGCTCGGCCGTGATGGCTCCCGCGCGCTGGAACCGGCGCCAGATGCCGTGCACGGCGCGGGAGCTGAGGGAGGAGAGCGCGTTCCTGAGGGGCACGCCGTCACGGTAGCGCCCCGGCGCTCGCTCACCCTGGTGAGGTTCCTCACCAGTAACCTGGCGGTTGCCCCGCTCAGGGGTGCGCGGTTCCCTCGCCGACGGACGCCGCACGGTGCTGCTTGGCCAACTCGACGTACGCGAGCGCGTTGAAGCGCACGCCCTCCCGCTCCTCGTCGGTCAGTTCGCGCCGTACCTTGCCCGGCACCCCGGCGACCAGCGAACCGGGCGGCACGACGGTGCCCTGGGTCACCAGGGTCTGTGCCGCGACGAGGGAACCGGCGCCGATGTGCGCGCCGTTGAGGACGGTGGCGCCCATGCCGATCAGCACCTCGTCCTCGACGGTGCAGCCGTGCAGCACCGCGTTGTGGCCCACCGTGACGTGTGCGCCGACGGTGACGGGGAAGCCCGGATCGCCGTGGACGGTGCAGTTGTCCTGCACATTGCTGCCCTCGCCCAGCACGATGGGCCCGGCGTCGGCACGCATCACGGCGCCGTACCACAGGCTGGACCCGGCGGCCAGGGTGACCTCACCGGCGATCACGGAGGTCGGCGCGTTGAACGCCGTGGGATCCAGCCGGGGTTCGTGTCCGCCGACGGTCACGATCAGTCCGCGCTGCACCACTGTGTCCTCCTTGTCCGGGGGCTGCTGAGAGGGTGCCCCTGCCCGACGTCCGCAGCCTGCGGCTGTGTCGGTGCCCAGTCGCGCAGTTCCCCGCGCCCCTTACGGGGTGCCTCCCCCAGCGAAGCTTGGGCAAGCTCTAGTCACAGGCCGGCACCCGTGCGGGTGCGTCCTCCTCTACAGCATCCTCCGCCTCTACAGCATCCTCCGCCGCCGTCTTCGCCGCGCGGCGCTTGACGATCAGCATGGAACCGAGGCCGATCAGCACGGCGACCACCAGTCCGACCCAGGAGAAGCGCTTGAGCCACGCCTCGGCGACGATGCCGACGTAGTAGATGACGGCGGTCGTACCGCCCGCCCACACCACTCCGCCCAGCACGTTGGCCGTCAGAAACCTCCAGTACGGCATCTTCAGCACGCCCGCGAGCGGTCCGGCGAAGATGCGCAGCAGAGCGATGAAACGGCCGAAGAAGACGGCCCACATGCCCCACCGCTGAAAGGAACGCTCGGCGGTGGCCACATGGCTGGGCCCGAAGTGCTTGGGGAACTTCCCGCCCAGCCATTCCAGCATCGGCTTGCCGCCCCTACGGCCGATGGCGTACCCGATCGAGTCGCCCACGACGGCACCGACCGTGGCACATGTGCCCAGGATCACCGGGTCGATGTGTCCCTGCTGCGAGGCCAGCAGTGCGGAGCTGACGAGAACGATCTCCCCGGGCAGCGGAATGCCCAGGCTCTCCAGTCCGATGACCACCCCCACCAGGAGGTACACACTGACGGCCGGGACACTCTCCAGCCACTCCTGGATGTGCAACTGCGGCTTCCTCTCAAGACATCAGGGCACGAGCTGTCATGGCAGCACGAACCCGGAAGCCTACTCGACCGCACACCCGCCGCACCGACAGCCCTGTGCCGCCGGTGCGGCCAGAGCCGGGAAACACACGAGGTCAGTCGTTGGGCCGCAGGGTCCACACGATGGTCATCTCGCTGGTGACGGCGCCGTCCGCACGCCGGAGTGCGACCTTCACCGGAAACTCGGGGCGCTGCCCCTCGTCCAGTTCGGCGACCACGTCGGCCGCCGGGCGGCCGAGCTCGGCGGTGGCGGTGACGACGCCCTTGGCGAGCTTCTTGAAGTCCATCTCGGCGCGCACCGGCAGCGGCACGGCCCGGGAGAGCTGGTCGAAGAACGCGGCCATGGTCACCGCGCCGCTCGCGGACTCGGCGAGCGTGAACATCGCGCCGGCGTGCGGACCGCCGACGTGGTTGTGGTACGCGCTCTGGTCGGGCAGGGAGACGACGACCCGCTCCGGCGAGGTCTCGAGGTACTCGAGGTCGAGGGTGCGGGCCATGGGCACGGAAGCCCTCATCAGCTCGCCGATGTCCGGCTGTGACTGTGTGGTCATGGCCGCACGTTACCATCGAGTAACCCCTGCGCGGGAGGGGCGTTCCTTCCCCCTTCGCCCCCCTTCATGTAGCGGGTAGGTACCGATCGGAGGGGACCCGTAGTCGGTGCGAGGAACGCACCATAAGGTTGTCGGCCATGTGGCCAGGACAGCAGCAGCCCGGGGGCGAGCAGAACCCGCAGCAGCCGAACCCGTATCAGCAGCCCGGCTACGGGCAGCCGAACCCCTACCAACAGCCCGGCTACGGGCAACAGCCTTCAGGCCAGCAGCCCGGCTACGGGCAGCAGCCGCCGGCGGGTCAGCCGTCCGGCTACGGCCAACAAGGCGCACCGTCGTACCCGTACGGCCAGCAGCCGGGCGGTCCCGGCCAGTCGGGGCAGTGGGGGCAGGCAAGCATGCCCGGCGGCCCGCAGTCGCCCATGGGCGGCGGGGGCGGCGACCGGAAGAAGACGGTCATCATCTCGATCGTCGCCGCGGTCGCGGTCATCGCCGCAGCTGTGACAGGCGTCGTCGTCCTCGGGGGCGATGACAAGGGCGGCAAGAAGAACAAGGCCGACAAGTCCGCCTCGCCCTCTGGGAAGACGAAGCCGGAGAAGAGCAAGAAGGACGACCCGGGTGGCGGCGGCGGGGCCTCCAAGGACCCGTCGGAGCCCGTGGTTTCCGGCTGGCAGACCGTCGTCAACCCGAAGTGGTACTCCGCCTTCGACGTGCCGGACAACAAGGACTGGACGCTCGCTGGCGAGGGCACCATCACCGGCTTCGAGAACGACAAGGGCAAGGTCCTGGTCGCCATGTCGTCGCCCGCCTACTTCAAGGACGAGTGGTGCAAGGAGAGCAGCCGCGCCGCTGTCGGCACCAAGGGCGGGCAGGGCTCCAAGACCACCAAGGAGGCCGCGCGGATCGCGGCGGGCAACTTCGCGATAGCCGGCTACGACCAGAAGCAGAAGGGCACCCTCAAGGTCTCCAAGTCCAAGCCGTTCGAGAACAAGCACGGCATCAAGGGGCACACCGCCACCGCGAAGGTCACCGGGGCGCCCACGGACGACAAGTGCGCCACCAGCGCCGGCAAGGTGGTCACGGCGTCCTGGATCAACAGCAACGGTGACCTGGCGATCTGGGTCCTCTACACCGACGCGGGCGTCAAGGACGAGCTCTCGGACGCCACCATCAAGAAGATCATGGGAAGCCTCCGCAACTACGACGGCGGCGGAAACGAGCCCCGCGGCTGACCCCGCACCGCCTCCGCGGTCCAGGCCCAGGACGGCGCCCTCAGCCGATGCTGAAGGCGCCGTCCGGCGGTTCCGGGGACGGCACAGCGTCGCCGTCCTCGACCGCCCGTACGCCGCGCATCAAGCGCCCCAGCGCCGCGCCGTGTTCGACCCGGGCGGGAAACGGATCAGCCGAGCAGCGTCGGGCCAGCTCCGGCAGCGGCTGCTCGTGCCGCGAGGCGATCAGCAGGATGTTGCCGAACCGCCGCCCGCGCAGTACCGCGGGCTCGGCGACCACCGCCAGCTGCGGGAAGACCGCAGCGAACGTGGCCAGTTGGGAGGCGAGAAAGCGGAACGGCGCGGCATCGGCGAGGTTGGCCACATAGGTGCCACCCGGCCGCAGCACCCGCGCCGCCTCCCTCGCGTACGGCAACGTGGTCAGATGCGCGGGGACCTGCGAGCCGCCGTAGACGTCGGCCACCAGTACGTCCGCGCTGCCGGGTGCCGAGGACTCCAGCACGGCCCGCCCGTCCGCCGCCTCCACCGCGATGTGCGCGCCCTCAGGGAGCGGAAGGTGCTCGGCGACGAAGGCGGTCAACTCCGCGTCCGGGTCGGCCACCCGCTGCCGGGAGCCGGGACGGGTCGCGGCGAGATAGCGGGGCAGCGTGAGCGCTCCGCCGCCGAGGTGGAGCACGTCAAGTGGCACCCCCGGCGACGCCGTGACATCCAGCAGGTGGCCGACCCGGCGCGCGTACTCGAACTCCAGGTGCTCGGGCGCATCCAGGTCGACGTACGACTGCGGCGCACCGTCCACGGTCAGCAGCCAGGCGCGCGCCCGGTCGACGTCCGGCAGCAGCTTGGCCGTGCCGCCCGCGACGGCTCGGGTGCGGGGTATCTGCTCCCCGTGTGCTTCGGTGTCCACTGCTCCATTGTGAGGTCCGCAGAGCCGCTCAGAGCACCTCAGGCGAGGGCACGTAGGTGTCGACGGCATCCAGCAGCGCCTCGATCGTGGCCTTCCACCGCGCATCGCCCTCCAGTGCGCGGCGGGCGGAGACCCGGACGGCCGGAAGCGTCTCCCCCGCGAAGCCGTGCGCCGTCATCTGCGCCCGTACATCGATCTCCACCAACTCCGTCAGCTCGTCGTTGCCGGCGTCGGCCATGGTGAGGGCCACGACCAGATGTGCGAGGCCGCTGCGACGCGCGAGCGAGAGGTGGTCGGCGGTACCGGGCCGTACGCCCTCCAGCACGGAGACGACGAGCACCGCACCGTCCAAGCCGCGCAGAAAGCGGGACCCAAGGGGATGTTCCGGACTTCCGGCGGGATCCAGCAGGGTGTAGTGCCGGGTGTCGGTCGCGTACCGGAATCGTCGTCGGAGCCGCTCCGGATCCGCGGGTGAACGGGGGTCCGGATACCCGGGAGAGCGGGGGCCGGCATACGCGGGTGAGCGGGGGCCGGTTGCGCCGGGTGTGCGGGCGGCGGCCAGCGCCGCGGCCAGAGTGGTTTTGCCGTGCCCTTGGTGGCCCAGCGTGCCGATGGTCAGATGCGGGGTGGGGTACGGGTGGGTGTGGCCGGACATGGGTGCCCTCCTGGACCGGTGCGGGACGAGGCGGACCCCAAGAGATGACCGACCCTCCCCCTGTGGGGTCCTCGATCGATCCGGGAAGGGTCAGCGTCGGCGGAGCCGGACGCCGGGAGGGACGGGGCGGACACACACGCCCCGGGTCGGGAAGAGGGCAGCCCGCCGGGCGGCCGCGACCGCGGCCGGAGCACAGAGACGGGACTGCCGGAACACCGACCGATCATCACTCGCCGGCCGCCGGACGTCGAACGGTTTTCGAAGCCGCCCTGCCGAAGTTCCGCACGAGGCTCTCCGTACCAGGTGAACGCGGTGGTGGACGGGGAGCGAACACCGCTGCGGAGCGGCATTTTTCGGGCTTTCCGTACAGCCCCGAACGGCGGAGGTGCCGGTTCGTCGGTTACGCTCCCACCGTGCCCGTCCCCGCCACGCAGCCAGACGGACTCCCCAGCCGTCTCACCAGGACCCTGCTCTCTCCCTGGTCCCGCCTCGCCCTGCTCGCCGTGCTGCTGTCCAGCGCGGCGACGACGATGCTGCTGTACGAGCCCCAGCGCGTACTCACCCACGGCTGGTCTCCCCAGGCTGCCGGCGGTACGGCCGTCGCCCTGTTCGGCGCCGCCTACGGGCTGTGCACCGCGGCCTTCGTACCGCGGCCCGTGCTCAATGTCGCGGCTGGTGTCCTCTTCGGCGCCCAGGCGGGCACGTTCTCGGCGACGGCCGGCACGGTGATCGGCGCGGGCATCGCCTTCGGACTGGGCCGGATGCTGGGCCAGGACGCGCTGCGAACGCTGCTCCGCGGCCGCTGGCTGTCCGCCGCCGACCGGCAGTTGAGCAGGCGCGGCTTCCGCTCGATGCTGGTGATCCGGCTGCTGCCGGGCGTGCCGTTCGCGGCCTCCAACTACGGCGCCGCCGTCTCCCGGATGAGCTGGCCCGCCTTCCTGAGCGCCACTGCGCTCGGCTCGGTGCCCAACACCGCGGCGTACGTCATCGCGGGCAGCAGCGCGGCGAAGCCGACCTCACCGGTCTTCCTGGCCTCGTTCGGCTTCATCGCGCTCTCCGGGCTGGCGGGCGGCGTGGTCGCCTGGCGCAAGCGCGCCCATCTGAAGGGTGGCGCGTCGGGTACGGAGGCCCGCCCCGCCGTTCCGCCCGAAGCCTGCTCGACGGCCGCATCCGAGCCGGTCTCCCACCACTGACCCCGACTACCACAGGGACGAGCCCCTCCGCCGATGTCTTGGTTTGAATCCTTCGTCCTCGGACTCGTCCAGGGACTGACCGAGTTCCTCCCGATCTCCTCCAGCGCGCATCTGCGGCTGGTCGCGGCGTTCGCCGGCTGGCACGACCCTGGCGCAGCGTTCACCGCCGTCACCCAGATCGGCACCGAGGCAGCCGTCCTGATCTTCTTCCGTAAGGACATCGGCCGCATCGTGGCGGCCTGGTTCCGCTCGCTCTACAGCAGCGAGGCCCGCCGCGACCACAACGCGCAGATGGGCTGGCTCGTGATCGTGGGCTCCATTCCGATCGGTGTGCTCGGGCTGGCCTTCAAGGACCAGATCGAGGGCCCCTTCCGCGATCTGCGGCTGATCGCGACGACGCTCGTGGGGCTCGGTATCGTCCTGGGCATCGCCGACCGGATGGCGGCCCGCGACTCCAAGGGCGGCCGCCACCGGGCCCGGCGGGAGCGCAAGTCCCTGGAACAGCTCACTGTGCGCGACGGTCTGCTCTTCGGCTGCGCGCAGGCGCTGGCGCTGGTCCCCGGGGTGTCCCGGTCGGGCGCCACGATCAGCGGCGGCCTGTTCATGGGCTACCGGCGCGAGGCGGCGGCCCGATACTCCTTCCTGCTGGCCGTTCCCGCGGTGCTCGCCTCCGGTCTGTTCGAGCTGAAGGACATCGGCGAGGGCCACGTCTCCTGGGGGCCGACGATCTTCGCCACGGTGCTGGCGTTCATGGTGGCTTATGTCGTCATCGCGTGGTTCATGAAGTTCATTTCGACCCGCAGCTTCATGCCGTTCGTCATCTACCGGATTCTGCTGGGGCTCGTGCTCTTCGCCCTGATGGCGGCGGGCGTGATCAGTCCGCACGCGGGCGAGTCGGTGGGCTGAGCCGGGCGGCTGAACGGGTGATCAGCGGCGCTGTTCGCGCTCCTGGCGGCGTCTGCGCCTGAGCACCAGCAGATCGACGGCGGCGCCCAGCGCCAGGGCGCCGCAGACCGCGGCCAGCACCATGAGCACCCGGTCGCTGGGCGAACTGTGACTGTCGGAGGACGCGGCCCACCAGGCGAACAGCGCCGTGGCCGCGGCGAAGAACGGCACTCCGATGGACGACAGCAGCGTGCGCAGCCAGATATCGCTGCGCGCGGTCAGCGGCTCGGTGCCGGAGCGGCGGCGGGAGCGGCGGTGGTCGTCCCGGTGCGGTCCGGGCTGTGGTGGCTGGGACACGGGAACTGCCTTTCGCCGGTGGACTCTCCCATGATTCCGGCGCGTTCCCGGATCCCCGCGCAGACGCGCCAGGAGCCCGCAGCTCACAGCCCGGGCAGCGCGTCCTGGTCGACCTCGCGCCGGGGCGGCGTGGGCGCTGAGCGTACGGCCAGCTTGTGACGGCAGTCCGGGCCCAGGCCCCACAGCCGCGAGGCACGGTCACGCAACGGCTGCCCGCACATACGGCACAGCACCCGCCGCCCCGGAACCGGCTCACTGTCCGGCAGCAGGGCCGCCTCTTCCCGCTCCAGGTCCGCGGTGTGCCCCGGCTCCTGCTCTGCGTTCATTCCCGGCCCCCTTCCGTGCCCTAACACGGCCCTCTCGGCAGGCACCGTACCAACACGGACACCCGGCCGGAGTAGCCCGAAATGCGCGACATGTCCGTACGCCGTCACGGTGGGCGTGGAGACAACAACCACCCCTCTGTCGGGAGCGAACATGCGAATCCGTACTGCCATCACTGCCGGCGCCCTCAGCGCCATCGCCCTGCTCGGCTCCACAGCGGGGACCGCAGCCGCCAACGACGATCCCCATGGCAAATCGCCGGGCTCTCTGAACGTCGGCGTGAACGCCTGCGGCAACCCCATCGGCATCCCGATCCTGAGCCCGGCCGTTCAGAACTACTGCAAGAACAAGTTCTGAGGTCTTACGACAGCAACTGATGCACGTCGGCCGTCGGACCCCGTCCCCGCACCGTGCGGGCGGCGGGGTTCCGTCGGTCCGCGGCGAGCGATCCCGCTGTGTACAGCAGTGCCGGGTGGGGCGAGGACTGCCACACTGGCCGTATGGACAACTTCTACCGTGGTCCCGCGACCCTGCTGACCGGAGCCGCCGAGGTGCCGGTCGACGTGGCGCTGTTCACGGAGACCACCGGCCCCGGAACCGCGTGGTCCGGCACCATCAGGCCGGAGGGCGACCGGCGGCTGTGGACCGATCTGGAGGGCGACACGGCGCGGCTGCGGCTGGCCGACGGGCGCGTCTGCCGGGTCACCGTGCTGGGCAGCGGCTTCGGACCGGTCGAGGTCTCGGGCGAGGGCCCGCTGCCGACCCAGCCGTAGACCGCACCACGGTCGGTGCCGGGCCGTCCGCTGACCGGCATGCCGGTCATCCCCGGGGTGTCACCTGGCAGGGGGACACGGCTCGGTGCCGTACTCCGCTGGCTGTACATCAAGACGATGCTGACAGGTGACGACAGATCACCGCGTGCGCGGAATCGTGGACAGCATGAACCCGATGCCCAACCCGCGCCGCGCGGACCGGATATGAGCGCACTGACCACGGCGGTGCTGCTGTCCCTGGTTTCCGCGGTCAGCTACGCGCTGGCCGCGATCGTGCAGGAGCGGATCGCCACGACGACAGCGCCGAGCCGATGGGGGCTGCTGCGCTCCGGCATGTGGTGGACCGCGGCCGTGCTGCAGGGCTCGGGCGGGTTGCTGCACGTGGTCGCGCTCGGCCTGGGGCCGCTGACCGTCGTCCAGCCGCTCGGCGTACTGACGCTCGTCCTCGCCGCTCCGATGGCAGCTCTCCTGGGCCGGCGGCAGGTGGCCCCGGCCGCTTGGCGGGGCATCGTCCTCGTCTCGGCCGGGCTGGCCGGAATTCTGCTGCTCACCGGTGACCGGGGGGCCGATTCCCTGGAGGGCGGCGGCCAGTTCGTCCTCGCGGGCTGTGTGCTGGGCGCTCTCGCGCTGCTGGTGGGTACGGCGACGGGAGTGCGGCGGCTGGGCCACGGCCGCCCCGGCAGCCGCGCCGCCATGCTGCGGAGCGTGTCGCTGGCGCTGGCCGCGGGGGTGGCGTACGGCGCCGCCTCGGTGTTCGTGAAGACGCTCGCCGACGGCTGGACCTCTGCCCCGTTGGCCACCTTCGTGCCGCTGGCCGTGCTGACGGCGGTGCTGGCGGCTGCCGGGCTGGCCAGCTCGCAGGCTTCCTACCGGGACGGCGGACTGGCCACACCGCTGGCGACCGCCACCGTGGCCAACCCGGTGGTCGCCGCAGCCGCGGGGATACTCCTGCTGGGCGAGGGCTTCCGGTACGGCGCGACGGGCACGGTGCTGGCACTGGGCGCCGGGGCGCTGGCCGCCTGGGGCCTGGTCGTGCTGTCGTCCGACAGCACCCGGCAGGTACGGGCGGAGGAGACTCCGCAGCCCCGGCCCCGGGAGCCGCGACCGCGGAGCAACAGCGGACCGGGTCGGACCGCAGAGGCCGATTTCGCGGTACAGCAGGCGCCGGAAGCGGCGACGCGCACCGTGGTCGTCCCCGCCTCTCGCACTCCCGCGGGCCGCCAACCGGTGCCCGCGCCGTAACGGACCAGGGCCGTCCGGCTGCCCCGCCCCAACGGCGACCGAGGGCGCGGCCGATGCGGGCCGCGGCGTATGTCCGCGCACAGCCGCGCCGCGCCCGCCCCCGCACGCCCCCTCGCTCGCCCGCACCCCCTCCCGCACACTGGTGATCGGAGCACCGGATGAAGGAGGGGGCCCATGCGTCCGTGGCCGGCGTCCCGTTGGGTTCGCGTGGCGCTGCCACTGGGGGCGGGCGCCGTGCCCGTGCTGGCGTTCCCCGCCCCCTCGCTGTGGTGGCTGGCGTACGTCGCGCTGGTGCCGTGGCTGCTGGTGCTGCGCAACGCACCCTCGGGCCGCGCTGCTGCGTTCGCGGGCTGGCTGGGCGGTACGGGGTTCATGCTGGTGATGCACCACTGGCTGATGCCGAACCTGCATGTGTTCATCCTCCTCCTCGCCGCCCTGCTGGGGCTGTTGTGGTTGCCGTGGGGCTGGCTGGTGCATCGGCTGCTGGCCGGCACTCCGGGCGCCGGGCGGCTGGCGGCGGCCGTGGTGCTGGTGCCGTCGGGCTGGCTGTTGGCGGAGTTGGTCAGATCCTGGGAGTACCTGGGCGGACCGTGGGGGCTGTTGGGCGCGAGCCAGTGGGAGGTTCGACCTGCGCTGCGGCTGGCCTCGGTGGGCGGCGTATGGCTGGTGAGCTTCCTGCTGGTGGCGGTGAACACCTTGCTGGCCGCCGTGCTGACCGCGCCCCGCGCCCGGGTGGCCGCCGTGGTGGGGCTGGTGTGCGTCGCCGTCATCACCAGCGCGGTGTGGCTGTGGGCGCCGCAGCCCCAGCCCGCGGGCAGCACCCGCATCGCCGTCGTACAGATCGGGGAGACGCTCTCGCGTCAGGAGCGGTTCGCGCGCGGCGAGGAGCTGACCCGCCGGCTGGCGAACCGCGATCCCGACCTGGTGGTGTGGGGTGAGAGCAGCGTCGGCTACGACCTCAACGCGCACCCCGCGCTGGTGCGCAGGCTCGCCACGCTCTCCCGGCAGACGGGTGCGCCGCTGCTGGTGAACGTCGACTCGCGGCGGGACGACCGGCCGGGCATCTACAAGAGCTCCGTCCTCGTCGACGAGCACGGGCTGGCCGGGCAGCGTTACGACAAGATGCGGCTGGTGCCCTTCGGCGAGTACATCCCGGCCCGCGCGTTGCTCGGCTGGGCCACATCGGTGGGCCGGGCGGCGGACGAGGACCGCAAGAGGGGCCGCACATCGGTGGTGATGCGCGCGGACGGGCTGCGGTTCGGGCCGCTGATCTGCTTCGAGACGGCGTTCCCCGATATGAGCAGACAGCTGGTCTCGAAGGGCGCCCGGGTGCTGGTGGCCCAGTCGTCGACCTCCACCTTCCAGCAGAGCTGGGCCCCGGAGCAGCACGCGTCGCTGGCGGCGCTGCGGTCCGCCGAGTCCGGGCGGCCCATGGTGCACTCGACGCTCACCGGCATCAGCGCCTTCTACGGCCCCGAGGGCGAGCGGGTCGGCGCCCCGATGGGTACTGACACCAGCTCCGTGCAGCTCATCGAGGTGCCGCTGGCCACGGGTACGACGCTGTACGTACGCCACGGGGACTGGATGCTGTGGCTGGCGCCGACCGCACTGCTGGCGTACGGCGTGGTGGAGGGCGCGCGGGCGGCGCGGAGGCGACGGGCCCGGGAGCGCGCGGAGCTCAGTGCGACTGTTCCAGAAGGTCGTTGAGGACGCGTTCGCACAGCTCGTGAGTGCGCAGCGCGTCCTGTGCGCTGAGCGTCCGCCCTTCCCGTACGGCGTCGAGGAAGGCGAGCACGCACTGTTCGATGCCGCGCTGCCGGGCGACGGGCACCCAGTCGCCGCGGCGCCGGACGCTGGGCTGGCCCTTGTGGTCCACGATCTCCGCGAGATCGCGCACCTCGCGCTTGGTGTCCTGCCCCGAGACCTCCAGGATCTCCTCGGCCGAGCCCGAGAGCCGGTTCATCACGCCGAGCGCGGTGAAGCCGTCGCCCGCGAGCTGGAGCACCACATGGTGCAGCAGCCCGTCGCGGATCCTGGCCCGCACTTCGACGTCGTCCGGTTCGCCGGGGGCGAGGAAGCGGAGGGTGTCGACGACGTGGATGAAGTCGTCCAGCACCATCCTGCGGGGCTCCTCGGGCAGGCCCACCCGGTGCTTCTGGAGGAGGATCAGGTCGCGCGGGTGCTCCAGGCACTGCGCGTACCCGGGAGCGTGCCGCCGGTTGAAGCCGACGGCGAGGCTGGTGCGGCGCCGCTCGGCCAGCTCCACGAGGGCACGTGAGTCGGCGAGTTCACGGGCGAGGGGCTTGTCGACGAAGGTGGGCACGCCTGCGTCCAGCAGCCGGTGCACCAGCTCCGGATGGGCGTTGGTGGCGGCGTGCACGAACGCAGCGTCAGGGCGCGTGGCGAGCAGCCCGTCGAGGCCGGTGTGCCGGTGCGCGTCCGGCACCCGGTAGGCGTCGCCGACGGCCGCCAGGGTGGCCGGGGTGCGGGTGACCAGATGCGGCTCCAGGCCCGGCTGGGCCATGAGCACCGGCAGATACGCCTTCTTGGCGATGTCACCGAGGCCGATCACACCGATCCTCACGGGCCCTCCCTCACTGTCGAACGGGTGACTGCGTCTGCGTCTGCGTCTGCGTCTGCGTCTGCGTCTGCGTCTGCGTCTGCGTCTGCGTCTGCGTCTGCGTCTGCGCAGCATACGTGCGCTCCGGCGGGCGCCAGATTGCCGCCATGACTCCACGTGATGTCGCCACGCCTCGTACCGCGCCGTGGACGAGACAGCCGGGCTGCCACTGGGCTCCACGTCCAACCACGCACGGACCCGCGCTGCCCTGCTGAAGGCGGCCGTGCGCTGCTGGCCTGGTGCGACGGCATCCTGTTCACCTGCACGGCGGGCACCTTCAACACGGTTGTCCCCACCGAGGAGGAACTGCGGGCCAGCCTGGAGGAGATCCTGAGCGGGATGCTGGAGCCCCGCGGCTGACGCGGCAACGCACCACGGGGCCCCCGCGCCGTGCGCCCCTCGCCTCAGCGGTCGCTGGGAAAACTGTCGCTCCGCGCAGCTCCCGCGACGAAGATGGCCGCATGACGACCGAAGAGGAACAGCCCAACGGCGCCGAACAGTCGCAGAGACGCCCGGTCGGAGCCGTGAGCGGGCTTCCGCTCCCCCAGGGCAGCGGCTCCGAGAGACAACTGCTGGAGCAGTGGCTGGATTTCCACCGCGCCACGCTGGCCGCGAAGTGCGAAGGACTCAGCGACGAGCAGCTGCGGAACGCCTCGGCCCCGCCGTCCGGGCTGACTCTGCTGGGGCTGCTGCGGCATATGACCGACGTGGAACGCCACTGGTTCCGGTTCGTGTTCGGCGAGGAGGACTCCGACCCGATCTACTTCACCGAGGAGGCCCCCGACGACGACTTCGTGGTGACCGACACCGACACCGGCGCCGGGACGCTGGCCATCTGGCAGCGCGAGGTCGACAGGGCCCGCAAGTCCGCCGCCCGGCGGTCCCTCGACGACGCCGGCACCAACCCTCGGCGGCCCACCTGGACCAACTCCCTGCGCTGGATCCACCTGCACATGATCAGCGAGTACGCGCGGCACAACGGCCACGCCGACCTGCTGCGGGAGCGCATCGACGGGGCAACGGGCTTCTGAGCGCTCCGTGATCACTCCTGGGGGGACTTCCCGGCGGGGGCGCCGGTGGGAAGAGTTACCGGAGTGTCTCGTATGACGAAAGCCATGGCCGTAGCGGGAGTGGCGCTCTCGGCCACGACCGGATGCCTCACCGTCCCGGGCGGCCCCACTCCCGGCGACGGGCCCTCGCCCCAGCACTCCCCCACCGGTCGCGCGGCGCCGTCGCACCGCCTGGTGCGCCCTCTCGTGAAGGAGGCGCTGTCCCAGCTTCCCCAGCACGGGACTACCCGCGGCCTGCACGATCCGGAAGACCCACGGCGACACGGCACCTCCGTCGGCACCCGCGAGAGCGGCACCGCGACCGACGCGATGGCCCGCACCGGGCAGCAGCCCGTTCCCCGTCCCGCTCCGCTGCCCGGCACCCAGGTGCAGGCTCCGGCAGCCGGAGATGACGGTGCGGGGCCAAGGCGGGCGGAAGGCGGCGGACCCGGCGGCGCGGGCGCACACCGACAGCACGGGCGCGGCCAGGGCCCTGGCCGGTCCGGCACTGGCGCCGGCATGTGCGAGCTGGGCGAGACGTACGGGCGGTGGGACCCGGACAGCGCCCAAGCCCGCATCTGCCGTGCCACCTACGGCAAGTGATCCGCGCACGTCAGCGCTCCGTCTACGGTCAGCGCTCCATCTACGGCAGATGCCTACGGCAGGTGATCCGAGCCGCCGCTGGAGCCGTCCGCGGTTCCGCCGGGCGAGGCGGCACCGTCGGCGATCCGCTTCTCCAGGCGCTCGATGGCGGCACGGATGCCCTCTCCGTACGCGTCCGCGGGCAGCGCGTCCAGCTTGCCCCGCGCTCGCTCCAGCTCGCCCCGGGCGGCCTCCTCGTCGCCGAGTTTGACGTGGTCGGCGGCGAGGTTGAGATACAGGGAGGGGTAGAGCGAGCGGACCGCCAGCTGGTGCTCGCCCCAGCTGACCCGGTCCCGGTCCAGGGCGTCCGCGGCGGCGAGGGCGCGCAGGTCCCAGGCGAGCTCGTCGGCCGGGTCGTCCTGGGTGTCCGCCATGTAGTGCGCGATGGTGCAGCGGTAGAAGAGATCGGCGTCCGTGTCGGTCTCCGTCCACAGCGCGGCGAAGCGGTTCCGGGCCTCCTCCCGGTCACCACCGCGGTGCAGCATGATCGCCTGGCCGATCCTGACCATCGTCGCGTCCTGCTCGCCCTGGGGGGCGTCCTGCTGGGGCTCCGCCACGAGGGGCTCCTCCCGTTCGCCGTGTGCTGGGTCTACGACGCTAACGGCCGCCTGTGACAATGGCGCTCACCTCGGGAGGAGCTCCGCGTGGCTCGGCCCGGACCGGAGGGCTCAGCCCGGACCGGAAGACACGACCCGGTCCTCGTGGCTCGGCCCGGACCGGAGGGCACGGCCCGGACAGGTGGCTGGGCCCGGGCCGGGTGACTCAGCCCAGATCGGGGATGCGCCAGTCGATCGGGGTGTGCCCCTGGGCCGCGACGGCCTCGTTGATCTGGGTGAAGGGCCGGGAGCCGAAGAACCGCTTCGCCGACAGCGGCGAGGGGTGAGCGCCCTGCACCACCGCATGCCGCTCGGTGTCGATGAGCGGCAGCTTCTTCTTCGCGTAGTTGCCCCACAGCACGAACACCGCCGGGTCGGGGCGGTCGGCGACGGCGCGGATCACGGCGTCGGTGAACTTCTCCCAGCCCTTGCCCTTGTGCGAGTTGGCCTCGCCCTCGCGTACCGTCAGCACCGCGTTCAGCAGCAGCACACCCTGCTGGGCCCAGGGCATCAAATAGCCGTTGTCCGGGACGGCGTGGCCCAGCTCGTCACGCATCTCCTTGTAGATGTTGCGCAGCGAGGGCGGTGTCTTGACGCCCGGGCGGACCGAGAAGCACAGCCCGTGCCCCTGACCGGGGCCGTGGTACGGGTCCTGGCCCAGGATGAGCACCTTCACCTGCTCGTACGGGGTCGCGTCGAGGGCGGCGAACACCTCCTCACGGGGCGGGTAGACGGGGCCGCGCTCCCGCTCCTCCTCGACGAACTCCGCCAGTTCCTTGAAGTAGGGCTTCTCGGTCTCCTCCCCGAGGACGCCCTGCCAGGACTGGGGCAGCATCTCTTTCACGCGCTGTTACCTCCGCTGCGGTGGTGCTCTTCCGAGTGGTGATCAGTGATCGCGAGCGGTGATCAGTGATCGCTCCGAAGGTACCGCCCGGCTCTGACAGCCCCGCAGGCCGCTACCAACTCGACTTCTTGTACAGCTCCCACACGCGCAGAATGACCGAGGCGTCCACCGCCCACTCGACACCCGCGATGTCCTTCTCCGCCGCGACATAGACCTTGCCCTGCCACAGCGGCAGCAGCTGTACGTCGTCGGCCATCGTCTGCTGGACCTTCGCGAACGACTGCCCGGCCGCTCCGCGGTCGCTCTGCCGACGTGAGTACGGCAGCAGTTCCTCGGTCAGCTTCCGGTCCGGGTACGGGGTGCCCACCGCGTTCTTCTCACCCACGAAGGGCGTGATGTAGTTGTCCGCGTCGGGGAAGTCGGCCGACCAGCCGCGGCCGAAGACCGGGTACTCCCTCTTGAGGTAGCCCTTCTGGAACGTATCCCACGGGCGTGACTTGAGGGTGATGTCGAAGAGGCCGGAGTCCTCCAGTTGCCGCTTGATTTCGGCGAACTCCCGGCTCGTCGCGTCGCCGTAGCGGTCCTTGGCGTACCAGAGGGTGAGGTTCACCTTGTCGAAGATGCCCGCGTCCCGGAGCGTCTTGCGGGCCTTTTTGGGGTCGGGCTCCCCGTAGCGGTCTAGGTAGGCGTTGGTGTGCCCGGTGATGCCCGCCGGGACCATGGAATAGAGGGGGTCGGCCGTCCGATCGTAGATCTCCCGCACCAGCTTCTTACGGTCCACGAGCTGGGCGACGGCCCGGCGTACGGCGGGCTTGGCGGCCTGCTTGTCCTTACGGTTGAAGACCAGGAAGTGCACCTCGGAGCCGGTCATCTCGCTCAGGTCGATGGAGGTGTCACCCGTGGTGGTGGCGTCCTGGAACTCCAGGATCTGCTCCGGGGTCAGCCCGCGGTAGGTGACGTCTATTCGGCCCCCCTTGAGGTCGCTGACCATGGTGGTGGATTGCTTGTAGTAGCGGATGGTGACCGCGTCGTTCCTGACCTTCGCGCTGCCCTTGTAGTCGGGGTTCTTGACCAGCTCGGCCTTCTTGCCCGGTATGTAGTCCTTGAGCGTGTACGGTCCCGAGCCGGTCACCGAGTTGCCCGGGTGCTGGGTGGCCCTCGGGTAGTCCATGGGGTCGACGAGGGAGGTCGCGGGGGTGGAGAGGATGAACGGGAAGGTGGCGTCCGACTTCTTCAGCCGGAAGACAACTGTGCGACTCCCCCGGACGTCGACCTGCTCAAGGTTACTGAGCAGCGCCGCCGGGCCGGAGGGGGCGTCGATCGAGGCGATGCGGTCGAAGGAGTGCTTGACCGCCTGGGCGTCCAGCGGCCGGCCGCTGGAGAACTTCAGCCCCTCACGCAGCTTGCAGCGGTAGACCCGGCTGGCCGAGTCGGTGAACTCGCAGTCCTTGGCGGCCTCCGGCTCAGGGGTGGTGCCGGAGTTAGGGATGGTCATCAGGGTCTGGAAGACGTTCCGGTACAGCTCCCAGGAACCGTCCCATGCGGCGGCCGGATCGAGGGAGCTGGGAGCGCTTGTGGTGCCGACCACGATCCGGTGCTCCTTGCCCCCGTCGCCGGGAGAGAGCGAACTGCACCCGGCCACAAGTGCGAGGGGGAGTATGGTCGCTGCGACTCTCGGCAGCCCGTTCCGGATGAACACGTGCGCGCTCCTCAGTCGGCGGTGCCTGTACTGCTGGTGCGATGCCCTTGGGGTGCGCCCTTGGTCCGAGGCAACACCCAACTACGGGAAATTGCTTGGACATTACCCCAGCCACTGCCGACAACGGAGCGGAACAAGACGTCCGACTGCGATGAGCTGGGCCGGTCCAGGTGAACAGACGCCTTTGGGCCTGCGAAAAGCGGCCGTACGGTGCCGTACTCGTCCGCCCAGATTCCGGCTCGCCCAGGGGCTGAACGGTGCGTTCGGTGCGAGCGCTGGTGCGGATGCGCTTGCACACGGCACGGCGGATCAGCTTCCGCAGAGTTCGTTCTTCTCCCGGTTCGCGGGTTCCGGTTCGGCGAGCGGGTCTTCGGCCGACTCGCATCGGGCGTACGACTTACGGCAACTCCCGCTCGCCGATGGTGAGTTGCCATGCCGAGCCCGACCCCCGACCTCGCCATGAATCCGCTTGTGTAGCAATTTCACAAGTCGCTACAGTGAGCGGTCTGTCCCGCGCCCCTAGGCGGGGCCCCCGGTCATCGACAGGAGCAGCAGGCATGAGCAGCAACGACCGGCCGACCGGCACCGACGACGGGCCGGCAGCGACGCACAACGGGGGCACCGACACTTCCAAGTCGCCGACCTCGCCCGCCGGGGAGGCCGCGGCCGTCGTGAGCAGCGTCGAGCGGTTCCGCGCGCAGATGATGAAAGCCGTCGAGGAGTTCGACCGTGCGCGCCGTGCCGAGATCATCGCCGCCGGCGGAGACCCCGAGAACGGCACCGACCCGCTCGCATACGTCCGGTGGATAGCCGACCGATACGACCAGCGCCGCGACGACTGCAAGGAGACGGCCGCCCTTCTCGACGGCTTGGCCCACGAGCTCGACCTCGACGACGTGCGCGCACTGCGCATCGCCGGGGAAGTCGCCCAGGCCGTCACACCCCGTGTCGTCGAGGACGCCGCGATCCGCGGCATGAAGCCCGACCGGATCGCCGCCGCGATCGGCCTCACCCCGTCGCGCGTCTACGGCCTCCTGCGCGAGCAGCGGCAGCAGCGCGTGCGCACCATGGTCGAGGGCGGCGTCTCCGCCGACAAAGCGGCACGTGACAACCCGCGCTCCGCACTGATCCGCTATACGGCCACGCTCGACGCCGTGCAGCTGGACGGCCCGGAGCTCCGAGCCGCCGAACAGTTCCTCGCCCAGCTCCGCGCCGCCGTCGAGGAGCGCGAAGGGGAACACGCGGGGGAGCACGAAGAGGAGCAACGCACCCCTGCGCACGGCACCGAATGACCCGCGGGCACGCTGCGCCCCGCTCCGGCCGAGGGCCGCGAGGGAGCCGAGTCAGCCGTTCGGCGCCGGGAAGGACATCGGCTGCGCGGCGGACGCACCGGGGTGCGACCGCCGCTCGGGCGCCCGTCCCGGCTACTCGACGCCCGCGTTGAGGAAGAGACCGCCGTCCACGGTCAGCGTCTGACCGGTGATCCAGCCCGCCTCGTCGGAGGTGAGGAACTTGGTGGCACCCGCCACGTCCTCAGGCGCGCCGAGCCTGCCCATCGGATAGCGGGCGGCGGCTTCCTCCTCGCGTCCCTCGTAGAGCGCTGCGGCGAACTTCGTCTTGACCACGGCCGGGGCCACCGCGTTGACCCGCACCTTCGGCGCGAACTCGTGCGCGAGCTGCTGGGTCAGATTGACCATCGCCGCCTTGCTCATGCCGTACGCGCCGATGAACGGTGAGGCCGAGATGCCCGCGATGGAGGCGACGTTGACGATGGTGCCGCCATTCTCCTGCTGCCAGGCGGCCCAGGTGCGCTGTGCGAAACCGAGTGCCGAGATCACGTTCGTCTCGAACACCTTGCGTGCAACGCCCAGGTCCAGCTCTGCCATCGGCCCGAACACCGGGTTGGTGCCCGCGTTGTTGACCAGATGGTCGACGCGCCCGTACGTCTCCATCACCCGCTCGACGACGGCCGCCTGGTGATCGAGGTCGTGCGCCTTGCCCGCGACGGCCATCGCCCGCTCGGAGCCGAGCCGTTCGACCGCCTCCTTGAGCGCGTCCTCGTTCCGCCCGGTGATGCACACCCGGTCGCCGCGCGCCACCAGCGCCTCGGCGATGCCGTAGCCGATTCCGCGGCTGGCGCCCGTGATGAGCGCGACCTTCCCGGTGTCGGGCCTGGTTCCGCCCGCTGTCTGCTCTGTCATCCGTTCCGCTCCTCGCCGGCCGTCAGTTGAGGGGTCCGCCGGCGACGTACAGCACCTGGCCGGAGACGAAGCCGGCCTTCTCGTCGGCGAAGAACGCGACCGCGTTGGCGATGTCGGCGGGCTCGCCCACGCGCTGGACGGGGATCTGGCCGGCCGCGGCGACCTTGAAGTCGTCGAACTTCATGCCCACGCGCTCGGCGGTGGCTGCGGTCATGTCGGTGGCGATGAAGCCGGGGGCGACCGCGTTGGCCGTGATGCCGAACTTGCCCAGTTCCTTGGCGAGGGTCTTGGTGAAGCCCTGCATTCCGGCCTTGGCCGCCGCGTAGTTGACCTGGCCGCGGTTGCCGAGCGCCGAGGACGAGGAGAGGTTGACGATGCGCCCGAAGCCGGCGTCCACCATGGACTTCTGGCAGGCGCGGGACATCAGGAAGGCGCCCCGCAGGTGCACGTTCATGACCGTGTCCCAGTCGCTGTCGCTCATCTTGAACAGCAGGTTGTCGCGCAGCACACCGGCGTTGTTCACCAGCACCACGGGCGCCCCGAGCTCCTCGGCCACGCGGCTGACAGCGGTTTCCACCTGCGCGGAGTCGGAGACGTCGCAGCCTACGGCGATCGCCTTGCCGCCCTGCTCGGTGATCTGCTCGACGGTCTGCGCGCAGGCGGCCTCGTCGAGGTCGAGGACGGCGACGGCACAGCCCTCGGCCGCCAGGCGGACGGCCGTGGCCGCGCCGATCCCTCGGGCGGCGCCCGTCACGATCGCGACTCGCTGCTCGGTGCTGGACATGCTGGTATCTCCTCGGCCTGAGATGGTGAGCAACCGCTTAGTACCTTTGGCAGTCGTGACGCTATGGGGCGGGCGATGCGGTGTCAACGCCCGCCCCTACCGAGGCAGCCCCTTCCGGCCCGCAGGCGCCTTACCGCACCAGCAGATCCAGCAGGCGCTCGCTCTCGGCCTCCGGATCGGCGGTCAGCCCGGTGTGCACCGGGCCGGGCTGGACGACCGTGCTGCGCGGCGCCACCAGCCACCGGAAGCGGCGGCCCACGTCCTCCCCGGCGGCCTGCCCGGCCTGCGCGCCCCCACTGCAGACGCCCTCCACGGCGTGCAGCGCGGCCCGTACGCCCTGGACGTCGGCGCACGGGTCGAGGGCGAACAGCCGGTCCTCGTCGAGATGGGTGCGGGCGCCGAGGAAGGAGCGCGCCCGGCAGTAGACGAGGACGCCCGCGTTGATCAGCTCGCCGCGCTCGATGTGGGGAACAACACGCAGCAGCGCGTACTCGAACACGTCGAGATCGCTGCGCGCACCTGCCGCCGTCCGAATCCGCGTCACTTGGCATCGCCGCCCTTCCCGGTGAGCCACCCCGGCGCTTGCGAGGTCCCGTCCTTGCTCGGCTCGCCGAGCGTGATCCGCTCATGGATCGTACGGGCGCGGGACGCCAGGACCTTGGTGTACGCGGCGCGTACCTCGTCCGGGTTCTCGAAGCCCGGTTCGTCCACGAGCCATTCGTCGGGGATCTCGGCGGCGCACTCGGACAGCAGTTCCTCGGTGACCAGCGGCGCCAGCTCGGCCGCGGCCTCCTCGGTCAGCGGCGCGAAGGGGGCCAGTGCGTGGTCGGAGGCGTCGTAGGGGCGCTCCGCTGCGGCCTGCGCGGTGGGCCAGTTGTGGTGGAAGATCAGCGTCGCACCGTGGTCGATCAGCCAGAGATCGCCGTGCCACACCAGCATGTTGGGGTTGCGCCAGGAGCGGTCGACGTTGTTCACCAGCGCGTCGAACCACACCACCCGGCCGGCCTCCTCAGGGCCCACCTGGTAGGCGAGCGGATCGAAGCCGAGCGAGCCGGGCAGGAAGTCCATACCGAGGTTGAGCCCACCGCTCGCCTTCAGGAGCTCCTGAACCTCCTCGTCCGGCTCGGCGAGGCCGATCACCGGATCGAGCCAGGTCCGCACCAGCTCGGGCACCCGCAGGCCGAGCCGCCGGGCGAGCCGACCGCACAGCACCTCGGCCACCAGGGTCTTGCGGCCCTGCCCGGCGCCGGTGAACTTCATGACATAGGTCCCCAGGTCGTCGGCCTCGACCAGACCGGGGAGCGAACCGCCCTCGCGCAGTGGTGTGACGTAGCGCGTGGCTGTGACTTCGGGGAGCATTTTCCCAGGTTATACGCCCGTCTGTCCTTGGGATTCACGGCGGACCGCCGGGCTGGTCCGACCCAGCGGCCTGCCGTGATCACACCTGGGGAGAATCTGGGGAGTTTCGATTTCTGACGTCCATCCCGCGCGCGAGCGGAACTAGGGACTCCCCCGCTTCCAGCGCAGTTTGCTGCGGCTGTGCCGGTCAGCCAGCAGGCACGAAGCCCTGGGCCTGGTTGAGAAGGAAGGGGGATCCGGGCTTCTCAGGTGTCCAGCCTTTGGCGCGAGCCGTGCGGATCGTGGCGGCCACCTCCGCGGGCAGTACGGGCCTGGCGGGGATGTCGAACGAGTTGCTCGGATGCGGCTGGTCGGTGGTGACCACCAAAGTGGTGCCCGGCGTCTCGGCATGTTCGACGGCGTAAGTCAGCGGACCCCAGACCAGTCCCTGGTCATAAGTTGGTCGCCCTCGGGTTCTCCATCGGTAGGTGACGCCGTCGACGGTGATGCGGCGTGCGCCCTTCTTGACCAGTGCCATGGCCTCCTCCTTCTATGGGCCGGAGAGTAACCAATGGCCCGTCGACCCCATCGTCGGCCAGCTCATCGACGCTTGGCTCATCCGGCCGCCCCAGCCCGACCCGACCGACCGCAAGACCGGGCAGAAACGCGCCAGCACCCGCTATTACGCCGCGATCCTGGAGCGCACCCTCACCCGCCGCCTGCAAGAAGGCCGACCACTTCTGCGCGCCATCCAGGTCCTCATCGACCGCGAGCCCATCCTTCACCCAAGCCGCCGCAGGCGGAGAACAACCCGGGAAGTACGACGACCTGGGCGAGGGCTACTGCAGCTATGACTTCTTCGCCAACTGCCCGCACCGGCTGGCCTGCGCCCGCTGTCCGTTCCACGTCCCCGAACAGTCCGCGCAGCGCCGGCTCCTGGCCGTCAAGTGCCGAGCGGCCTCACCACTGGAACACCAGGTCATTCACCAACGGGTCATCAGACTCACGGACCAAGCTGCAGTGGCTGGTCGGGGATTCCATCCTTGATCAACCTCGTCAGTGGACCGGCGAGATCACGCGGACCAAAGACATCGGGCCCTTGGTAGTCGGTGATCTCCGCCAGCCGCCACCACCGAAACCCCGTGATGTTCTCGGCAGCCAGCTCGTCCCTCGACAGTGCACCGTTTGGCTGGAAGGCCGCGGTGCGGACGAGGAAGTAGTCCTGGATCGCGCCGTCATACCCGCGCACATAGCCGGACGCGACGACTCTCCGATGCCACACGTGCGGCGGCGTCCCGTCGATCACGAGCCCGATCTCCTCATGCAGCTCGCGGCGCAGTGCCGCGTGAGGTGTCTCACCGGCCTCGATGCCTCCTCCCGGAGCTGCCCAGACAACCCTCTCCGGAAGGGCGAACCTGCACAGCAGGATGCGGTCCTCCTCGTCCAGAACGATCGCACGGGCCGAGTGACGCAGGTTCAGCAAGCGCATCGGGACACCCTACGCGCCTCCGCCAGCCGGTCCAGGACTGCCGCCAACCGCCGCAACACACTCGTGAACTGCCTCCGACCGTCCCTGACTCGACCACGGTGACACCGACGGTGCCACTGCCGAAGACGGGCTTGACGATCGCGGGCCAGCCGAGCCCGGGACGTCGGACGTGACCTGACCGCCCTTCGGAATACCCGGACACATGTCGCGTGCGCTCTCCGCCGATTCGGCGGCGCGCCGAGCAGGCAGCCTTCCGTCTCTGACGCACGTCACACGTCCCCCAGCGTCGTCGCGGTGGCCATCGCCGCAGACCGGCTGAGGCGCAAGGAGTCGATCGTGCCCGCCATCGGCGGCATGCTCGGTGTCGCGATCGCCGCCGGCATTTCCTGGCGGACCGGATCCGCCAAGGACTACTTCCTCTTCGGCGTCCGGTACGCCGTCCAGGGGCACCTTTACCAAGCGGACAAGGTCGATGCGCGGGGCGTGGCCAAGATCGTCATGGGATATCCGCTCATGGGCGTCTGTCTCCTGGTGGTCGCCTGGGCCGCCCGGTGCTCCAGCAACCGGCTGAAGGCATCGGACTGCGGCTCGCCGGACGGCTGACCGCCGCGCCCTCGTAACTAGCCGTCACATGCCGGTTGAGCCTTGATCGGGCTCGTCCGGCAGCCGCGTCGCCGGGGGCCAGGAGAAGGATCGGACCCGGGCGACGGACCTGACGTTGAACCGTTACGCGCCGACGAACTGCCCTGCGCGAAGGCACTGAGGGCATACTGACCGGTCGGTCGGAGGCGGCGCTGTCCGGCGTACTCCGCTCAGCGAGCCCTCGCACCGTCTGTGGCGATGGGGCCGATCCCGATGTCCGGGTCGGCCTGCCGGGTTCCGAGTCCATCGCCGCTGAACTCCAAGGCCAGAGCGGCAAATTCCGGTGGCGTCCGTCGTCCGTGCGCGTGCCCGGGTTCACGTCGTGGGCATGAATTCGGGCAGGGTGAGGGCCGAGTGGGCCGGTCGTCCCTCCGTGGCGGGGGGCATGGTGCTGAGTTTGCGCAGCATGTCGTTGCGCTGTTCCAGGGCCCGGGCGGTGGTGGGGAAG